>JADGOM010000239.1 GCA_017882925.1 Acidimicrobiia bacterium | reverse complement strand
CGGGAGAAGGGCTCGTGGCTCTACGACGGCTACAACGAGTCGCAGACCGCGATGGCGGCGTTCGGCGACCAGAACGAGACCCGCAAGTCGCTGCTGGAGTTCGCGCAGTCGCAGAGCCGGTACTGGCCGCAGGGCGGCGTCAACAAGATCTACCCGACCGGCCTCGGCGCGCTCGACATCAACGAGTCGACCGAGTTCTACGTCGAATGGGTGTGGCAGGACTGGCTGGCCACGGGTGACCGGAGCCTGCTCGACGCCGTGTACCCGGCGGTCACCGGGATCGCGAGCTACGTCGACCGGGCCGTCGACCCCGGCACCGGCCTGGTGACCGACCTGCCGTCGACGAGCGTCTACTACCCGTGGCCCACGGTGACCCGGCTCAACGTGATGGGCGTCGACGTGTTCCGGCGCGCGGCACAGATCGCCACCGCGCTGCAGCGGCCCACAGCCGAGGCCGACCTGCAGACCGCGCGGGCCGACGCGCTCACGACCGCGATCAACGCGCGCCTCACGCGACCAAGCGGTGTCTACGTCGACGGCCTGCTCGCCAACGGCAGCCAGACCGACACCGCGTTGCAGTCGGCCAACACCGCGGCCATCGCCTACGGCGTCGTCCCGGCCGCGCGCGTGCCGGCGGTCGCCGACTACGTCGTGAGCCTCGGGATGCAGAACCAGCCGAGCAACGCGGGGGAGCTGTTCGCGGCGCTCCGGCTCGCGGGGCGCGACCAGGACTTCCTCGCCCGGCTGACCGACGCCACCACCCAGGGCTACGCGCAGATCCTCGCCCAGGGGGCCACGTTCACGTGGGAGTTCTGGCACCCCTCCGACGCGATCGGCGACACGATGTCGCACGGTTGGGGCTCCAACGTGCTGGTGGAGATCCAACGCGAGCTGCTCGGCGTGACGGCCACCGGTCCCGGCTTCTCGACGTTCGCGGTCCAGCCTCCGAAGGCGGGGCTCGCGCGTGCGTCAGGGCGCGTCCCCACGCCACACGGCCCCATCGTCGTGAGCTGGCACCGGACCGGGAGCGGCGTCGCGCTCGCGCTCACGGTGCCGCCCGACACGCAGGCCACGGTGCACCTCCCCGGCGCGGCCGCGGCCGGCGTGCAGGTCGGCGCGGGGACCCACCACCTGGGTTGAGGCCGCGGCCGCCGTGCGGGCGTCGAGCTGCGCCGCGACGGCCCTACCCGCCCCGGTCGACGGCACCGGGGGCCTTCGACGCCGCCGACGAGATCGTCCCCGACCGGTCGCCCGGTGGCCGGCCTGCCCCACTGAACCCACCGAGCGTTCGCTGAGCGCAGGCTGACGGCTCTCTTGACCGCGTCGCGGTCCGGTCGCAGTGCTGGTTAGCCTTTCCTGCATGTTCGACGTGCCGGCGTACGAGGGCAGCAGCGGCTTCCTCCGTTGGTGGCCCAAGCTCCTGATCGCGGCCGCGCTGTTCCTCCTCGTCATCGGGCGTGACCGCACGATCCAGTGGGCGACGCTGTTCGTCGTCATCGCCTTCGTCCACGCCAAGTGCTTCCCGTGGCGCTTCGCGGTCCTCGACGAGGGGCTCATGCTCACGTTCGCGTTCGGTCGCCGGCGCTTCCTCCCGAAGTCGTCGACGACCGTCCAGATGGATTTGGTCGGCGCGATCGCACACGGGCCGCGGTTCCGGCACTTCGGCTATCTCCTCCTCGACGGCGTGCTCTACCGTCCCGGCCGCGGGCTGCGCCTGCGCGCCGCGTTCGACGCCTGCGGCTACACCGTCGCCTGAGCCCCTCGCCACCGAGGTCAGGCGGTGAGCTTGAAGAGGGTGGCGCTGCCGCCGTAGTCGACCGCGGTGCCGTGCGCCTGCACCCACGCGGTGATCGCGGCCGACGAGCCGCCGCCACCGGGGCCACCCTGTCCGCCGAGCCCGCCGCCTAGCCGTCCGCCGAGCCCGCCGAGCCCGCCGCCGAGCACGACATACCGGAGCTGGCCGGACGACACGAGCTGCTCGAACTGCGCGAGTGACGGGTACGGGTCGCCGCCCCCGAACCCGCCGATCGTGACGACCGGCTTGCCCGTGGCGATGATGATCGGCGCCGACGACATGGAGCCGAACGTCGCGACCAGGAACTTCGCGTGGCCCTGGTGGGCCTCGAGGTAGTGCACGAGGGTCGAGTCGGCCGACGCGCCGCCGCCACCGGGGCCGCCGCCGAACCCGCCGGCGCCCGTCGCGCCGGTCCCGCCGCCGGCCGGCGGGGTGAACGTGCCGCCGCCGGTCTGGGCCCCCGGACCGAACCCGGGGGGAGCGCCGTCGGCGGGACCGGTGCCGCCGCCGAACCCACCGCGGCCGAGCCCGCCCGGACCGCCACCGAATCCACCGGTGCCGCCGGCGACCGCCGGGCCCGCGCTCGGCGTCGAGCCGGTGCTGGCGTGGGCCACCGTGTGCAGCGAGTACGCGGTCGGGCCCGCGAGCAGCGCGACCACGCCGACGCCCGCCGCGACCACCGCGGCGCTCCGGCCCGGTTGCCAGGTGCGGAGGAGTCCGATCGCGAACGCGGCGAGCAGCGAGCCCCACAGGACCAGGACGCGCAGCGCCGGCGCGAACCCGGGGCTCCGGGCGAGCAGCGCGTACGCCCACCACCCGGTGATCGCGATCGCGAGCGGCAGCAGCCACGCGTGCCAGACCGAACGGTCGCCGAGCCGCCACAGCGCGACGACCCCGCCGCCGGTGAGCGCCGCGACGCCGGGAGCCAGGGCCACGACGTAGTACGGGTGGAAGATCCCGGCCGAGAAGCTGAAGATCACGAACAGCGACGCGGTGACCCCGCCCCAGAGCAGGAAGCCGGTGCGCACCGGGTCGGTGCGCACGGCGCGGCCCGCCAACCACAGGCCGGCGACGAGGCCGATGCCTGCGATCGGGACGAGCCACGCGACCTGGCCGCCGATGAGGCTGTTGAACATGCGACCCCAGCCGGTGGCGCCGCCGAAGTTGACGCCGCCGAAGTTGACGCCGACGCCGCCACCCGGACCGCCGCCGCTGGTGCCGGTGACCCGGGAGAGGCCGTTGTACCCGAACATGAGCTGGAAGAGGGAGTTGTCGGTGCTCCCGCCGATGTACGGTCGTGAGCCCGCGGGCCAGAGCTCGATCAGCACGAAGAACCAGCCCGCGCTGACGAGGAACGCGGCGCCGGCCATGAGCAGGCGGGCGATGCGCCGGGGCAGGGTCGCGTGCGCGCACACCAGGTACACGAGTCCGAGCGCGGGGACCACGAGGACGCCCGCGAGCAGCTTGGTGAGGACCGCGGCCCCGATCGCCACGCCCGCGAGCACGAGAGGGAGCGCGCGGTCGCGTTCGATCGCGACGGCCACGCCCCAGATGCCGAGCAGCATGAGCAGCGTGAGCAGCGCGTCCGGGTTGTTGAACCGGAACATCAGGACCGCGATCGGGGTCGTGGCGAGCGCGACCGACGCGATCACCGCGGCGACCGGCCCCATCCACCTCTTCACCAGGTGCCACAGCAGGCCGACCGACGCGACGCCCATGAGCGCCTCGGGCAGCAGCATGCTCCAGCTCGAGAAGCCGAAGATGCGGCCGGAGAGGTCCATCACCCACAGCGCCATCGGCGGCTTGTCGACGGTGATCGCGTTGCCGGGGTCGATCGAGCCGAACAGGAAGGCCTTCCAGCTCACCGTGCCGCTCTTGACCGCGGCGGCGTAGAACTCGTTGGCCATCCCGTTGGCCGAGAGGTTCCACACGTAGAGCAGGGTGGTGAGGCCGAGGATCGTCAGCAGCGCGGGCCGCGCCCACGCCGGATCCTCCTCCGGGCCTCGCCAGAAGCGGTCGAGCCGACCGCGTCCCGCCACCCGCGGCGCGGGGTCGACGACGTTGTCCTGAGCACTCGGGCTGGGGTCGCTCGTGGGGGGATCGAGCGTGGCGGGCACAGAGGACATCGGGTCACTCGTTTCGCGGGTGGCGGGACCGATGCATCATCCGCGCGCTGCGTAAGAGCCACCCGGTGGCTGTGCAAGAGGTCGGGAAGAACCTGCCGGGAAATAGCTGAGGACTACTTCGAGAACGCGAGCGCGAACTCGAGCGTCCCCGTGTCGCCCACCGATGCCGGGCCACCCGACGGGTTGTCGATGCCGTAGTCGGCGAACGTGACCGGGATCGACCCGGTGACCTCGATCTTGTCGCCGTTGCGCTGGGCACCCACGTCGAAGGTCACCGACTTGGTGGTGCCGTGCAGCGTGAGGTCGCCGGTGGCCTTGGTCGTCGCCGGGACCTTGTCGGCCGGGATCGACGCGAGCGTGATCGGCGCCGTGAGCTTGAACGTCGCGGTCGGGAACTGCGACGTGTCCATGATGCGACCTCGGAACTGGCTGTCGCGATTGCCCTGGTCGCTCTTCACCTTGGTGAGGTCGACGCTGAAGCTGGCGCTCGGGACGCTGGTGCCGGTGAGCTCGAGGCTGCCGGTGACCGCGCTCGTGCGGCCGACGGCCGTGGTCGACTGGCCGAAGAGCACCTCCTTCACGCGGTACCCGACGACGGAGCCGGCGGCGATCTTCCAGGGCCCGTCGAGCGGCGCGCTGCTGGGCTCACCCGCGGCCGTGGTCGTGGCAGTGGTCGTGCTCTTCGCCGGGCTCTTGGCGGTGGTCGTGGTGATCGAGTCGAAGCCGAGCTTCTTGGGCGCCGGGCCTTCGATGAAGTGGATGTAGACGAACGGGCCGGCGGTCACCGCGAGCAGGATCAGCAGTGGGACGCCCACGAAGTACGTGCTCTTGCGGCGGAAGAAACCGGGCTTCGTCATCGGGGCACCCTGTCACGGCCGTGTACGAGCCGCGTAAGGCGCGGTCGAGCCACAGCTCAGAGACTGATGCTGCGCATGGTGCGGGGGCCGGAGCGACGGTCGGGCCGCGCGCGGAAGAGCACGCGGTCGAGGATCACGAACTGCGCGATCCACAACGCGCCGAGGCTTCCGACGTTGGCCGCGAGGACGGCGACCGTGCGCGCGGTCTCCGTGAGGCCGGCGGTCACGGCCCAGCGGTCGGCGACCGCGACGGACACGAGGCTCAGCATTTGGTGAGCACCGAGACCGACATGCAGCCGGCCACCTTGCGCACGAGCGGGTGACGGGCCACCGGCTTCGAGGCGGCCCGCGACGTTCATGACCGGGAGACGGCGCGTGCGTCGACCGCGTGCGGAGGGCGCCACCCGAAGGGCTCGGCTCG
>JADGOM010000044.1 GCA_017882925.1 Acidimicrobiia bacterium | reverse complement strand
GGAGGTGTTCGGGGATCTCGGTCATCGGATGCTCCTCCGGCCTACAGCGGGCCCGAGATTCCGCCGTCCTTGCGGACACGCCAGAAGTGGACGGCCATGAAGATGACGATCACGAACGGCAGCATCAACACGTGCAGCACGTACCAGCGCAGCAGCGTGTCGGTGCTGATCTCTTTGGATCCGAGCAGGACGAACCTGACCTGCGAGCCGAACACGGGTGTGTAGCCCATCATGTTCGTACCCACCGTCACCGCCCAGAGCGCCAGCTGGTCCCAGGGGAGCAGGTAGCCGGTGAAGGAGAGCAGCAGGGTGAGCGTCAGCAGGATCACGCCGATCACCCAGTTGAACTCGCGGGGTGCCTTGTAGGCGCCGTGGTAGAAGACGCGGCTCATGTGCAGGAAGACCGACAGCACCATGAGGTGCGCGGCCCACCGGTGCATGTTGCGCACGAGCGAGCCGAACGTGACCGCGGTCTCGAGCGTCTGCACGTCGCCCCACGCGGACGCCGCGGTCGGGCGGTAGAAGAACATCAGGAAGATGCCCGTCACCGTGAGGATCATGAAGAGGAAGAACGAGAGGCCACCGAGGCACAGCGTGTAGGAGACCTTGACCGCGTGCCGCTTCACCTTCACCGGGTGCAGGTGGTACAGCACGTTGTTCATGATCACGTAGCTGCGGTTGCGGGGGCTGTCGGTGTAGCCGCGGCGATACACCGAGCCGGGCCGGAAGATCGAGTTCCAGGCCTGCGACCCGCGCATCTTCTCGTCGACGGTGCCGAGGACCTTGCTCAGGCCGCCCGTCTTGGTGCCGTTGCCGTTAGCGCTCGTCGCCACGAACCTCTCCTGCTGGCATCAATCGTGTGTGCGTGATCGCGGGCACTAGAAGCGCACGCCGTACGAGTAACCGTGTCGGTTGGTCCGTTGGTGCGGATCGCCCTCGGCGGTGTCGGTCGTGATCTTGCCGAGCACGATCACGCCGGTGGGGCAGCGGTCGACGCAGAGCGCACACCGCGTGCACACGTCCTCGTCGACGATGAAGGCGACATGGTCGCGCGGATCCTCCCCGGGCTGCTCGGTCCCGATCGCGCCGGTGATCGCGTTGACCGACAGCATGTGGATGCACTTCCACGGGCAGATGTCGACGCAACCTTCGCAGAGGATGCATTCCGCCTGGTCGATGTGCAGGAACTGCTTCGGCTTCACCGCCGCGGTGAGGAAGGAGGGGTCGACCTCCTGGAGCTCGTAGTCGGTGACGAACTCCGGCATGGGTGGGTTGGCATCGGTGCGTGCCATCAGGCTTCGACCTTCAGCGGGCGCCCGAAGCGCGAGAAGCGGCGCTTCGCGGGCGCCGCGGTCTCGGCCGGCGCCGCGGTGCCGCGCTTCTGCCACGCGGAGAACAGGAAGAGGTTGACGCTGAAGAACACGATGTAGATCCCGGCCGCGACGACGTCGCGCAGCGCCTGGTACGGAAGGTTGAACGGCCAGTTCCACGGCGCGCCGAGCATGCTCTGGGTGCTCTGGAAGAGGAACTTGTCCGGGGTCCACTGGAGGTACTTGTCGGAGAAGGTGATCCACTCGTGCGGGATCACCGCGTACGCGACGAGGAACATGCCGAACGAGGCGACCGCGCCGGCCATGCACTCGGCCCAGGTCGCGGGACGATCGGGCTTCGGGCGCTTCAGGAGGTAGGCGAAGACCGCGAGCCCGATGAGCAGCACGACGCTCGCCCAGAAGAGCCGACCCGCGGGTCGAAGCCAGGTGACGGTGAAACCGAGAATGCTCCGAGGCAAGAGGTTGGGCATTGGAACCCGACGTCCTCCGGGGTGGGGCCGCGCACGGCTGTGGCCTGTGTTGTTAGCACGCTAGACAATGCCGCGACACATTGTGCGTACGCGACGTCCGGCGGCGCTCGGAACGGCCGAGTTCCGTGCCGGTGCGGGCCCCCGCGGGCGCCTGTGGAAGCATCGCGGACCCCGGTCCCGGACGGAGCACATGAGCGATCGCTACGACGCGCTGATCATCGGCGGTGGGCCCTCGGGCGCGGCCGCGGCGTACTGGCTCGCGGCGCGCGGTCGGCGCGTCCTCGTGGTGGAGAAGAAGCGGTTCCCGCGGGAGAAGACGTGCGGCGACGGCCTCACGCCCCGCGCCGTCCGCCAGCTCCACGACATGGGCCTTGCCGACGACCTCGCGGGGTTCCATCGCTTCGACGGGCTGCGATCGATCGCGCACGGGCTCACCCTCGAGCTGCGGTGGCCGGAGCACCCCGACTTCCCCGACTACGGCTACGTCGTGCGTCGGCGCGAGCTCGACGAGATGGTCGCCGCCCGGGCGGTCGAGGCCGGCGCGGTCCTGCGGAGCCCGGCCGAGGCGCTCGCGCCCATCGTCGAGGGCGGGATCGTCACCGGGGCCCGGATCCGCGACAAGGAGACCGGGGCCACCGAGGAGATCCACGCCCGCTACATCGTGGTGGCCGACGGCGCGAACTCACGCTTCGGGCGGGCCCTGGGCACGCAGCGTGACCGGAGCTACCCGCTGGGGATGGCGGTTCGCGGCTATTTCACCAGTCCGTTCCACGACGAGCCCTGGATCGAGAGCCACCTCGACCTCCGCGACAAGGAGGGCAACCACCTGCCGGGCTACGGCTGGATCTTCCCGGTGGGCGACGGCACGGTCAACGTGGGCGTCGGCCTCCTCTCCACCTTCCAGGGCTGGAAGGACGTCAACACGTCCCACCTGATGGACGCGTTCGTGGCCACGGCCCCCGAGCGATGGGGGATCAGCCCCGAGACGTCGTGCGGCGCGCCCACGGGCGGCCGGCTCCCCACCGGCGGGTCGGTCGGGCCCCACGCCGGGCCCACCTACCTGGTCGTCGGCGACGCCGGGGGCTCGATCAACCCGTTCAACGGCGAGGGCATCGCCTACGCCTACGAGACCGGGCGCCTCGCGGCCGACGCGATCGAGGTCGCCCTCGCCAGCGGCGACGGCCTCGCGCTCCAGCGGTACCCCGAGCAGCTCGAGGAGATCTACGGCCTCTACTTCAAGGTCGCCCGCACCTTCGTGAAGGCGATCGGGAACCCGGCGGTCATGCGCGAGCTCACCCGGGTGGGGATGCACTCGCAGCCGCTCATGGAGTGGGTGCTGCGGATCATGGCCAACCTCCTCCGCCCCGACGAGATCGGCCCCGCGGAGGCCGCCTACAAGGTGGTCGAACGACTCGTGGCGGTCGCGCCCCAACCCTGACCGGGCCACGTCCGCCGCGCGCCGGGGCGTGCGCGCGATCGCCCGAGCAAAGTCGCGGGCGTTCGACCGGTCGGGGGCGCGCTTGCGCGCGATAGGTTGACGGCACCATGCCCCCGAGGACCATGCCCCCGAGGAGACGCGCGTGAGCGCATACCTGCCGATCCTCACGATGCTCGTGCTCGGCATCCTGTTCATCGCCGCGTCGTTCCTCGCGTCGACCCTGCTCGGTCCCCGACGCAGCAACGCCGCCAAGCGTGCGGCCTACGAGTGCGGCATCGTCCCCGAGGTCTCCCCGAGCGAGCGGTTCCCGGTGAAGTTCTACCTGGTGGCCATCGCCTTCATCATCCTCGACGTCGAGATCATCTTCCTCTACCCGTTCTCCACGGTCCTGCGCGCGCTCGGCGGCTACGGGCTCTCCGTGATGGGCATCTTCCTGCTGGTCCTGCTGGTGCCGTTCGGGTACCTACTGTCCGTGGGCGCGCTCAGCTGGGGTGCCACCAAGCAGGTCGTCGTCTCCGTCGGCGAGGTCCTCCGCGAGGCGCGGCGGGGCCCGGCCGAGCTGCCCGGCGCTCCGGTCGAGGAAGAGGCCGCGTAGCCATGGGTCTCGAACAGGTCGGCCACAACTTCGCCACCGCGCGCATCGAAGACCTCGTCAAGTGGGCGCGGCGCAACTCCTGCTGGCCCGCGAGCTTCGGGCTCGCGTGCTGCGCGATCGAGATGATGGGCACCGGCGCCGCGCACTACGACCTCGCGCGCTACGGCATGGAGATCTTCCGCGGCAGCCCGCGCCAGGCCGACCTCATGATCGTCGCCGGGCGCGTCAGCCAGAAGATGGCCCCGGTGCTCCGCCAGGTCTACGACCAGATGGTCGAGCCGAAGTGGGTCATCTCGATGGGCGTGTGCGCCAGCTCCGGCGGCATGTTCAACAACTACGCCATCGTGCAGGGCGTCGATCAGATCGTCCCGGTCGACATCTACGTCCCCGGCTGCCCGCCCGGGCCCGAGACCCTCATGCACGGGATCCTCACGCTGCACGAGCAGATCCGTTCGGGCGAGATCCTGAAGCGGCGTACGGCCAACCCCGGCCGGGGCGCCGGGATCCAGGTCGCCCAGTCCGACGGCGCGCCGGTGCCCGCCCCCGCCGTCCGCGCCACGAGCGCCTGAGCCGGTATCCGCGCCGTGGCTGACGACACCCCTCGTGAAGACGGGCCCGAAGACGACGCCGAGCCGGTCCCGGCCCCGCCGTCCGACGAGGTGGCCGCGGCCGTCCTCGAGCGCTTCCCCGACTCGGTGTTCCACGACTCGCACGGCCAGGCGGTCGTCTACGTCGCGCGCGCGTCGTGGTACGAGCTCGCGCGCTTCCTGCGCGACGAGCAGCAGTTCACGATGTGCCTCGACGTCACCGCGGTCGACCACCTGCTCGACGCCGGCCGCGTCGACATCGCGGGCGTCGACTACGAGCGCTTCGAGGTCGTCGCCAACTTCATCTCGCACCCGCGCAACCGGCGCATCCGGGCCATCGTCCAGGTGACGCCCGCCGAGCCGTCGGTCGCGAGCATCACGCCGGTCTACCCCGGCATCAACTTCGCCGAGCGCGAGGTCTTCGACCTCTACGGCATCGCCTTCGACGGCCACCCCGACCTCACCCGCATCCTGATGCCCGACGACTGGGTGGGCCACCCGTTGCGCAAGGACGACTCCCCGGCGCGGATCCCCGTGACGTTCAAAGAGGACAACCCCAGCCGATGACCGACCCGACGCTGAGCGGCCCCGGCTCGCGCGCGCTGGAGGGCAGCCCCGAGCAGATCGCGGGCGAGCTGCGCCTCGAGCGCCAGACCGACGAGGGCGCGCAGGAGTTGCGCCGGACCAAGGAGGTCGTCCTCGCGGGCGGCCCGTGGCCCGAGCTCGACGACCAGGACAGCACGATGCTCATCAACATGGGCCCGCAGCACCCGTCGACGCACGGCGTGCTGCGCATCATGCTGGAGCTCGACTCCGAGGTCGTGATCCAGGCGAAGCCGGTCGTCGGCTACCTGCACACGGGCATGGAGAAGACGGGCGAGGAGCTCACCTACGTCCAGGGGGCGACCAACGTCACCCGCATGGACTACGCGTCGCCGCTCTCCAACGAGCTCGTCTTCTCGCTCGCGGTCGAGAACCTGCTCGGCGTCGAGGTCCCGCCCCGCGCCATGTGGATGCGGATGATGCTCGTCGAGCTCAACCGCATCTCGTCGCACCTGCTGTTCCAGGCCACCAACGGCATGGACCTCGGAGCGGTGTCGATGATGCTCTACGGCTGGCGCGAGCGCGAGGAGGTGCTGCGCTTCCTCGAGCGGGTCACCGGCCTGCGGATGAACCACAACTTCATCCGGCCCGGCGGGCTCGCGGCCGACCTCACCGACGGCTGGCAGGAAGACGTCCTCAACGTCTGCGACCTCGTCGAGGAGGGCGTCCAGGACTACGACGACCTGCTGTCGGGCAACCCGATCTGGCTCGAGCGCACCGTCGGCATCGGCAAGATCACCACCGAGCAGGCGCTCGCGCTCGGGGCCACCGGCCCGATCCTGCGTAGCACCGGGTTCGCCTGGGACCTGCGCAAGAGCCAGCCGTACCTGCCGTACGACGAGGTCGACTTCGACGTCATCTACACCACCAACGGCGACGTCTTCGACCGGTACCGGATCCGGCTCTACGAGATCCTCGAGAGCGTGAAGATCGTGCGCCAGTGCGTCGACCGGATGCCGCTCGGCGACTACCGCGTGCAGGACCTCAAGGTCACCCCGCCGCCGCGCGCCCGCATCGACGAGTCGATGGAAGCGCTCATCCACCACTTCAAGCTCTTCACCGAGGGCTTCAAGGTGCCGCCCGGCGAGACCTACGTCGCGGTCGAGTCGCCCCGCGGTGAGATCGGCTGCTATCTCGTGTCCGACGGCAGCGGCAAGCCTGTGCGGCTGCACATCCGCGGGCCGTCCTTCTACAACCTGCAGTCGATGGCACCGATGATGGAGGGGAGCATGGTCGCCGACGGGGTCGCGATCATCTCCAGCGTCGACCCGATCATGGGAGAGGTGGACCGCTGATGGCGTTCTCCCCGGAGAATCGCGGCCGGGCCCGCACGATCGTGGCCCGCTACCCGCAGTCGCGCTCGGCGATCCTTCCGCTCGCGCACCTCGCGCAGGACCAGGACGGCTGGCTCAGCGACGAGGCGATGCAGGAGATCGCGGAGCTCACCGGCGTCACCGCGGCGCAGGTGCAGGGGACGTGCAGCTTCTACACGATGTTCAAGCGCGACCCGGTCGGGAAGTACCTCGTCTCGGTCTGCACCAACGTCACGTGCCTCGTGCTCGGGGGCCCGGAGCTGTTGGAGGAGATGCGCCACCGCTACGACGCCGATCCCGACGTCACGGTGGAGGAGGTCGAGTGCCTCGCCGCGTGCGACGGGGCACCGTGCATGCAGGTCAACTACGACTACCACGAGCTCCTCACGCCCGACGCCGCGGCGGAGGTCGTCGACGAGTACAAGTCCGGAAAGCGCCGGGCCCGCACCGTCTCCGGCACCGCGGTCGTCGGTGGAGGACGAGCCTGATGCCGATCACCGAGACCCGCATCGTCACCAAGCGGCTGCGCGACCGTCCCGACGACTCGTGGACCATCGAGGGCGCGCTCGCGTCGGGGGCCTACGACGTCCTGCGCACCGCGCTGACGATGACGCCCGAGGCCATTCAGGACGAGCAGGTGAAGGCGTCGGGCCTCCGCGGCCGCGGCGGCGCCGGCTTCGCGACCGCGACGAAGTGGAGCTTCCTCCCCAAGGACTCCTTCCCGCGCTACCTCGTGATCAACGCGGACGAGGGCGAGCCGTCCACGTTCAAGGACCACATGCTCATCGAGCGCGACCCGCACCAGCTGTTGGAGGGCATCGCGATCGCGTCGTTCGCGGTGCAGTGCAACCTCGCCTTCGTGTACCTGCGGGGCGAGTTCGCACTCGGCTACGACCGGCTCACCGCGGCGATCGACGAGGCCCGCAACCGCGGCTTCCTCGGCAACAACATCCTCGGTTCCGGCTTCGACCTCGACATCATCGTGCACCGGGGCGCGGGCGCCTACATCTGCGGCGAGGAGACCGCGCTCCTCGAGAGCCTCGAGGGCCAGCGCGGCATGCCGCGCATCCGGCCGCCGTTCCCGGCGGTCGCCGGCCTCTACGCGAAGCCCACCGTGGTCAACAACGTCGAGACGGTCAGCACGCTCCCGCACATCCTCCGCATGGGCGGCGAGGAGTACGGGAAGCTCGGCGTCAACAAGAGCACCGGCACGCGGATCTTCTCGCTGTCGGGTCTGGTCAACCGGCCCGGCAACTACGAGGTCGAGCTCGGCGTCACGTTCCGCCAGCTGATCGACGATCTCGGCGGCGGCGTGCGCAACGGCGGCAAGGTCAAGTTCATGATCCCGGGCGGCGCGTCGAGCCAGTGGCTCACCGGCTCCGACGAGCACCTCGACTGCCCGCTCGACATGGACGCGGTCGGCCAGTTCGGCGTGATGCTCGGATCGGGCGCGGTGATGGTCTACGACGACACCGTCGACCCGGTGCTCGTGGCCTGGCGCCTGGCCAAGTTCTTCGCCCACGAGAGCTGCGGCAAGTGCACGCCGTGCCGTGAGGGCACCGGCTGGATCGAGAAGGTCCTCTACCGGATGAGCCACGGCCTCGGCCGTGCGGACGACCTCGACATGCTGCTCGACGTCGGCGACAACATCAGCCCCGGGCTCAACGCGCCGTTCTCGCAGACGACGATCTGCCCGCTCGGGCCGAGCGCGGTCTCCGCGGTCGTGTCGCTCAACAAGTACTTCCGCGACGAGATCCTCGCCCGCGTCGCCACCGCCACCGAGGTGAGCGCATGAGCGCAGAACTGGTCACGCTCACCATCGACGGCAAGGAGATCACCGCGCCGAAGGGCTCGATGCTGATCCAGGCCGCGCAGGACGCGGGGATCTTCATCCCCCGGTTCTGCTGGCACGAGCGCATGAAGGCCGTGGGCATGTGCCGCATGTGCCTGGTCGAGGTCGAAGGCGTGCGGGGGCTCCCGCCGGCCTGCACCACGCCCGTGGCCGAGGGCATGGTCGTGCACCTGCAGAAGGACAACGTCCAGAAGGCGCAGGACGGCGTCCTCGAGTTCCTCCTCATCAACCACCCGCTCGACTGCCCGGTGTGCGACCGCGGCGGCGAGTGTCCACTGCAGGACCAGACCGTCGCGTTCGGGCCGGGCGAGTCGCGCTTCGTCGAGGAGAAGCGCCACTTCGTCAAGCCGATCGAGATCTCGCCCAACGTGCTCCTCGACCGCGAGCGCTGCATCCAGTGCGCGCGCTGCACCCGCTTCGCCGACGAGATCGCGGGCGACCCGCTGATCACGTTCGTCGCCCGCGGCGACCGCACCGAGGTCAACACCTTCCCCGACGACCCCTTCATCTCCTACTTCTCGGGCAACGTCGTGCAGATCTGCCCGGTCGGCGCGCTCACCGCGAAGCCCTACCGCTTCCGGGCCCGACCCTGGGACCTGCAGACGAGC
Source organism: Acidimicrobiia bacterium (assembly GCA_017882925.1). Taxonomy (GTDB): domain Bacteria; phylum Actinomycetota; class Acidimicrobiia; order IMCC26256; family Chersky-534; genus Chersky-534. Next base: position 16,502 of record JADGOM010000044.1, on the reverse strand, counting down.
GAGACCACCTGCCAGTCGTGCTCGGTCGGCTGCCGCGGCGCGGTGCAGTCGTCGTCCAACCGGCTGGTCCGCTTCCTCGGGGTCGACGTCGAGCCGGTGAACCAGGGCTGGCTCTGCGACAAGGGCCGCTTCGGCTTCGAGTTCGTGCACGCCCCCGAGCGCGTGCGCGAGCCGTTGGTGCGCGTCGGCGGCGACATGACCGAGCAGTCGTGGCCGCAGGCGCTCGAGGTGGCGGCCGAAGGCATCCGCAAGGCGATCGACCTGCACGGCCCCGGAGCCGTCGCCGTCATCGGTGGCGCCCGCGGCAGCAACGAGGACGCCTACGTGTGGGCCCGCTTCGCCAAGGGCGTGCTCCGCACCGACAACGTCGACGCGCAGCTCGGCGACGGGCTGCCGCCCGAGGTCGTCAACGGCCTGCCCGAGGCGATGATCTCCGACTGCGACGACGCGGCGGCGATCGTGCTGCTCGCGCCCGACCTGAAGGAAGAGCTCCCGGTCCTGTACCTCCGGGTCCGGCGGGCCGCGGCCGAGCTGGGCGTTCCGCTCATCGACCTCTCGCCCCGCGACCACGGCCTCACGAAGCACGCGACCGCGAACCTGCGCCCGATCCCGGGCGAGCAGGGCCGCGTCGCCGAGAAGCTGTTGGCCGCCATCAACTCCGGCACCAGCTCCGACCCGCAGATCCGCGCCGCGGCGCAGGCGGTCTCGGGGCGTGACGGCAACATCGTCGTGATCCTCGGCCGCCCGTCGATGGCCGAGTCGGCCGATCACACCGTCGCCGCGGCCGCCGCGCTGGCCGCGTCGCCCCGCGTCCGGTTCCTCAGCGCGCTGCGCCGAAGCAACGTCCGCGGTGCGCTCGACCTCGGTCTGAGCCCGGGCACGTTGCCGGGCCGGGTCACGCTCGACGCCGGCCGCGCCTGGTTCGACGCGGCGTGGGGCGGCACGCCCGAGGCCCGCGGCCTCGACACCGCCGGCATCCTGCAGGCCGCCAAGGCGGGCAAGATCCACGCGCTCGTGCTGCTCGGCGCCGACCCGTTGGCCGACTTCCCCGACCGCAAGCTCGCACGCGAGGGCCTCGACGCCATCAGCTTCGTGGTCGCGGTCGACGCGTTCGGCAACGAGTCGAACCGGCGCTGCGACGTGTTCCTCCCCGTCACGCTCTGGGGCGAGAAGGGTGGCAGCACCACCAACCTCGAGGGCCGGATCCAGCGCATGGGCCGCCGGGTCTCACCCGAGGGCACCGCGATGGACGACTGGCGGATCGCGGCCGAGCTCGCGTTCCGCTTCGGGGTCGACTTCGACCTCGAGACCGTGGACGAGGTCACCGACGAGATCGCCCGGCTCGCGCCCGCGCACCTCGGCGTCACGAGCCGGCTCCTCGGTGCGGCACGCGACGGCGCGGTCGTGCCCCTGGCCGACCACCGCGACGCGCTGGTCTTCAGCAGCGCCGGTGTCGCCTCCGAGTTCGGCTGGGAGCCGATCCGTCCGGGCACCGTGCCGGACGAGGCGTTCGCGGCCGCGCAGACCGCCAACGTCGTGGAGGCGTCCGGCACCGGGTCCGCCGGGGTCACCCAGCCCGGTGGGCAGGGTCCCGGCGAGGCGCCGTCCGACGAGGAGATCGACGAGATCACCGCGGTCGACGAATCGGCGGTGCCCGACGTCCCGCGGCCCGAGGTCTTGGTGTGGGACCGGGCCGTGACGAGCCCGCCCGCGCCGCCGCCCGATGGATACGCTCTGCGCCTCGTGGCCGGCCGCAAGCTCTACGACGCAGGACGGGTGACGACGAGCTCGCCGGCACTGGCGAACCTCGCCCCGAGCGACGTCCTGCTCGTTCATCCAAGTGATCGCGACCGCATCGGCGTCACCGACGGCGGCAGCGTGCGCGTCATCACCGCGCGCGGCACCACCGTGCTCGCGGTGCGCGGCGACGACCACACCCCGAGCGGCACGGCCTTCATGATCTTCGACCAGCCCGGTGAGGGCGCGGCCGAGATCATCGACATCAACCAGAGTGTGATGGACCTCCGGTTGGAGAGCCTCTCGTGAGCGCACTGCTCCGCGGCCCCTTGGCCGTCGACCCGCTGTTCCTCGGCGGGATCGACTGGACCGTCTTCCTGATCGTCGTGGTCAAGACGATCGTCGTGTTCGCGCTCCTGCTCCTGAGCGTGCTCTTCTACATCTGGTTCCTGCGCAAGGTCATCGCCGACATGCAGAACCGGGTCGGTCCGAACAACGCGGGGAAGTTCGGCATCCTCCAGACCCTCGCCGACGGCATCAAGCTGTTCTTCAAGGAGCAGTCGATCCCCGACGGCGCGGAGAAGCCGATCTTCCGGCTCGCCCCCTACCTCGCGCTGATCCCGGCGTTCATCGCGTTCTCGATCGTCCCCATCGGCGGCGTCGTCACCGTGGCCGGCCACGTCACCTACGTGCAACTCGTCGACGTGCCGATCGGCATCCTCGTCCTGCTGGCGATGTCCGGCGTCGGCCTCTACGGCGTGATGCTCGCGGGCTGGTCGTCGGGCTCGAAGTACCCGCTGCTCGGCTCGGTCCGCGCGTCCGCGCAGCTGCTCAGCTACGAGGCTGCGTTCGGTCTCTCGATCCTCGCGGTGCTCATCCAGTCGGGCACGCTCTCCACCCGCGCGATCGTCCAGCACCAGGTCTGGAGCGGTGGCGTCGTCGCGGGGGCCCAGTGGCACGGCTGGTCCACGCTCGGCCAGTGGTTCATCGTCGCCACGCCGATCGCGTTCGTGATCTTCCTGGTCTCCGCGATCGCGGAGACCAACCACCCGCCGTTCGACCTCGTCGAGGCCGAGCAGGAGCTGGTCGGCGGGTTCCTCACCGAGTACACCGGCATCCGGTTCGCGATCTTCTTCCTCGCGGAGTTCATGAACGTCATCACGATGTCGGCGATCGCGGTCACGCTCTTCCTGGGCGGCCCGGCCGGCCCCGGCCTCGGCTTCCTCGCCCGGAACGGCTGGGTCAACGCCTGGATCGTGCCCGTGTTCTGGTTCATGGCGAAGCTGCTGCTCCTGTTGTTCGGCACCGTGTGGATCCGCGCCTCGGTGCCGCGCCTCCGCTACGACCAGCTCATGAACTTCGGCTGGAAGTACCTCATCGAGCTGGCGTTCCTCTGGTTGATGGTGACCGCGGTGATCCGGGTGGCCGACGACCAGCAGTGGGACTTCGTCAACGGCAACCGCGGACTCACGATCTTCGTCGTCACGGTGGCCGCGGGCGTCGGCGCCGCGCTCGTCTACGGCGTGCTGATGCTGTGCATCCCGCGTGGCGACGAGCTGGCCTCGATCGAGGAGTGGGACTGATGGGTGCGCTCAGCGGGTTCCGGATCACGCTCCAACAGATGTTCAGGCCGCGCGTCACGACCGACTACCCCAACGAGAAGCGCGACAAGCCCGAGCGCCAGCACGGTCGCCACGTCCTCAACCGCTACGAGGACGGCATGGAGAAGTGCATCGGCTGCGAGCTCTGCGCCGGTGTCTGCCCCGCCCGGTGCATCTACGTCCGCGGCGCCGACAACCCGCCCGACGCGCCGGTCTCGCCCGGTGAGCGCTACGGCTTCGTCTACGAGATCAACTACCTCCGGTGCATCCACTGCGACATGTGCGTGGAGGCGTGCCCGACCGAGGCGATCACCGAGAGCAAGCTGTTCGAGTTCTCCTTCGTCAACCGCGAGGACGCGATCTACACCAAGCGCGAGCTGCTCGTCGACGACGACGGTCGGGCCCGGCGCCAGCCCTGGGAGCTGTGGCTCGGCGGCGAGGACGACGAGACGAGCGCGTGGATGCGCGCCACCGCGCCGTCGGGCAACGCCGCCTACGAGGGCAAGGTGGGCTGGTCCGGTGAGCTCGGGTTCGGTGTGCGCGAAGCCGAGCTCGGCCAGACGGCCACCTTCTGGGACGAGAGCAAAGCGGCCGAGGATCTCCACACGACGTTGCTCGAGTCGGCCGACCACCACGAGCGCGACCACGAGCGCGAGGCCCTCGCCGACACCGAGGACGAGACCGGCGCACCCCATGGCGGTGGCCACCGATGATCGCCGTGATGTTCTTCGTCGTTGCCGCGATCGTGCTCGGCGGCGCATTCGGGGTGGTCCTGTCGCCGAACCCGGTGTACTCGGCGCTGTTCCTGGTCGCGACGCTGATCGGCGTGGCCGCGTTCTTCCTCATGCAGTCCGCGCAGCTGCTCGCCGCGGTCCAGGTGATCGTCTACGCCAGCGCGGTCGTCGTGCTGTTCCTCTTCGTCATCATGCTGCTGGGCGTCGACCGCCGCGAGGGGCTCAACGACCCGAGGCCGCTGCAGCGGCCGGTGGCCATCGCGCTGGGCGTCCTCCTCGTCATCGAGGTCGTGGCCCTGGCCGGCCACAACTGGGCCACGGGCACCAAGTCGCAGGTCGCCAAGCTGCACGGCGCCAACATCGACTCGGTGGCCCGCGCGCTGTTCACGACGTATCTCTGGCCGTTCGAGATCACCTCGATCCTCTTCGTCGCCGCGGTCGTCGGCGCGGTAGTGCTCGCCCGCCGCAGCGGCCGGGGCGCGCCCGTCGAGGACACCCGCGCGGAGGTGACCTCGTGACCATCACCGGCAACTACTACCTGATCGTCGCGCTGCTGCTCTTCACGATCGGCGCGACCGGGCTGCTGATCCGGCGCAACGTGCTCGTCATGTTCATGTGCGTCGAGCTCATGCTCAACGCGGTGAATCTCACCTTCGTGACGTTCGCCAAGATGCTCAACGACGTGGGCGGGCAGGTCATCGTCTTCTTCACCCTCGTGGTCGCCGCGGCCGAGGTCGCGGTCGGCCTCGCCATCATCGTGGCGATCTTCCGGCGCCGCCGGGGCGCCACCGCCGACGACATCGATCTGCTCCGAGGCTGATGACCGCGATGTGCCCCAACCTCGCCGCGCCACGCCCGAGCCGTCTCCCGGGGGCCGCAACACCGGCCCTCCCTGCCGGAGGTGCACCACACACCGTGCCTGCTGATGCAACGGCGGTCGCCCACCCGAGCGCGCGGCGGTGCGCCCCGTGAGCGCGCAGCAGTGGCTCGACCTGGTCTGGATCGTCCCGGCGCTGCCGCTGTTCGGCGCGGCGCTCCTGCTGCTGTTCGGGAAGCGCATCGGCGAGCCCCTCGCGGGCTGGATCGCCACCGGGCTGCTCGCGCTGTCGTTCCTGTGGTCGATCGTGATGTTCGCCGAGCTGCGGAGCATCCCGGCCGAGCAGCGCCACCACGTCCTGAAGATGTTCGACTGGATCAGCGCGGGCAGGTTCCACGTCTCGTTCGGGTTCCTCGTCGACCCGCTGTCGGTGACGATGATCCTGTTCGTCACCGGGATCGGCACGCTGATCCACCTCTACGCGATCGGCTACATGCACGGCGACTCGCGGTTCTCCCGCTTCTTCGCCTACCTCAACCTCTTCGCCGCCTCGATGCTCGTGCTGATCCTCGGCTCGAGCTTCCTGATGACCTTCCTCGGCTGGGAGGGCGTGGGGCTCTGCTCGTACCTGCTGATCTCGTTCTGGTTCGAGCGGGAGACGGCCGCGGTCGCGGGCAAGAAGGCGTTCATCACCAACCGCGTCGGCGACTTCGGCTTCATGCTGGCGATGTTCCTGATCTTCGAGCGCCTCGGCACCCTCGACTACGGCGGCATCAGCTCGAGCGGTCACGTGATCCCGAGCGCGTTCACCGGCGTCCCCGGGCTCGGCAGCGGCACGGTCACGGCGATCGCGCTCCTGCTCTTCGTGGGGGCGATGGGCAAGAGCGCGCAGATCGGTCTCCACATCTGGCTGCCCGACGCCATGGAGGGCCCCACCCCGGTCTCGGCCCTGATCCACGCCGCGACCATGGTGACGGCCGGTGTCTACCTCATGTGCCGTTCGAGCGCGTTCCTGCTCCACAGCGGCGACGCGGCGACGGTCATCGGGTACGTGGGCGCGATCACCGCGCTCTACGCGGCGACGGTCGCGCTGGTCAACAACGACATCAAGAAGGTGCTCGCCTACAGCACGATCAGCCAGCTGGGCTACATGTTCCTGGCGGTCGGCGTCGGCGCCTACAGCGCGGCGATCTTCCACATGGTCACGCACGCGTTCTTCAAGGCGCTGCTCTTCCTCGGCGCCGGCTCCGTGATGCACGGCATGAGCGACGAGCAGGACATGCGCCGCATGGGCCGCCTGCGCAGGTACATGCCGATCACCGCGGCCACGTTCATCGTCGGCTGGCTCACGATCGCGGGCATCTTCCCGCTGGCGGGCTTCTGGTCGAAGGACGAGATCCTCGCCAAGGCCTGGTTCGCCCACGACTACGCGCTGTGGGGCCTGGGCGTCGTCGCCGCGGTGCTCACCGCGTTCTACATGACCCGCCAGGTGTACCTCGTGTTCTTCGGCAACGCCCGCTGGGACGACCACCGGCCGGAGCCGGACGTGGTGCCGGTCATCGCGGGTGCCTCCGACGACGACGCGCCCGCGGGGGCAGCCCACGACGACTCCGCATCTGACGGACACGCCGGCCACGGCCCGGTGCACCCGCACGAGTCGCCGGGCCTGATGACGCTGCCGCTCGTGATCCTCGCGATCCTCTCCATCTTCGGTGGCCTGCTCGACCTGCCGTTCAGCAAGCAGGGCTGGGACTTCCTCACCCGCTGGCTCGAGCCGGTGCTCTCCGACGGCGCCCCGCCCACGTCCTTCAGCCTCCCGCTCGCATTGGCCACGCTCGCGTCGGTGGGTGCGGTGATCGGCATCGTGATCGGCATCGCCATGTACCGGCGCGGGTTGCCCGCCAGCGGGGAGGATCCGCTGCCGGCGAAGCTCGGCCCGCTGGCCAGGCTGTTCGGCCACGCGTGGTACATCGACGAAGGGGTCTCGGCCGCCGTCGGTGGTCCCGGCCGCAAGACCGCCCAATGGATCGCCTCCACGGTGGACCAGGGCATCATCGACGGCGCGGTCGTCGGGGTGGCCAGCCTGGTGCGGGGCGGCGGCAGCGGGCTGCGCCGCATGCAGACGGGCCTCGTCCGCAACTACGCGCTGGCGATCCTCATCGGCGCCGCGGCCCTCCTCCTCTACATCGCGGTGCGGGCCGGCTGATGGATCCCAACTTCCCCATCCTCACCACGCTCATCGCGGTCCCGTTCGTCGGGGCCTTCCTCGTGATGCTGACGCCGGCGCGCCGCCCGGAGATCTCCCGGGCGATCGGCTACGCCGTGAGCGCGGCCACGGCCGGGCTCGCGGGGTGGATGCTCTTCGACTTCTCCACCACCACGCACGCCATGTTCCAGCGGACCGAGACCCACACGTGGATCCACGCGCTCGGGGTCAACTACACGCTGGGGATCGACGGCATCTCGCTCTTCATGGTGCTGCTGAGCGCCCTGCTGTTCCCGATCGCGCTCCTCGCGTCGGCCAACGTCGCGGTGCGGCTGAAGTCCTTCATCTTCTGGATGCTGCTGCTCGAAGGCGCGCTCATGGGCGTGTTCCTGTCGCTCGACCTGATGCTCTTCTTCATCTTCTTCGAGCTCGTCCTCGTACCCATGTACTTCATCATCAGCGGGTGGGGCTCCGACCCGGAACGGCGGGTCAAGGCCGCGCTCAAGTTCTTCGTGTACACGATGGCCGGGTCCGCGTTCCTGTTCGTCGGGATCCTCGCGGTCGCCTTCCTCCACGCCCGGGCCGGCCACCCGCTCACCTTCGACTACGTCACCCTCCGGAACTGGGCGCCGCACGGCCTGTCCAGCACCACGGCCACCTGGCTCTTCGTCGCCTTCGGGGTGGCGTTCGCGGTGAAGGTGCCGCTGTTCCCGCTGCACACGTGGCTGCCCGACGCGCACACCGAGGCGCCCACCGCGGGGTCGGTGATCCTGGCCGGCGTCCTGCTGAAGATGGGCGCCTACGGCTTCCTGCGCTTCTCCCTCGGCCTGTTCCCCAACGCCGCGGTCGACCTCTCCTGGCTGCTGCTCGTGCTCGCCGCGATCGGCATCGTCTACGGCGCGGTCGTCGCCGCGATGCAGACCGACCTCAAGCGGCTGGTGGCGTACTCGTCCGTCGCGCACATGGGCTTCGTGGTGCTCGGGATCTTCGCCCTCAACACCGAGGGCATCGACGGCGCGCTCTTCACGATGATCAGCCACGGCCTCACGACCGGTGCGCTGTTCCTCCTGGTCGGCATGCTCTACGAACGCCGGCACACCCGTGAGATCGCCAACTTCCGCGGGCTCTGGAAGTCGGTGCCCGTCTTCGGTGGCCTGTTCCTCGTCACCGCGTTCGCCTCGATCGGGCTGCCCGGCTTCTCGGGGTTCATCGGTGAGTTCCTCGCGCTCCTCGGCACGTTCCTCACGCACCGCCCCTACGCCATCGTCTCCGCGGTGGGCGTCATCCTCGCCGCGCTGTACCTGCTCTGGGCGTACCAGCGCGCGTTCACCGGCGAGCCCGACGAGGCCAACGAGCACATCCCCGACCTCAACCTGCGGGAGCTCGCCTGTGTCGTGCCGCTCCTCGCGCTCAGCCTCTTCCTCGGCTTCTACCCGAAGCCCGTGCTCGAGATGGTGCAGCCGTCGGTCAAGACCGTCGTCGCCCATGTCGACCGCTCGAGCCACCACCGTCAACCGGTGATCCCCACGCCCAAGGCAGTGGCCCCCGGAAAGAAGGAGTCCCGGTGATCGCGGCCGCGCACCTCCAGACGCCGGGGATCTACTGGCTCTCGATCCTCCCCGTCGTGGTCCTGGCGGGTTCGGCCGTCGCCGTGGTCCTCACCCGCGCGATCGGTCGCAACTCGCCGGTCGTGTTCCCGGTGACGCTGGTCATCGCGGCCGCGGGCGTGATCGGCGCCGGGGTGCTCGCGGTCTTCCAGTGGGTCGACGTCGAACGCACGCGCACCGGCGGCGGCCCCTACACCGCCATCGCGAAGATGGTGGTGATCGACCGGTTCGGGATCTTCCTCGAGATCGTCATCCTCGTGGCGACCGCGCTGGCGCTGCTGCTCTCGATCGCCTACCTGCAGCGCCAGGAGCTTCCGCGCGTCGAATACGTCGCGCTGCTCCTGTTCTCGGCGTCGGGCATGTTGATCATGGCCACCGCCAACGACCTGATCGTCGTGTTCCTCGCGCTGGAGATCCTCTCCATCCCGCTCTACGTGCTGGTCGCGCTCGACCGTTCGCGCCTGTCGTCCCAGGAGGCCGGGCTCAAGTACTTCATCCTCGGCTCGTTCTCCTCGGCGATCTTCCTCTACGGCGTCGCGCTCGTCTACGGCGGCACCGGCACGACCACCCTGTTCGCCGGCGGGCGAAGCATCGCGGCCTTCCTATCGGGCAACGTGCTGCTCGACAACGGCACGCTGCTCATCGGCCTGATGCTGCTGCTCGTGGGCCTCGGCTTCAAGGTCGCGGCCGCGCCGTTCCACATGTGGACGCCCGACGTCTACCAGGGTGCCCCGACCCCGATCACGGGCTTCATGGCGTCGGCCACGAAGGCGGCCGGCTTCGCGGCCCTGTTGCGGGTCCTCTACACCGCGTTCTCCTCCTACCGGGTCGACTGGGCCCCCGCGATCTGGGCGTTGGCGGTCCTGTCGCTGCTCGTGGGGAGCATCGCGGCGCTGATGCAGACCGACCTCAAGCGGATGCTCGCCTACTCGTCGATCAGCCACGCGGGCTACATCCTGATCGCCGTCCAGGCCGCGTCGAGCCGGGGCCGGGAGGCCGCCCTCGCCTACCTCGCCATCTACGCCTTCATGGTCATCGGGTCCTTCGGCGTGATCACCGTCCTCTCGGGCCGGGGCGACGACGACCACACGATCGCGGGCTACCGGGGTTTGGCCGCGCGGGAGCCCGTCCTGGCCGGCCTGCTCACGTTCTTCCTCCTCGCGCAGGCCGGCGTGCCCCTGACCGGTGGATTCATCGCCAAGCTGGGGGTGTTCGAGGCGGCCGAGCAGTCCCACGAGTACGCGCTCGCCCTCATCGGCATGCTGGCCGCGGCCATCGCCGCCTACTTCTACCTACGGGCCGTCGTCACGATGTACACCGCGCCCGAGGGCGAGCCGGGCGGCGACGCCGGATCGGGGGCCACGCCCGAGGGCGACCTGCTGGTCCGACGGCGCCTGCGGGTCGATCCGTGGAGCGGGATCGTGCTGGCGGTCGCGGTGGCGGGCGTCCTCGTCACCGGGTTCGCACCCGAGGTGGTGTACCACTTCGCCCGGCAGGCCACGCTCATCGGCTGACGTCGGCAACTGTCGCCGCGGCCGCCGATCCGGAGCGCCCCGGCGGTCCGCTCCCGTCGTTCGCGGGGCGCCCGCAATCGGCGCCCGCGCGCGTGTGCACGGGCCGTCGCGATGACCGGCGCCGCGGTTTGCGGCGCTGAGAAACCCCTGAGATAGAGTGCGCCGCAGTTTCCTTCGGCCCGGGCGGGAGGCCTTTCGCGTGACCCCGTTCCAGCTGTCTCGATGGTCCGCGCAGGTCGCGACCACGACGGCATTGAGCCACTACTACCAGTCGTACATCGCGGTCGCCGTCTTCGGGGTCGCGGCGTGCGTTCTCGTCGCGACCCTGCTCGGTGTCGGCCGCATGCTGCGCCCCGACGTCGCGCAGGGCGAGAAGTACATCGCCTACGAATCGGGCTCCGACCCGATCGGCGGCTGGGGCCAGTCCAACGTCCGCTACTACGTCTACGCCCTGCTCTTCGTGATCTTCGACGTCGAGGGCGTGTTCATCTTCCCGTGGGCCGTCAACCTCGGCAGCAACTCCAACGGGGTCGGCCTCGGCGTCTTCGGGCTCGTCGAGATGCTCGTCTTCGTGGCCGTTCTGGCGCTCGGCCTGGTCTACGCCTGGCGCAAGGGAGTGCTCCGGTGGGCCTAGTCGACAGTGGCGCCCTCACCCGGGGCGCCAACCGGCCCGGCCTGCTGGGCACGCCGGCCCGGGGCGTCAGCTGGTTGCTCAACTCGAGCCGCCGCTACTCGCTGTGGATGTTCCAGTGGGGCCTCGCGTGCTGCGCGATCGAGATGGGCGCGGCCCTCGCCAGCCCCCGTTACGACGCGATGCGCCTGGGCGTGATCCCGTTCCCCGCGAGCCCGCGCCAGGCCGACCTCGTGGTCATCTCCGGCACCGTCACCGACAAGATGGCGCCCGCGATCAAGCGCCTCTACGACCAGATGCCCGACCCCAAGTACGTGATCTCGATGGGCTCCTGCGCCAACTGCGGCGGCCCATACTGGGACTCGTACTCGGTGACCAAGGGCATCGACCAGATCATCCCGGTCGACGTGTACGTGCCGGGTTGCCCGCCCCGGCCCGAGGCGCTCCTCCAGGCGATCGTCCTGCTGCAGGAGCGCATCCAGCTCGAGGGCGTCGGCAACGACCAGATGCAGCAGCGCTTCCGGGGCGAGCCGATCGTCGTCGGTGACGCCCGCGCCCTCGCGGCCGAGGGCCGGCCATGACCGACGCCACCAGCGAGCCCGGGTCCGGCGCGTCCGACGACGCCACCGCGGTCGCCGACGCCATCACGGAGCCGGCCCCCGCGGAGTCCGCGGCCCCCGAACCCGAGCCGTCCGGGCCGTCGCCCCTCGGCGACGTCGCGGCGGAGCTGTTCGCCCGGCTCGAGGAGGAGCTCGGCGACGCGATCCTCGCCCGGGCCGAGAACCACGGCACGCTCATCGTCCGGGTGCGCCCCGACGTCTGGTCCGACGTCGCCCGGGTCTCGCGCACGCGGCTCGAGTGCGACTACCTGTCGTTCGTCTCCGGCATCGACTGGCTCCCGGCCCCGAAGGAGGGCGGCGACGACGACGGCGACACGTCCTCGCCGGCCCAGCCCTCCGAGCAGACCGTCGGCGTCACCGGGGGCGAGACCCGGTTCCAGGTATTCGCCCACGTGCAGAGCACCCGACGGCACTGGGGCGTCACCTTCAAGGCCGACGTCAGCGACGCCGCCCCCGAGGTCGGCTCCTGGACCTCCGTGTACCCGGGCGCCGACTGGCACGAGCGTGAGTGCTGGGAGATGTACGGCATCAACTTCGACGGCCACCCCGCGATGCGGAAGCTCTATCTCCCCCACGAGTTCGAGGGGAACCCGCTGCGCAAGGACTTCCCGCTGCTCGCCCGGGTGCTGAAGCCGTGGCCGGGTCTCGTCGACGTCGAGCCCATGCCCGGCGAGGGCGACGACGAAGCCGCGCCGACTCCCGACGGGGGTGACTCGTGAGCACCACCAACCCGCCCGAAGAGACCATGCCCGACATCGAGATCGACCCGCGCGACCTGCGGCACCTCGCCGACGCGCAGATGAACGTCGAGCTCGACACCGGCGACATGATCCTCAACCTCGGCCCGCAGCACCCCGCCACCCACGGCACCCTGCGCGTGGTCGTCCGCCTCGACGGCGAGCGGGTCATCTCGGCCGACCCGGTCATCGGCTACATGCACCGCGGCTACGAGAAGCTCACCGAGTTCCGCACGTACCCGCAGATCACCACGCTGATCAACCGGATCGACTGGCTGTCGAGCTTCGCCAACGAGGTGCCCTTCATCGACGGCGCCGAGAAGCTCATGGGGGTCACCGCGCCGCCCCGGGCGCAGTACATCCGCACGATGCTCACCGAGCTCAGCCGGATCGCCACGTTCGTGCTGTTCCTCGGGGAGATGAGCCTCCAGGTCGGCGGCATCACGCCCGCCTTCTTCGGCTTCCGCGACCGCGAGCACATCCTCAACCTGATCGAGTCCGCCACCGGCGGCCGCTTCCACCCCAACTTCAACCGCATCGGCGGGATCAAGGACGACCTGCCCTGGGGCTGGCTGAGCGAGACCCGCTCCGCGATGCAGATGGTGCTCAACTCCTGCGACGACTTCGAGGACCTGGTCGCCGGTAACGAGATCTTCCAGGCCCGGACCCGGTCGATCGGCATCATCCCCGGCGAGCTCGGCGCCACGTACGGGGTGTCCGGCTCCAACCTGCGCGCCTCGGGCGTCGACTGGGACCTGCGCCGCGACGGCGCGCCCTACCTCGTCTATCCGGAGCTCGACTTCAAGGTCTGGACCCACCCCGACGGCGACTCCTACGCCCGCTACATGGTCCGGCTCCAGGAGACGCGCGAGTCCGCGCGCATGGTCGTGCAGATGCTCGACCAGATCCCCGAGGGCCCGGTCATGGCCAAGGTCCCGCGCATCATCAAGGTGCCGGAGGGCGAGGTCTGGGTCGAGACCGAGAACCCGTTGGGGCAGATGGGCTACTACATCGTCTCGAAGGGCGGCACCGGCCCGTTCCGGGTCAAGATCCGGTCCGCGTCGTTCTCCAACGTCTCGATCCTGCCCTGGCTCCTCCGCGGCGTCTACGTTCCCGACGTGATCACCATCCTGGCGTCGCTGTACTTCATCCTCGGAGACATCGATCGGTGACTGACCTCAACGCTGCGCACCGGTCGGCCGGCCCGCGGGGGTGGCCGCGATGAACCTGCTGGCGGTCCACGTGCCGTGGGGCCTCGCGCTCGGCATCAAGACGCTCATCGTCCTGATCGTCGTGCCGACCGGCGCGCTCCTGCTCGGCTACGTCTTCCTCCTGAAGATGATGAGCCACATGCAGAGCCGGCTCGGGCCGATGGAGGCGGGCCCGCACGGGTCCCTGCAGCTCGTGGCCGACGGGCTCAAGTTCCTCCAGAAGGAGGACGTGATCCTCGCCGAGGCCGACCGCCCGGTCTTCAAGCTCGCGCCCGCGGTGGTGGTCCTCTCCACCTTCCTGATCTTCGTCGTGATCCCGGTCGGTCCCGGTCCCGGCGGCGTGGTGTCCAACCTCGACGTGGGCGTCTTCTACGCCCTCGCGGTGTCGAGCCTCTCGGTCATCGGCGTGCTCATGGCCGGGTGGGCGAGCGCCAACAAGTTCGCCCTGCTCGGGGCGCTGCGCGCCGCGGCCCAGCTGATCGCCTACGAGCTCCCGCTGCTGCTCGCGGTCGTCGGTGTCGTCCTCCAGGCCGGCACCATGAACCTGCAGGGAATCGTCGCCGCCCAGCAGGACGGCTCGATCTTCGGCTGGGGCTTCATCGGCAACCCGTTCATCTTCACGCAGTTCATCGGCTTCGTCCTCTTCATGGTCGCCGCGCAGGCGGAGCTCACCCAGACGCCGTTCGACATGCCGGTCGCGGAGTCCGAGCTCGTGGCCGGCTACATGGTCGAGTACACCGGCTTCCGCTTCCTGTTCTTCTTCATCGGCGAGTTCGGCACCGCCACCGCGTTCGCGGCGCTGGCGGCCACGTTGTTCCTCGGCGGCTACGCCCTGCCGTGGTTCCACGGCACCGCGGCCACGGTGCTCGGCCCGTTCGTCCTCATCGCCAAGATGATGCTCGTCGCGTTCTTCATCTTCTGGGTCCGGTTCACGTACCCGCGGCTCCGAGAAGACCAGCTGCAGTCGCTGGCCTGGAAGGTCCTGATCCCGTTGGCCCTCTTCAACATCGTCCTCACCGGAACGCTCAAGGTGCTGGTCTGATGCGCAAGCCCAAGGTCCCCGGCCTCATCGGCGGTCTCGGCATCACGTTCCGGACGATGCTGCAGGGCGCGGTCACGGTGCAGTACCCGCACGAGAAGGAGACGCTGGCCCCGCGCACGCGCGGCGTCATCGCGCTCAAGGAGGAGAACTGCACGGTCTGCATGCTCTGCGCGCGGAGCTGCCCCGACTGGTGCATCTACATCGAGGGCCACAAGGAGAAGCGGCCACCGCGGCGCGAAGGCGGCCGCGAGCGCACGGTCAGCATCCTCGACCGCTTCGACATCGACTACGCGCTCTGCATGTACTGCGGCATCTGCGTGGAGGTCTGCCCCTTCGACGCGCTGCACTGGAGCCCGGAGTTCGAGTACAGCGAGTCGCGCATCGCCGACCTCCTGCACGACAAGACCCGCCTCGGCGAGTGGGAGGCCACGGTTCCCGAGGTCGAGCCGCTCGAGGTCGGAGCGCTCCCGGTGAAGGGCAAGAAGTAGCCGATGCTGGCCGAGTACAGCGCGGTCGTCCCCGACGTCGCATTCTGGATCATCGCCGTGGCCATGGGCCTGGCGGCGCTGCGGGTCGTCACGACCAAGAACATCGTGCACGCCGCGCTCTACCTCGTCGTGGTGCTCGCCGGCGCGGCCGCCCTCTACATCCTGCTCACCGCCGAGTTCGTCGGCTGGGTCCAGGTCCTCGTCTACATCGGCGCGGTCGTGATCCTCTTCCTGTTCGGGATCATGCTCACGCGCGCGCCCCGCACGGACACCGAGCTCGACAACGACCAGCGCTGGGCCGCGGCGATCGTCGCCCTGTTCTTCATGGGCGTCCTGATCGTGCTGCTGGTCGACGCGTTCGGTGCCAAGCACATCGTCCTCAACGACAACCTGCAGGCGAGCGGCCGGCTCACCGCCGACTTCGTGAAGCACGGCCACAACGGTCAGGTGGTGCGGCCCACGGTCGGGAGCGCGATCTTCCAGCAGTACGTCCTGCCCTTCGAGGCCATCTCGATGCTGCTGCTCGCCGCGCTGGTCGGCGCCGTCGCCATGGCCCGGAGGGACTGACCGCCATGATGCTCAACCAGTTCCTCATCCTGAGCGCGTTCCTGTTCTGCACCGGCATCTACGGCGTGCTCGCCCGGCGCAACGGCGTGCTCGTCCTGATGAGCGTCGAGCTGATGCTCAACGCGGTCAACATCAACCTGGTGGCGTTCTCGGCGTTCCGGGCGTCGGTCGAGGGCCAGATCTTCGCCCTCTTCGTCATCACGATCGCCGCGGCCGAGGTCGGCGTCGGCTTGGCCATCGTGCTGCTGATCTACCGCAACTCCCGCAACTCCGACCTCGACAACATCGACCAGCTGAAGGGCTGAGCGACGCCGATGATCGACTACGCCTGGGTCGTCCCCCTCGTTCCCGCGATCTCGTTCGTGCTGATCCTGTTCTTCGGGAAGCGGATGCGGTTCAAGGGCGCGGAGGTCGGCATCGTCGCCGTCGGCGCGAGCTTCGTGATGTCCTGCATCGTCGCGGGCCAGTGGATCGCGAAGTTCCACAACCCGCCCGAGACCGGGGTCAAGGCCGTCACCCATGCCACCGTGTGGTGGCAGAACGGCGGCCAGAAGATCACGGCCGGCATCCAGATCGACGGTCTGGCCGCGATGATGATGTTCGTCGTCACGCTGATCTCGCTGCTCGTGCACATCTACAGCACCGCGTACATGCACGACGACCGCCGCTACACCCACTACTTCGCCGCGCTGAGCCTCTTCACCGCGTCGATGCTGCTGCTCGTCGTGGCCGACAACACGTTGCTGATGCTCTGCGGCTGGGAGCTCGTCGGCCTCTGCTCGTTCATGCTCATCGGCCACTGGTGGGAGGAGCAGCCCAACTCGAACGCGGCGCTCAAGGCCTTCTTCACCACCCGCACCGGTGACATCGGGCTGTTGATCGGCGTCATCCTCACGTGGTTCATGGTGAAGTCGGCCACGGGCCGGGGCTCGTTCAACATCTTCGCCGTCAACCGGGCCGCACTCAGCCCCCGGGTGAGCCACACGCTCG
>JADGOM010000238.1 GCA_017882925.1 Acidimicrobiia bacterium | reverse complement strand
GTGCCGCTGAAGCTGCGCATCCACTGGATGATCCAATTGCCGTCGCGCCACATCTTCGGGCCTTCGACGTCGAGGTCGACGGCGGGCGGGCCTTGCCATTCGCTCCCGGCCTGCAGCGCCTTCTGGAGCGCCTCGCTGCCGTAGAGCTTGAGCAACGAGTGCTCGGGGCTCGCCTTGCCGGCCATGAACTTCGAGAAGCCGCGGTAGCCCATCAGCATGATGGCCTGCGCGTCGACCGCGAAGCCGGCGACCTCGTCGCGGAACTTCGGGTCCTCCCGGAGCGGGCGGCCGTCGGCACCGGGCTGCTTGCCGAGAACCTTCAGCGAGTCGACGGCCCGGGCGAGGCTGTAGGCGTAGTCGACCCAGAGCATCGCCCGTTCGTGGGCGAGGGAGCCCTGCGTGAGGGCCCAACCGGCGTTGAGCTCGCCGAGCATGTTCGAGACCGGCACGCGGGCGTCGGTGAAGAAGACCTCGTTGAAGTCCATGTAGTCGGGTTCGCTGAGCTCGGGGAACGGCCGGCACTCGACGCCCGGGGTCTTCATGTCGATGATGACCGCGGTGATGCCCTTGTGCTTCGGCACCTCGGTGTCGGTGCGGACGAAGCACAGGCACCAGTCGGAGTGATGCGCGCCGCTGGTCCAGACCTTCTGCCCGTTGATCACGAACTCGTCACCGTCGACGACGGCGCGGGTCTTGAGGCTGGCGAGGTCGCTGCCGGCGCCGGGTTCGCTCATCCCGAGGGACCAGGAGATCTCGGCCCGCAGCGTGGGCAGGAGGAACCTCTCCTGCTGCTCGGGGGTGCCGTAGTCCTTGATGCTCGGCGCGATGATGCCGAGCCCCTGCGGGTTGAGGCTCCGCGGGATCTGCCGCTTCGAGAGCTCCTCGAAGTAGATCATCTGCTGCGGCGCGGTCGCGTTACGGCCACCGAGCTCCGGCGGCCAGCCCGGCACGAGCCAGCCGGCGTCGAACAGCGTGCGCTGCCAAGCCCGGCCCCAGTCGGTGAGGTTCGCGCTCGAGAGCCGCGGCTCGCGCAGCAGGTCCCGGGACGGCGCGTGCTCCTCGAGCCAGGCCACGAGCTCGGCCCGGAACGCTTCCTCTGCTTCTCCGTACTGCAAATGCATGGCGGTCAACCTAGCAACTCGGGCCCCGCCACTGACACTCGTGTCAGGGGCTGATCGGCCCGTTCGAGCGGGGGCTCGAGCACCGGCGGGAGATCGTCGTCGACGGGCCAGTGACGGCGCAGCAGGCCGTCGATCCCGAGCCCGGCCAGGACCACGAGCGCGACCTCGGCCGGCATCCGGAACCGGAACGTGGCGTAGAACACCAACACCGTGACCGACACGAGCACGAACATCGAGACCAGCGGCCAGACCGGGTAGCCACGCCGCTTGCGCAACCCCGCCAGCCCGACGACCGCGAGGATCGCGAGCAGGTAATAGGAGGCCAGCGCCATCCGGCTCAGGCTGTCGGCCCGGCCCTCGACCCGCTCCAGCTTGAGCCCGTCGATCGGGGCCCACAACTGCCACTCACGCGCGAAGCGCCCGGCCAGGACCGTCGGCAGCTCCGCCTTGTGATGGAGGGCGTAGTTCCAGGCGAAGGCGCGCATGTGGTCGCTGGCGACGGACGGGTCGCGCGCGGGCTGGTAGTGGTCAGCCGTGCACTCGTAGAACGACCACGAGGCGAAGAAGACACTGGACGTGTCGTACGTCGCGTCGCAATTGGCGTACATGAACGTCAGGCCGTCGTTGGTCGAGATCACCACCGGCTTCTCGAACGTCTGCGCGTTGCGGATCGCCCACGGAGCCAGGATCACGCCCGCGACCAGAACCGCGAGGACTCCGAGGCCGAGTGCCCGCCGCGTTCCGATCCGCCGGACCATGTAGACGAGCGGCACGAGCAGGAGCGGGAACAGGAGCACCGCTTCGCCGCGGGTGAGCGCGCACAGCATGCACAGCGCGCCGAGCAGGGCCGCGCGCCACCCGTTCGGGCGCCGCCAGAATGCGTAGGCGCTCAACAACGTGGCCGCGATCAGGAGCCCGAAGAGGCTCTCCGACAGGCCTTGGTTGTCCGGCCCCCAGAGATTCGGGTAGGTGGCCGCGAGGAACGCGGCGATCAGGCCGGCGCGTCGGCCGGCGAGTCGGCGGCCGAGGATGCCGACCAGCAGGACGGTGCCGGCACCCAGGACGCAGCCCGTCACGCGGTGCGCGTCAGGACTGCGGCCCCCGAGCCACGACACCGCGGCGAGCACGAGGCTGAAGAGCGGCGGGTGCAACGCGGCCTGCCGTACGCCCTGGTGAGCGGCGGCCGCGAAGGGGTCGAGGAAGCCGCGGCCGTCGGCGATGTAGTTGGCCTGCACGTGGTAGTAGAACGCGTCGCCCTCGGGCGCGGTCCCCCACTTCGTCTGGCTCAGGTGGAAGAGGCGCAGCGCGAGCCCGAGCGCGACGATCACGCCGAGCGAGATCCACCACCGCTTCGAGCGGTCGGCCTCGTTCCGTCGGGCCGCACGCGTGCCGGGCGGCGGCTCGAGCGGCTCCATGGGCTCGAGCGTCGTCGCGCTCACGCCGCCGGCTCCAGCGCGGGCTCCCGCACCGGCTCGGGCGAAGTGGGCGGCGCGGCCTCGGGCCCTGGGGCGTCGTCGCCGGCGCGGTCCCAGAGCCCGGGCCACGCGAACGCGAGCAGCCGCACGACGGCGACCGCGGCGAACACGACGATCGCCGGCTCGGCCGCGAGCCGGAACCGCTGGTTCCCATAGGTGAACGCGCTCACCACCGCGACCATGACCACGGTCGAGGCGAGGGGCCACAGGTAGCGGCGCCGGCGCCGGAACACCAGGACGATGCCCGCGATGGAGAACGGGAGCATCGCGAAGTACATCCAGTGCCCGCCGGTGAGCCAGGAGTGGTTGCGGCTCTCGAACGACTCGAGGTTGATCTCGTCGCGGAAGTCCCACGCGCCGAACGTGCGGAGCACGCGCACGCCCGCGACGTAGGGCAGGCGGCCCTTGTGGGCCATGGCGTAGTCGATGGCCTCGGTCCGGAAGATCTTCGCCTGCGCCATCTCGGAGCGGCCGGGTTGCGTGTCGGCCATCACGCAGCGGAACAACCAGTGCCCGAGGTGGAACGTGGAATAGGCCTCGTGGCAGTTGGCGCCCGCGAGCATCGTGCCGCCGTTGTTGGAGATCGGCACCCAGCCCTTCATGGCCACGCGGTCGCGCGCCAGCCACGGCGTGATCACGACGAGCGTCGCGAGCACCGTGACGCCGAGGACGCGCAACGCGCCGCCCCAACCCCCGGCGAGCGCCGTGCGCCGGGCGAGCACGATCGGCCCGATGACGAACACGAAGAGGACGAGGGCCTCGCTGCGCGTCAGCGCGGCGAATCCGACGATCACCCCGACGAGGACCCACCACCACAGGCCCCGCCGCTCGAGGGCCACGAGGAACGCCAGGAGGAAGCCGACGACCTGCAGCCCGTAGAGCGTCTCCGCGGTGAGCCCGCCGTCGGACGCGACGAAGAACGGGTAGACGGCGGCGAGCAGCGCGGCCGCGAGCCCGACGGCCGGGCCGCCGACCTTGCGGCCGAGCACGCCGATGAGCACGACCATCGCGACGCCGAGCACCGCCGTCGCCACCTTCTGGCCGGTGAAGGTCGTGACGCCCGACAGGTGCAGCAGGGCGAGCCAGCCGGGGAAGAGGGGCGGGAACTCCGCGGTCGACACGATGCGGAGGTGGTGGCTGAGCTCGTAGTCGTAGGGACGGATGTAGCCGAGGCCGTTGGCCAGGTTGCGGCCCAGGTAGAAGTAGGCCCCCGCGTCGCCGGTCATCGCGAGCTTCCGACCGATGCGCCAGATATACGCCCAGCGCACCACCAACGCGAGCCCGCCGACGAGCGCGAGCCCGATGGTGAACGAACGGCCCGAGACGGTGGTCGGTTGCCGTTCGCGCCGCGACGGTCCGCCGCCGGTCGCGTCGACCGTCGCGACCCCGGTGGTCAATGCTTCGGCACCGCGGTCGTCGTCAGCCGCTTGGGCGTGCCGGCGGCAGTGGTGGTCGGAGCTGCGGTCGTGGTGGGTGCCGCCGTGGTCACGGGGGTCGGCTTCGGCAGAAGGCGCAGACGGTTGAGCTGGTTGATCACCCAGGTGGCCGTGATCACCGATCCCTCGTCGGAGAAGTGCACGCCGTCAGCGTCGCGCACCACGACCCCGCCGATCGACGTCTCGAACTGGTCCTTCTTCGGCGAGAGGTACTTGTTGAAGTCGAGGAGGTCCGCGCCCTTCTCCTTGGCGACCGACCGGATGATGGCGTTGAGGTGGTCGACGCGGGTCGGATCGTTCTCCGGGGGCTCGCTGCCGTCGGCGCGCTCGGCGAGCTTCACGTACGGAAACGTGAGCACGGCCACCCGCGCGCCGGACGCGCCGGCGGCGTCGATCGCCTGCTCCCAGCTCTTGCGGAGCTCGACATCGAGCGTGGGATCCGGGTACTTGTGCCACACGCCGTCGAGCTGGCGATCGCTCATCTCCCACGCACCGGAGAGGATCACCACGAAGTCGGGTTTCTCCTGGGCCTCGGTCTGGCGCCAGCGCGGCTCCCAGTCGCCGCAGCGCTGGAGCACGTTGTAGATGACGCCGCCCTGGTTGATGCTCCCCTGGCGCTCGACCCCGCAGCCGACCCGGCCACCGTTGTCCCCGATGAGCAGCCCCTTCTGCTGGAGCAGCGGGAACGCGAGCCCCATGTCGTACGCGACCGAGTCGCCGACGAGATAGATCTTCGGCGGGGTCGCCGGCACGACCGGCGGCGGCGGGACCGCGATCTTGTGCACCTGGGCGGCCACCCACTTCGACACGACCGCGCCGCCGAAGGCGTTGAAGTGCACGCCGTCGCTGTTGTACACCTGCCCGTGGATCGTCGGTTGGTAGACGCCCTTCGGCGCGAGGAACTTGTTGAGGTCGCCGACCGAGGCCACGCCGGGGTGGCGGGCGACCGCGGCCCGGATCAGCTCGTTCATGTGGTCGACGACCTTCGGGTCGTTGCTCTCCCACTTCCGACCCGTGTCCACGCCTTCGGTGCGGTTCGTGTACGGAGCGGTGAGGAGCAGGACCTTGCCGCCCTGCGACGAGAAGATGCCGATGGCCTGGTCGAGTCGGGCCGAGAGGTAGGCGTCGTCCTTCGGCGTGCCGAAGCGGTACCACTGCCCGTCGATCTGCTGGTCGAGCTCGTCCCAGATGCTGAACAGCGCGACGGTGACGTCGGGCTTGATGCGGTTGGTGGCGTCGGTCCAGCCGCCGTAGAGGTTGGAGCATCCGCTGAACAGCGGGAGCTGCAGGCCGCCGACGATGACGTTGGCCTTCGGGGTGAGCCCGCAGCCGACCAGGCTCTGGTCCTCGCCCTGGATCTTCAACGACGCCGCCGCCGGGAACAGGCTCTGACTCAGCGTGAAGGCCACCGAGTCACCCACGACCATCGTCTTGGGCACGAACGTGCCGGCCTCGAGGTCGGCCGCCGGCGCGGTGACCGGCGGGATCTTCACCTTGGAGTCGAGCTTGAGCTGGGCGCCGTTGGCCGCGCCGGTGCCCGCCGTCGTGAGGAACAGCGCGATCACGAGCGCGCCGGCGACGGCCGGGGTGAGGACGACCATCGTCCAGGGCTTGAACGCGCCCCGGCGGATCGGCATCTCGATCGCGTAGTAGGAGACGACCGCGATCGCGGTGGTGACCGCGAGGCGGGCGAAGAGGAGCGGCGCGCCCGAGAGACCGGTGCGGGCGTTGTTCATCACCTCGAACACCGGGAAGTGGTACAGGTACAAGCCGTAGGAGATCTTGCCGATCGAGCGCAGGAGCAGCGGCGACAGCGCGGCCTTCGCGACCGCGTGGCCGGGTTGCACCACCGACGTGATGATGATGCAGACCAGGAACGAGTGGAGGAGGAAGCCGCCCTTGTAGATGCCCAGCTTCGTCTGCGCGGTGGAGTACCAGAGCCAGAACAGGCCGAGGAGGGAGAGCACCGCCGCGATGTCGAGGAGGCGCCGGGTCACGATCGACTTGAACGTGCCCCAGTCGGTGATCATGATCGCCACCGCCGCGCCCATGAGCAGCGACTGCGCCCGGGTGTCGGTACCCAGGTAGACGCGGTTGGGGTCGCGGCCCACGAGGTAGGCCATCCAGCCCGCGGACAGCAGCGCGAGCCCGATCACGACCGGCAGCAGCTTCGTGGCCCGGCCCTTCGACCAGCGCAGGAGCGGGATCAGGACCAGCGGCCAGATGACGTACCACTGCTCCTCGATCGCGAGCGACCAGACGTGCAGGAGCGGCGACGGCGCCTGGAACTGCTGGAAGTAGGAGGTGCCCTGGTAGATGAAGTGCCAGTTGCCGTAAT
>JADGOM010000043.1 GCA_017882925.1 Acidimicrobiia bacterium | reverse complement strand
TACCGGCTGTCGTTCCTCTACGGCAACTTCACCACGCTCACCCGCTTCACCGAGGCCGACCTCGAGCGCGTCGTCACCGAGGGCCTCGGCCCGCTCTACGTGAGCATCCACGCCACCGATCCCGAGGTCCGCACGCAGCTGCTGCGCAACCGCCGCGGCGCCACGAGCCTGCGCTGGCTCGCCGCGCTGCTCGACGCCGGCATCGAGGTGCACGGCCAGGTGGTCGTCTGCCCGGGCGTGAACGACGGCGACGTGCTCGACGACACGATGCTCGGCCTGCTCGACCGGTTCCCGAAGCTCGCGTCGGCGGGCGTGGTGCCGTTGGGCGTGAGCGCGCACAGCCGCGAGGAGTCGATGCGTCCGCACACCGTCGCCGAGGCCGCGCGCGTCGTCGACATCGTGGAGGAGTGGCAGGGGCGCTTCACCGGGATCCTCGGCCACCGTCTCGTGTACGCGGCCGACGAGTACTACCTCATGGCCGGACGGCCGTTCCCGCCCGCGGCTGCGTACGAGGGCTTCGCGCAACACGAGAACGGCATCGGCATGGCCCGCACGTTCGCCACCGAGGTGCGCGCCGCGCTCGACGGCCGCGCCGACGCCGCCGGCACCGGACCGCGGTCGGGCTTCTTCTCCTGGGTTGAGGGCGCCCCGGCCGAGGGCTACCGCGCGCCCCGCACCGTCGAGCCGGTCACGCCCGCGCCTGCCGAGGCCGACGGCCCGGTGCGGGTCACGCTGCGCCCGAGCCGCACGGCGCCCGTCGTCATCATCACCGGCACGTACGGCGAGCAGGTGCTCGAGCCGTTGCTCGACGAGCTCGTCGCGGGCACCGGTGCGCAGATCCGGCTCCTGCCCGTGGCCAACTCGTTCTTCGGCGGCAACATCGGCGTCACCGGGCTGCTCACCGCGGGTGACGTGGGCGCCGCGCTGGCCGGCGAGCCCGAGGGCCGCCGCTACCTGCTCCCCGACGTCGTGCTCTCCAACGGCGTGTTCCTCGACGGTGGCAGCGTCGATGACCTGCCGCGGCCGGTCGAGATCGTCGCCACCGACGGTGTGTCGCTGGTGGCCGCGCTCCGGGCCGGCAGCACCCGGCTCGTCCCCGCCTGACCGCCGGCCGCGCCCCGCGGCGGCGCCTTTCCGCAGTTCAGCGGCGTACTGGGGCGAGTACCCTGTTCCGGCGTCACCTCGCCCTCGCCCCTCCCGCGACCGTCCCCCGAGCCTGATCCCCGTACCGGAGCGCGCCGTGTCATCCGACCAACTCCCACTCGTCGCCGTCGTCGGGCGGCCGAACGTGGGCAAGAGCACGTTGGTCAACCGGATCGTCGGCAAACGCGACGCCATCGTGCAGGAGAACCCGGGCGTCACCCGTGACCGCAAGGTGATCGACGCCGAGTGGGTCGGGCGGCACTTCCGCCTGGTCGACACCGGCGGCTGGGTCGTCGAGGGCTCGACGGCCGGGGCCGAGAACTCGGTGCTCGCGCACCAGGTGAGCCAGCAGGCCGAGCGGGCCATCGCCGAGGCCGACGTCATCATGTTCGTGGTCGACGCGACGGTGGGCATCACCGAGGAGGACGCCCGGGTCGCCGCGCTGCTGCGGAAGTCCGACAAGCCCCTGATGGTCGTGGCCAACAAGGTCGACGACGAGCGCCGCGAGCCCGACGTCTGGGCGTTCACCTCGCTCGGGCTCGGCGATCCCGTCGGCGTGTCCGCGATCCACGGCCGTGCCAGCGGCGAGCTGCTCGACGACCTCGTCGCGCTGCTCCCGCCCGAGCCGGAGATCGAGCCGGTCGACGACGACGAGGACGCGCCGTTCTCGGTCACGATCGTCGGCCGTCCCAACGTGGGCAAGAGCACGCTGTTCAACCAGCTCGTGGGGGAGGAGCGGGCCGTCGTCCACGACATGCCGGGCACCACCCGCGACACCATCGACACGCTGGTGGAGACCGACGAGGGGCCGCTGCTCTTCGTCGACACCGCCGGGATGCGCCGCCGGAGCCGCATCGACGAGCCGACCGAGTACTACAGCCTCGTGCGCGCGCTGCAGGCGATCGACCGTTCCGACGCCGCGCTGTTCGTGATCGACGCCACCGAGGGCATCACCCACCAGGACCAGCGACTCGCCGAGCGCATCGACGCCGCCGGCACCGCCATCGTCGTCGTGCTCAACAAGTGGGACCTCATCACCGAGGCCGAGCAGCGGGCGCAGATCCTCACCGACGTTGCCGACCGGCTCGGCTTCCTCGCCTACGCGCCGGTCCTCAAGATCTCGGCGCTCACCGGCCGCAACCTCAAGAACGTGCTTCCCGCGGTGCGCCAGGCCGAGCAGGCGTACCACCGCCGGGTCCCCACCGCGAAGCTCAACCGCGTGGTGCGCGACGCCCAGATGGCGCACCCGGCGCCCGTCGACCGGCGCCACCGGCCCCGGATCCTCTACGCCACGCAGGGCGCGGTCGACCCGCCCACGTTCACGCTGTTCGCCACCCGCAGCCTGCCGCCCACGTACCTCCGCTACCTCGAGCGCAAGATCCGCGAAGCCTTCGACCTCGGCCCGACCCCGATCAAGATCCGGGTCCGACGCCGATCCGAAGAGCACTAGCCCCGGGATCCGGGTCGTACCGCGCGCTGCCGATGCCCGGGGTGCGGCCGGGGTGGGGGAGAATCCCGCGGTGCCCTGGTGTCCCGGATGTGACCACTACCTCGCCCCGCCGGCCGTCGCACCCGACGGCACGTGCCCAACGTGCGGGCAGGCCGTCGAGCCCGGCAACGCGCACGTCGCGGTCGACGACCCCGGCCGCGCCGACGCGCCGCAGCTTGACGAGGACGGCAACCCGGTCACCGACGACTACAGGGCGCCGTGGCACTTCAAGCTCGCGGTCGGCGCCATCGTCGTCTACCTCGGCTACCGCGCGTGGCAGGGCATCGAGTGGCTCTGGCACCACTTCATGTAGTCCGCAGGCACCGCGACGCGACGGCAATCGGACGACGGCGGGCGGATCGTCCGGTTCGGCGGGAACGGCGGGAAACGGCGGCTACCGTCGGCCGCATGAGCGTGACGACGTACGACCCGTATGCGGCCGAGGTGATGCAGGACCCGTACCCGTACTACGCGTGGTTGCGGGAAAACGCACCGCTGTTCCACGACGAGGTCAACGACTTCTGGGTGATCTCCGCCTTCGCCGACGTGCAGTGGGCGCTGCGCAACCACGAGGTGTTCTCGTCGAACGAGGGCGTGGGCGCGGAGCGGCGCCCGGTGCCGATGATGATCGCGCTCGACCCGCCCGACCACACCCGCCTGCGCCGCATCGTGCAGCACGAGTTCGTCCCCAAGTCGATCGCGGAGTGGGCCCCGCGCGTGCAGCAGCTCGTCGACGCGCGGCTCGACGACGCGCTCGCGGCCGACGTCGTCGACTGGCCGAGCGTGGTCGCGCACCCGCTCCCGATCCAGGTCATCGCGGAGATGCTCGGCGTCCCGGGCGAGGACCGGATTCGGTTCAAGCGCTGGTCGGACGACACGCTCGACGCGCTCGGTGGTGGCCTGTCGCCGGAGCAGTCGGCCAAGGTCGAGGCCGCGATCATCGACTTCAGTCAATACCTCTACGACGCGATCCTCACCCGCCGCGAGCAGCCGGCCGACGACCTCATCTCGCTGCTGCTCAACCCGCGCAAGGGCGAGGTCCTCACCGACAACGAGATCGTCAGCTTCACGATGCTCCTCCTCGTGGCCGGCAACGAGACGACCACCAACCTCATCGGCAACCTCGCGCTCGCGTTCGTGCAGCATCCCGATCAGTGGGCGCTGCTCAAGGCCGACCGCACCCTCGTGCCGCAGGCCATCGAGGAGATCCTGCGGCGGGACTCGCCGATCCAGGGCTTCTTTCGCAACACGCTCTCGGCCGTCGAGCGCCACGGCGTCACCATCCCGGCGGGGGAGAAGGTCATGGTGCTGTTCGGCTCGGCCAACCACGACCCGGCGGTGTACCCCGACCCCGAGCGCTTCGACATCACCCGCCCGGTCACGAACCACCTCGCGTTCGGGTCGGGCATCCACCTCTGCCTCGGCGCGCCCGTCGCCCGGCTCGAGGCCACGCTGCTCCTCCAGTCGATGCTCGACCGGATCGACCACCTCGAGGTCGCGGGCGACGTGGAGCGGACCCGCAACCCGTTGCTGCGGGGCGTCGCGAAGCTGCCGCTCCGGGTCGTCCCCGCCTGAGGGCGCGGGCCCGCGGCCGTGCGGGGCCGTCGGGCCCGATGCGAGTGGTCAGCCCCGGTAGATTGCGCGCGAACGTGACGTACTCCCGGGCTCGCCCCCACCGTCGACGCATTTCGCGATGAACGCACGCGGGTCGCTGCGGACCGCGGCGACGTGGGTGCGCGTGCGGACGCCGTCGTGGTCGACGCTGCGCACCGAGGGCACCGCGGCGCTCCCGGGTGCCATCGCGCGCGTGCCCGACGGCATGGCGTCGTCGGTGCTGGCCGGGGTCAGCCCGGCCGCGGGCCTCTACGCGTCGATGGTCGGCCCGCCGGTGGGCGGCCTCACGTCGAGCACGAAGCTCATGCTCGTCACCACGACGAGCGCGGCCGCACTGGCGACGGGCTCCGCGCTCACGCACGTCGCGCCCAAGGACCGCATCGGGGCCATGGCGCTCCTCGTGCTGCTCTCCGGGATCATGATGATCGCGGCGGCGCTGCTGCACGCCGGCCGCTACACGCGCTTCGTGTCGCACTCGGTGATGACGGGCTTCCTCACCGGCATCGCGGTCAACATCGCGCTGGGTCAGCTGCCCACCCTGCTCGGCGTGCACGTGACCGGCGGCTTCGCGCTGCAGAAGGTGTACCACCTGCTCGAGCACCCCGGCCGGATCGAGCTCCCGTCGGCGCTGACCGGAGCCGTCGCCGCGGTGATCGTGGTGGTGCTGGCCCGCACCCGGCTGCGGGCGCTCGCGGCCCTGGTCGCACTCGTCGTCACGACGGCCGGCGTCGTGCTGCTGGGGGCCGACAGCGTGGCCCGCGTGCGCGACCTCGGCGCGATCCCCAACGGCGTGCCGATTCCCGCGCTGCCCGCGTTCTCGCAGCTCTCGTTCTCGATCTTCGCCGGCGCGCTCGCGGTCACGGCGATCGTGCTCGTGCAGGGGGCCGGCGTCGCGCAGTCGGCGCCCAATGCCGACGGCCGGCCGAGCGACACCAATCGCGACTTCTTCAGCCAGGGGGCGGCCAACCTCGCGTCGAGCGCGTTCAAGGGGCTGCCGGTCGGAGGGTCGGTCGGCCAGACGTCGCTCAACGTCGCGTCGGGGGCCCGCACCCGGTGGGCCGGCATCATCTCCGGCGTCTGGATGCTCCTGATCCTGCTCGTGTTCTCGTCGGTGATCGGCGCGGTTCCGATGCCCACGCTCTCGGCGCTGCTCATCGTGGCCGCGGTGGGTGCGATCCGCCCGGGCGAGATCATCACCATCCTGCGGACCGGGCCCACCTCCCAGGTCGCGCTGATCGCCACGTTCGCGGCCACGCTGTTCCTCCCGGTCGCCGCCGCGGTCGGCGTGGGGGTCGCGCTGTCGCTCGTCCTCCAGCTGAACCAGGAGGCGATGGACATGCGGCTGGTGCAGATCGTCCCGCTGCCCGACGGCCGCTTCCGCGAGCAACCCGCGCCCCCGGTGCTCGCGAGCCGAGAGGTCACGATCGTCGACATCTACGGGAGCCTCCTCTACGCGGGAGCCCGAACGTTGGAGGCGCGCCTCCCTGATCCGGCCGGGAGTCGCCGGGCCGCGGTGATCATCCGCCTGCGCGGCCGCACCCAGCTCGGGGCGACGTTCTTCCTCGTCATCGACGCCTACGCCGAGCGGCTCACCCGCGCCGGCGGCCGGCTGTTCCTCAGTGGCCTCGATGAGGGCCTGCACGCGCAGTACGCCCGCAGCCGCGAGCAGGTCGGCCACCATCTCGTGACCGTGCTCGCGGCCACCGACATCATCGGCGAGTCGACCGAGGTCGCGTCCGCCGAGGCCCGCGAATGGATCGAGTCCGGCGCCCCCTGGCCGCCGGATCCCCGCGAACCCCCAGGGTGAGACCGGTCACCCGGGGTGCGCCGGGGGTCCCGTCTACACTGCCCGCCTGCGACACCTCCGGGTGTCCGCGGGCTGTGGCGCAGCTTGGTTAGCGCGTCGGTCTGGGGGACCGAAGGTCCCGGGTTCGAGTCCCGGCAGCCCGACC
>JADGOM010000042.1 GCA_017882925.1 Acidimicrobiia bacterium | reverse complement strand
GGGTCGTCGCGGTCGGCCGTCATCTTCGTGAAGCTAACGCGCGACCGCCGAGGATGCACGGGTCGGTCACGACCGTGGAATCGGGCAAGATGCGGACCCAGTTCTCCCACCGACCCGGAGGTCTTCCATGGAACGCGAAGCGTTGCGCGCACTGCAGGACCCGCTGAAGAACCAGTACAAGGAAGCACCCGAGCGCGCGCTCGTGACGTTGAAGGCGCAAGGCACGCTGGGCGAGGGCGTCACCTGTTCGGTCGCCACCGGCCGCGCGATCGCGGAGGCGGGCCTGCACCCGGCCACCGGGGGTGACGGCACCGCGTTGTGCTCGGGCGACATGCTCCTCGAGGCGTTGGCCGCGTGCGCCGGCGTCACGCTGCTGGCCGTCGCCACCTCGATCGAGGTTCCAGTGCGCGGCGGGCACGTGCGCGTCGAGGGGGATCTCGACTTCCGCGGGACGCTGGCGGTGGCGAAGGACGCGCCGGTCGGGTTCACGGCGATCCGCGTCGAGTTCGACCTCGACACGGACGCGACCAGCGATCAGCTCGACACGCTGCTGCGGCTGACGGAGCGCTACTGCGTAGTGCTCCAGACCATCACGCGCCCGCCCGAGGTGAGCATCAGCCGCGCCGCCTGACCGATCCGATCGCGCGGCGCTCGCGGCGCCCCACGATCAGGCTCGCGGCATGTCCCGGGTTCCCGAGGCGACGACCGGGTTCGCCTCGTCGTCGCCGACGGCCGCGGCGCGCTCTTCGGCTTCGATCGCCAGCAGCTCGCCCGCCTTCTGGTCGGCGATCCACCGGTGCACGCGGTCGATGGTCGTCCAGTAGACGTCTTCCATCAGGTTGTGGCTGAACTCGCCGTGGCGCCCGACGCTGAGGAGCCCGTCGATCCCCGTCGACTCCTTCAGCGCGAGGCGATCCTCCTCGTACTCGGCGAGGTAGACGGGATAGGCGATCGGCGTACGGACGACCCGACACCCGAGATAGCGCTCGCGGACGCCGGGGATGATGCCCTCGAGGTGATCGACGCAGTATTCCCCGAGCGCGTCGTCGTCCATCGTCCAGTGCTCGTCACCGACCTCGGCGCCGATGTCGCAGAGCACCATCGTCTTGTCCTCGGGGGCGAGCCAGGGCATCGACTGCGTCGCTTCCGTGAGCCGGAAGAACGGGAAGCCCGTCGGCAACCAGACCACGACGTCGGAGAGGAGGTTACGACCCCGGAGCTTCAGGTTCACGAGGACCATCGGGCGGTAGCGGAAGCGCCGGTAGCGATCCAGACGGTCGGAGCCCTCCACCAGCCGCGGGAGCACGTTGATCGGCGCGGTGCTGACGACGGCGCGCACGGGGATCTCCTCGTCGTGGACGCGGACGGCCTGCACCTGCCCGTCGTGCACGATCACGGCCTGGACCGGCGAGCTCACCTGGATCACACCCGGCAGCTGCTCGGCGATGCGCTCACACAGCGTCGCCACGCCGTGCTCCGGGTAGACGTGGAAGACCGACGCGGTCATGGGCTGCGCCCAGCAGTAGCCCACGCTGATGGCGCGGTTCGTAGCTCTCGCCAGCGCGTTCAGCAGCATGGTGTGCGCGATGGACGTGGGGATCTTGTCGGCGACCGACGCCGCGAGCTCGTCCGCAGGGGCCCCCGACCAGGCCTCGACGAGGGGAAGCGCGACGGTGTCGGCCAACGCCGTCCCGTAGTCGCGTCGGAAGCGGCCGGCGGCGGTGGTCGGATCGCCCTCGGGCGTCGAGACCCGGGCCTTCAGCGCCGAGGCGACGAACCTCGGCTGCTTCAGCAAGCCGTTCGGGTAGTCGACGTACCGGCCGTCGAGGTGGACGGTCTCGCCGTAGCGGTGCACGAGCCGGCACTCGCCACTGACGCCGATCGCCGCCGCGAGGCGGTTGGTGATGAAGTGCGCGCCCATGTCGTAGGTGAAGCCGTCGTCGTCGTGGTGGGTTCCCCCGAGCCCGGCGATGACCGGCGCCGCCTCGAAGACGCGGACGGGATAGCCATTGCGCTGGAGCTCGAGCGCAGCGACGAGACCCGCGATGCCCGCCCCCAGCACCGCGACCGGGAGATCGTCGTTCGTGCTCATGCCGGCCTCCGCAGCTCGGCGCGGATGAGTGCGCCCTTTCCGGCCATCGTGAACGCGGTGTCGAACACGGTGAACACGCTCAATGCGGCGGGACTCGACAACGTGAAGTGGGAGACGAGCCCTTCCGGTGCCCCGTAGTCGTCGAGCAGGTTGCGGATCGAATACACCCAGTTCACCGGGCTCACGATCGTCTCCACGCCGACGACCTCGAGCCCGGTCCGGCCGGCGAGCTTGCGGATCGACCGGTCGTTGAAGAGCGAGAAGTGCCGGGGGAAGTGGTACCCGCCCCAGTGCCGCCGGCGGAACACCCGAAAGTCGGGAGAACCCGTGTTGTCGGTGACGACGATCAGGCGGCCACCTGGCTTCAGCAGCCGCGAGACCGCGCGCAGGACGGTCGCCGGATCGGCCACGTGCTCGATCGTCTGGATCATGAACGCCACGTCGTACGCGGCCTCGGGGAGGCCGAGCGCTTCGACGGTTCCCTCGTGGACCGTCAGCCCGCGTCGACGCGCGGCCGCCGCGGCCCGCGGATCGAGGTCGACCCCTTCGAGCGACCACGTGCTCCGCCCGTACCGGCGGAGGAGGTCGAGGTGGAAGCCGTCCCCGCAGCCCACGTCGATCACGCGAGCGTCGGGGGGAACGTCACCGATGCACTTGAGCAGTCGCCGGGCCTCGAGGCGGCTCCGCACCTTGTGGATGACACCGAATTCGGATTCGGTGAAATCGAACGCGTGGTATTCGTCGGGATAGATGCGCCCCATCTCATCCGGCGCGGGCCTCGGATCGAGGTAGAGGACCGTGCAATCCCGGCACCGCATCGCGAGAAACGTGTCGGGCGCGGTGCGGTACTCGAAGTCCTCGCCGACGCCTATCGGCTCGCCGTCGGTCCGCCCGCAGATCGGGCAGCCGACGTGCTCGAGCAGCAACCGTTCACCCGACCCGGTATCCACAGCCACCCCCGCCATGCCCCGGACCCTAGTGCGCGGGGCGTGGTCGGGGAAAGGCAGGATCTCACGAGCAGTGGTCGTTTGGGGGCAGATCGAGGGCCGGGTTCCGGTCGAAGAAGCCGACGGGCACCAGTTGGAAGCCCGTGTACTCCACCGGCATCACCGGCCAGTCCTCCGGGCGCGGGATGTGGGTCACGCCGAAGGTGTGCCACACGACGACATCGGTGTTGACGATCGGGCGGTCGGCCGCGGTCCAGGTCGGCAGGCCGGCGCCACCCGAATGCTGGTTCGGGTGGTCGCCCGCGGCGCGCCACTCGCTCCGGTCGTAGGGCGTGACCCAGAGGTTGCGGGTGGCGAAGCCGGCGCGTCGGCCGACGCTCGACTCGGGGCTCGCGAGCAACGTCGGGGTCGACGCGGGCACGAGCTTGTAGGCGACCGGCTCACCGAGGCCGTTCCGCACCTCGGGGTTCACGATCTTCCAGGTGCGGCTCCGCGCCGGGTCGACGACCCGCCGGGCCTCGAGCTCGGTGCGCAGCGGCGTCGCGGTGCTCACGATCGTGTTGCCGAGGGGGTTGTCGGGACCGGCGGGACCGGCGGTCGCGTCGACCTCGTAGACCGTGTTGTTCGAGCCGTCGACGTCGAAGTCGAGCCGGACGTTGAACAGGTGCTGGTGGTAGGGCGCGCCGAGCTGCGGGGCGATGATCGACCCGTTGATCGGGCGCTCGCCGGGTTGCAGCGCCATGGTCGACATGATCCCGGTGAGCTTCACCTCGAGCTGCATCGAGCCGTCGAGGTAGAAGTACCAGTAGAAGCCGTACTCGTAGTTGCCCACCGTCGCGATCGAGCTCACGACGAGGCGCCGCGACCTCCGGACCTCGGTGGTGCCGCCCTGCATGTCGACGTGCTTCCAGAGGATCCCGTAGTCCTCCTCGTGCATGCAGATGGCGTGTTCGAGGGTGAACGGCATCCCGCCCTCGGTGGCGAACGTCGCGTCGAAGTAGTGGATCTCGCCCACGCAGTCGCAGCCGAGGGTGAGGGAGTTGGCCATCCGGCCCAGGCCCCACTCGCCGCTGTCGAACGCGTTCTTCCAGCCGTGCATCGGGCCCGGGTCGCCGTAGGGCACGACCATCTCCGAGACCGCGGCCCGGTGCAGGATCGGACGGACGCGGCCGCCGTCCTCGTAGCCGACGGTGTGGAGCACGAGGCCCTCGTACGGATCCATCGAGACCCGCAACGACCAGTGCTGCCACTCGACGAGATTGCCGTCGACGGTGAAGCTCGGACCCTCCGGCTGCGTGATCGCCAACGGCTTCAGCCCGGTGCGGGCGGGGCCGACACTGTCGCCCGCGTAGTTGCCGCGCTCCGGCGGCACCGGCACCACGCCGTAGTCGACGACCTCCAGCACCTCGGCGCGCCCGTGGTCGACGAACGCGATCACGCCTTCGATCGGCCGGGCGTAGCCGTTGTCCCGCTTGTGCTCGCGGTAGTAGAAGATGCAACGGCTGATCCGGCGGTCGTCCTCGTGCTCGACGCCGAAGTTGCCCGAAGGCCAGGGGTCGACCTGGACCTTGTCGAAGTCGGTGATCCCCCGCCGGAGCATCGCGGCCTGCCAGTCGGGGTTCGCCTTCACCGCGACGATCGCATGCATCGACTCCTCGAACAGCAGCGCCGGGCGGGTCTCCGGGCACTCGAGCCACGAGGTGACGGTGCCGTCGAGGCTCACGACCGCCTCGATGACGAGCGCCCGCGGTCCCGGCACGATGACCAGCCGGACGCGCCGGGACGGGAACTCGCCGTCGCCCATCGCCGCGAGCTCGTCCTTCCGCGGCTCGTCGAGGCCGATGTATGCGAAGCGCGCGCCTTCGGGAAGGTCGCGCTCGGCGCGCACGATGGCAACGGCCCGCTCGATCTCGTCGGCCCGCAGCATCGCGAGCGGGTGCGCGGGCGGTGGGGCGATCGGCTCGGCGACCTCGGGCTGCGTCATGCCACTCCTTCGACTTCGTGCGACGGGGATGCGTAGCCCTCGCCGTGTCTCGTGTGCAAGCGGCGGTCCGGCCTCGGGCGGTGGGCCCGGGTCAGGAACAGTAGGGGATGACGTCGGCCGCGAACCGCTCGAGCTGCTCCTCGAGCGCGGCGGGTGGGAGGTCGACGGTGCTGGTCCAGAATCGGAGCGTGAGGTGGTCGACGCCCGCGGCCGCGTACAGGCCCACGTCGTCGACGAGCTGGGCCGCGGTGCCGGTGAACCGCGGACGCCCGTCGGCCGCACGCGGCACCGCCGGCGAGTATCCGTACTCCGGCCGGGCGGGTGGCACCGGCTCGGGGACCGCCCAGTCCGCCTGCGGCGCGTCGAGCACCCGGCCCGCGGGGCAGCTGAACGAGAAGGTGAAGGGCCGGGTCACACCGGCCGCGTCCCGCAGCTCGACGATCCGCGCACGCGCCGACGCGTAGCGCCCGGGCTCCGGCCACAGGGGATGCCAACCGTCGCCGAGCAGCGCAGCCCGCTGCAGGGCGCGGTCGATGTTGCCGCCGACCCACAACGGCACGCCGCCTTCCGTCGGCTTCACCGCGAGGTGGACCCCTTCGACCTCGACGAACCGGCCCGCGAACGCGATCGGGTCGGGCGCGGTCCACGCGTGCCGCCAGAACTCGAGGTACTCGTCGGTCATCGCGCCCCGTGTGTCGTACGGCACGCCGAGCGCCGCGAACTCCCCGCGGAGGTACCCGACGCCGATCCCGAGCACCAAGCGGCCGGGCCCGAAGCGGTCGGCCGTCGCGGCCATCTTCGCGAGCAACACCGGGTTCCGGTACGGCGCGACGAGCACGTCGATGCCGACGCGGATGCGCTCGGTGGCGCCGATCGCGACGAGGCAGGTCGTGAGCGGCTCGAGCTGGGGCGCGGGCATCCACGAGATCGCGTAGTCGGGGACGACCACGTGGTCCGCGAACCACGCGCCCTCGTAGCCGAGCCGCGCCGCGGTGCGGACCAGCCGGACGACCAGCTCCGGATCCCCGTAGGACCCGTAGCTCGGGATCACGACGCCGAAGCGCACGGCCTACGGAAGCCGAGTCAGCGCGACCACCGGAATGACCCGGGTCGTCTTCTCCTGGTACTCCCCGAAGCCCGGGTACCGCTTGGCCTGCTCGGCGTAGAGCTCGTCGCGCTCGGCGCCGGTCAGGACCTCCGCGTGGACCGCGAACGAGTCGTCGCCGACCTCCACCGTCGCCTTCGGGTGCTCGACGAGGTTGCGGTACCAGTCCGGGTTCGCGTCCGCGCCCGCCTTCGACGCGAAGACGATCAGCCGGCCGCCGTCGGCCAGGTACATCATCGGCGAGGTACGGGGCCGATCGGTCTTGGCCCCGATGCTGGTGAGCAGCAGGAGTGGCGCGCCCTCGAAGTTGCCGCCGACCTTGCCCCGGTTGGCGCGGAACTCGTCGATGATCCTGGTGTTCCCGTCGTCGGCCATCGGCCTCCTCGTTCGGACTTCACGGGGTGCCGGTCAGGCGGCGCGGAACGGCACGTTCGAGTAGCCGGCGACGTTGGACATGTGGACCCGTTGCAGGCCCGACTCGTCGATCTCGAACTTCGGGTAGCGCTTCGAGAGCTCCTCGAACGCGACCCGGCTCTCCATGCGGGCCAGGAACGCACCGATGCAGAGGTGGATCCCGTGGCCGAAGCCGACCGACATGCGCTGCTCGCGCTCGATGTCGAAGGCGTCGGGGTCGTCGAAGGCCCGGGGGTCGTGGGTCGCGGCACCGGTGAGGAGCAGCACGGGCTGGTTGGCAGGGATGGTCTCACCGTGCCACGTGGACTCCTGGTGGCTGAACCGGCCCTGGTACTGCGACGGCGGCGCGATGCGCAGCGTCTCCTCGACCGCGCCCGGGATGAGGCTCGGGTCGTCGACGACCTTCTGCCACT
Organism: Acidimicrobiia bacterium; assembly: GCA_017882925.1. Classification (GTDB taxonomy): domain Bacteria; phylum Actinomycetota; class Acidimicrobiia; order IMCC26256; family Chersky-534; genus Chersky-534. The sequence continues at coordinate 8,762 of JADGOM010000042.1, read as the reverse complement.
CCCCCGGGTTGCGGGCGAACTGCACGATCCCACTGCCCACGAGCTTCGTGACGGTCTCACTGCCGGCCGCGGCCATCAGGGTCGCGAAGCCCGCGATCTCGGCGTCGGTCAGCCGGGTCATGGTGCCGTCGTCGTCCCGCACGACCTCGACGTCGCACAGACGGCTGATCATGAGGCCGTCGGGGTTCTGGCGCTTCTCCTGCACGATCTCCCAGAAGCGGACGCCCATGTTGAACGCGGCCTCGATGCCCTCGGGCGGCGTCTCGGCCTTGCCCGCCTCGCGATGCAGCATCAGGTCGGTCCAGTGGCGGATCTGCTGGCGCGATTCCTTCGGCACGCCGAGCATCATCGAGATGACCTCGACCGGGAACGGCGCGGAGAAGTCGGCGACGACGTCGAAGTCGGACGGGTCGCCGAGCTCGTCGAGCAGCGAGCGCATGAGCGCGCGCGCGTCGGGCTCGAGCGCCTCGATCGCCTTGGGCGCGAACACGCGACTCACCAGCTTGCGCATCCGATCGTGTTCCGGCGGGTCCTGCATGATGATCGACTCCTGGACCTCCGTCGTGCCCGAGCACAACTGGTCGAGGGTCAGGCCGTGGGTGCTGCTGAACGTCTGCCAGTCGCGGTGCGCGGCGAGCACGTCTTCGTGGCGCGAGAGCGCGTAGAAGCCGTAGGTCTCGTTGTGGTACACGGGCGCTTCGTCGCGGAGCCGCTTGTAGGTCGGGTACGGGTCATCGAAGAACGTCGGGGAAAGCGGATCGAAGTCGACGGCCGAATCCCCCGAAGCACGTGAGTTCATAACGTCAGCCATGCGGCCAGGGTAGCGACGCGCGCCCGGGAGCGCCCGCGCTCGTCGTGCACCTGGCCCCATCCGCGGCAGGCTCCGGGTCGGGACCCGGTCCGCCGAACGAGGAGGCCTGCGTTGGAGCCCACCGCAGAAGCGACATCACCATCACCATCACCCTGCCTCTGCGTCGACGACGGCGGATCAGGCGGGGGGCTCGTACCCGGCCGGCAGCGACACCGACTTGTACTCGAGGTAGGTGGAGAGGCCTTCGGGCCCGAGCTCGCGACCCAGGCCGCTCTCCTTGTAGCCGCCGAACGGCGCCCCGAACTCCAGCATCATCCCGTTGACCGTGTAGGTACCCGTGCGGACCTGCCGCGCGATGTCGATGCCGTGCTCCACGTCGGCCGTCCAGACCGTGCCCGCGAGGCCGTAGCGCGAGTCGTTGGCGATCTTCACCGCGTCGGCCTCGTCGTCGAAGGGGATGACGGCGATGACCGGGCCGAAGATCTCCTCCTGCGCGATGCGCATCGAGTTGTCGACGTTGGCGAAGAGCGTGGGCTCCACGAACCAGCCCCGGTCCTGACCGGCGGGGCGGCCACCGCCGACGGTGATCTTCGCCCCCTCCTCCTGCCCGATCTTGATGTAGCCCTCGACCCGGTCGCGCTGGCGCGAAGCGACCAGCGGGCCCACGTCGGTGGCCATGTCCATGGGGTCGCCGATGTTGAGGCCGCGCATCTTCTCGGTGATCGCGTCGACCACGGAGTCGTACTGGTCGCGTGACGCGAGGATCCGGGTCTGCGCGACGCACGCCTGGCCGTTGTTCATGAGCGACGCGAAGGTGATCTGGCTGACGTAGTTCTCGAGGCCCGCGGCGTCGAGGATGATCGCCGCGCTCTTGCCCCCGAGCTCGAGGCTCACCCGCTTCAGCTGGGCACCGGCGAGGGCGGCGATCTTCTTGCCCGCGGCCGTACTGCCCGTGAACGCGATCTTGTCGATGCCGGGGTGGGTCACGATGTGCTCGCCCACCTCCCGACCGGCCGGAACGATGTTGACCACGCCCTTCGGCACGCCGGCCTCGGTGAGCGCGTCGGCGAGCAGGATCGCGTCGAGGGGCGTCTCGGGCGCCGGCTTCAACACCATGGTGCAACCGGCCGCGAGCGCGGGCGCGAGCTTCGTCATCGTCACGAACATCGGGACGTTCCACGGAACGATCGCCCCGACGACCCCGACCGGCTCCCGGAGGACGAGCGCCGGACCCATGACGCCCTGGCGGAGCTCCTCGAAGCCGAAGGTCCTCGCCAGGTCGACGTAGTAGTTGAGGATCATGATGGGCGCGAACGCCTGGCCCATGGTCGAGAAGTTGAGCGGGGACCCCATCTCACCGGTGATGGTCGCGGCGATCTCGTCGACGCGTCCGGTGAGGATCTCCGACAGCTTCCCGAGGACGTCGGCCCGCTCCGCCGGCGTCATGCGGGGCCACGGGCCCGAGTCGAACGCTTCCCGGGCGGCCGCGACGGCGCGGTCGACATCGCCGGTGGTGGAGTCCGGGACCGAGGCGATGACCTCTTCCGTGAACGGCGAGATCACTTCGATGGTTCCGGTGCCCGCGGGGGTCACCCAGTCGCCACCGATGAACAACTTGTCATGCACCTTCACGGTGAGCCTCCTCGCGACAACGGTCGGGCGATGGTAACGGCGAACGGCTCCGGAGAAAATCGGACGAGGAGGCCCGGATCGTCGGGTTCAGGCCGCGAGAGACGCGAGGGCCCAGACCGTGATGACCAGCCCGATCGCGAGGAACGCCAGGCTGCGCCCGACCGGGGCCGTCGGCAGATCGAGTGCTTGAACCACGCGGGCCGGCGGCCGGTACCGCGATGGGCGCGGCGCACGGGCCAGCGCGGCCTCCGCGCCCCGTCGGTCGCTCCGGCGCTTGGCCAGCGCGTAGAGGTTGCCGACGACGAGTGCGGCGCCCAGCGCCAGCAACAGCTCCCGCAGCACCTCGTCGTAGAAGTTCACGACCCGAAATCGTACCGGCGGCCGGCGCCGGTGCCGGGGTCGGAGTCGGGCATCAGCCCGGGCTGCGGAACGGTGCCGTCGCGGCGTCGATGTCGGCGTCGGTCACCGTCTGCACGATCGCGGTCGCGTTCGTCGTGTCGGTCCCTGCCTTCCGAACCACCACCTTGCGGACCGGGATACCGCTCGCGAGGAAGCAGAGGTCGGTACGGAGGCCGAAGTCGAGCTGGCCGGCCTTGGGCGTGACCGCGACGCGGAAGCAGCTGGCCGGGCGACCCAGGACGGTACGGGACCCGATGCGGCGCACCGTGTACCAGGCGAGGCGCGGATCGGTGACAGTCCGGATGGCGTCCGCGCCCGCGTCCGGTGCGGTCGCGGTCGCGTCGGGGGAGCACGTGGGCGCGCCGCCCGACGTGCTGCAGTCGACCGGCTTGCCCCGGAGCGTCCCGGCCAGGGTTCCGAGCGCGACGTTGAGGTGCGTGTCGGGCGGGCGGTTGAGCTCGGTGATCGCGTCCCGCAGCGATCGCCCGCCGGTGAGCCTCCGGTCGAACGTGGACCGCACCAGCCACGGCGTGCGCGCGCCCCGCTCGAAGCTCCGCTCGAGCGCGCGCGCCGCAGCCGGGTCGTTGCGCGAGGCCGCGGCCGACCCACTGCTGCTCCCGCTACATGCGACGGCCGCCAACCCGGCCACGAGCACCGCGGTCGCCACCACGCACGCGCGCGTGTGGGCTCGCGCGCGGTGCGTGCCCGCCGGGGTGCGCGGCGTCAATCGTCCTTGAGCGCGACCGCGTTCGGCGTCACGTTCATCTTCGGGACGTATTCCGTCTCCACCGTCTCGGCCTCCACAGTCATCGTCGACCGAAGCTCCGTGACGCACGCGGCGCACGGCCCCCAGAACCGCGCCGACACCGCGTCGCCGCAGCGCGGGCAGTCGAACGTCAGCGGGGCCAGCTCGGTGTCGGTCATGCCGGCCACGCTAGCGAGCCGCCGGGGTCGAGCCGTTCATCGTGCGCGTCCTGCGCCGCGACGCGCTTCACGACCGGTTCTGACCGGTGCCTGACGCTCTTACACTTTTCGGCATGGAACTGCTGCCCCGCGAGTACCTGGTGAAGACCAACGATCTCGACCAGGCCGACTGGAACTACAAGCCGGTCCTCGGTTTCATCCAACGTCGCCGCTTCCAGCTCATCGTGAAGCTGCTCGGACCGACGCGCTACGACCGCGCACTCGACGTCGGCTACGGCAGCGGCGTGTTCCTCCCCGAGCTCGCGCGTCACGCCACCGAGGTGAGCGGCGTCGATCCCCACGACCGCAACGGTGAAGCCACCGGCGCGCTGCAGAAGGTGGGGGTGGACGCGACCCTCTACTCCGCGCCGGCGGAACACCTGCCGATGGCCGACGGCTCGTACGACCTCGTCGTGGTGGTGAGCGCGCTCGAGTTCGTCACCGACATCGACCAGGTGTGTCGCGAGATGGCGCGCGTGCTCACGCCCGACGGCACGCTCTGCGTCGTCACTCCCGGCCAGTCGGCCCTCATCGACCTCGGTCTGCGCGTGCTGAGTGGCGAGAAGGCCGAGGACAGCTTCTCGGGCGGTCGGGCCAAGGTGGTCCCCACCTTGAACCGGTACTTCACCACGGTGCAGGTCGCGGAGTTCCCACCGCTCGCACCCCGGAGCCTGCGGCTCTACACCGCGCTGAAGTTCAAGCCCCGCCGCGAGGCGACCTCCACGGCCCGGATGGGCGACTCCGTCGCGAGCTGATTGGCCCCGCGAATCGCGGGCAACCTCGACGAACTCGGTGATTTCGTCGAGAAATGCCCGGTGGATCGCATCAGGGCGGCCGTTCCGGTGCTTGGCCACGATCACCTCGGCCGGGCCAAGGGTCCGACTCGGGGTTGTCGACCTCGTCCCGGTATAGGAACATCACGCCGTCGGGCGTCCTGTTCGATCGAGCCCGGCTCGCGGAGGTCTGCGAAGAATGGAACTCCTGCCCCGCGAATACCTCGTCAAGACCAACGATCTCGACCAGGCCGAGTGGAACTACAAGCCGGTCCTCGGTTTCATCGAGCGGCGTCGCTACCAACTTCTCACGAAGCTCCTCGTCACCGATCACTTCGAGCGCGCGCTCGAGCTCGGCTACGGCAGCGGAATCTTCCTGCCCGAGCTCGCGCGCTACGCGGACGCCGTGAGTGGCGCCGACCCCCACGACCGCAGCCAAGACGTCAGCGTCGAGCTCGCGAGGTTCGGCGTCACCGCGACCCTGTACTCGGCGCCGGGCGAGCACCTGCCGATGGCGGATGCCTCGTTCGATCTGGTGGTGGTGGTCAGCGCGCTCGAGTTCGTCACCGACATCGACCAGGTCTGCGCCGAGATGCACCGGGTGCTCACTCCCGACGGGACGTTGTGCGTCGTCACCCCGGGCCAGTCGAGGCTCATCGACCTCGGCCTGCGCGTGCTGAGTGGCGAGAAGGCGGAGGACACGTTCACGGGCGGGCGAGCGAAGGTGGTTCCGACGCTGCACCGCTACTTCACCGAGGTCGCGGTCGCCGAGTTCCCGCCCTGTGCACCCCGGAGCCTCTGCCTCTACACCGCGCTCAGGATGAAGCCACGTGCGGACGCACCGCCCTCGACGACCCCGGAGGAACCCACGGAGCGAACGAGCCCGGGCCGCTAGTCGCGGGCCATGTTGGCGAACTTCGTGATGTGGTCGAGGAAGGCGAGCCGGATCGTGTCGGTGGGCCCGTTGCGGTGCTTGGCCACGATCACCTCGGCGGTGCCACGCTGGTCGGACTCCGGGTTGTAGACCTCGTCGCGGTACAGGAACATCACGACGTCGGCGTCCTGCTCGATCGAGCCGGATTCACGGAGGTCGGCGAGCATCGGCCGCTTGTCCTGGCGGTACTCGAGCTGGCGGTTGAGCTGCGAGAGCGCGATGACCGGGCAGTCGAGCTCGCGGGCCAGGATCTTCAGACCGCGTGAGAGCTCCGACACCTCGACCTGACGGTTCTCCGACCGGCCCGGCGTGCTCATCAGCTGGAGGTAGTCGACGATCACGACTCCGAGGTCGCCGTGGCGGGCCTTCACCCGCCGGGCCTTGGCTCGCATCTCCATGACGGTGCAGTGCGGGTTGTCGTCGATGAAGATCGGGGCCTCGGCGAGGCGGCCCACCGCCTGGGTGAGCCGGGTCCAGTCGGCTTCGGCGATGTTGCCGGTCGAGAGCTTGCGGGCCTCGACCCGGGCTTCAGCCGAGAGCAGGCGCTTCGTGAGCTCGAGGTTGCCCATCTCCATCGAGAAGAACATCACCGGCTTGCGCGCTTCCAGGCCGACGTTGGCCGCGAGCCCGAGCGCGAACGCGGTCTTGCCCATCGCGGGGCGGGCGGCGACGACGATGAGGGCGGAGTTCTGCAACCCGAGCAGGAGGTTGTCGAGATCGTGGTAGCCGCTCGGGCTCCCGGTGAGGTGGTTGTCGCGGCCGTAGATCGACTCGAGCTGGTCGAGCGTCGCGTCGAGCGACGACCGCAGGTCGACCAGCGAATCCGACACCCGCCGCTCGGCGACCTCGAAGACGAGCGACTCCGCCCGGTCCAACGTGTCGGCGACGTCGTCGGGCGCGTCGTAGCCCATCTCCGCGATCTCGCCGGCAACCCCGATGAGTCGGCGAAGCAGGGCGAGATCGTTGACGATCTCGGCGTAGTGCCCCGCGTTCGCGGAGGCCGGCGTGCCGGCCTGGATGCGCAGGATGGTCCCCTTGCCGCCGATGCCTTCCAGGAGCCCGGCGCGCCGGAGCTCCTCGGCGACGGTGACCGGGTCGACCGGCTCGCCCTGGCCGTAGAGCGACAGCGCGGCCTCGAAGATGTGGCCGTGCGCGGGCTTGTAGAAGTCCTGGGCCTCGACGTTGTGCTCGACCGCGGACGTGATCGCGTCCTTCGAGAGGAGCATCGCGCCGAGGATCGACTCCTCGGCCTCGAGATTGTGCGGGGGAACGCGGCCCGCACCGGAAGCCCTGCGGTTGCTCCGAACCTCTTCGATCGACTGGACCACGCGTCTCCTGCGTCCTGCGCCGACGGTGCGCGTCGGTGGGGGATGGAATCGTCGCACTGATCGCCTGGGGATCAGAAGGGGCGCAACCCTGCGACTTTCCTGTGGACAAGCCCTCACTTCATCCACAGACCGGTGGACAATCACATGATGCGCGCGCGGTGTGACAACTACGGCGGATGCGCAGCCGGAAGCTCACGCGCGACACGCGCGGACGCGGAACGGGCCCCGCGATGTCGCGGGGCCCGATTGCGTGCGCGGTGCTCGGAGGTGCTCTCGATCAGCCCTCGACGACGTCGACGCCGATATCGACGACGACGTCGCTGTGCAGCCGCAGCGCGACCTGGTACTCGCCGAGCTCCTTGATGGAGTCGGGGAGTTGCAGCCGGCGCCGGTCGACCGCCTGGCCCAGCTGGGCCCCGATCGCCTCGGCGACGTCGGCCGCGGTCACCGAGCCGAAGAGCTTGCCGCCCTCGCCCGTGCGCACCGCGACCGTGACCCGGTTGGCGGCGAGCTGGGTCGCGAGCGCCTGCGCGCCCTCGCGCTCGCGCGCGTCGCGCACCGAGCGGCTGCGTCGCATCGACTCCGCCTGCTGCACCGCGCCCCGGGTCGCGAGGATCGCGAGCCCGCGGGGGACGAGGAAGTTGCGCCCGTAGCCGTTGGCGACCTCGAGCAGGTCGCCCTTCTTCCCCAGGTTCTCCACGTCTTCGCGCAGCACGACCTTCACGACGCGTCCTCGACGAACTCCGCCTCGGTCACGACGGGCGTGGGCTCCTGGGCGACACCCGAACCGTCGGGCGGCGGCGGCGGCGGGGTCGACGGGATGGCGTTGTCGACGACCTCGCGCGGCATCTCGCGGTCGCGCTCGCGGTCGCCGCGGTCGCGACCCCGGCCACCCTTCCGGCCCGGGTTCACCTGCCGCACGCTGTACGGCAGCAGCGCCATCTCACGCGCCACCCGGATGGCACGGGCCACGGCGCGCTGCTGCTGCGTCGAGTTCCCCGTCACCCGCCGGGCGCGGATCTTGGCCCGTTCGGACATGAACCGCCGGAGCAGGTTGACGTCCTTGTAGTCGACCCACTTGATGCTCTCCGAAGTGAGCACCGAGATCTTCTTCTTCGGGGTGCGGCGCTTGTCGTTGGCCGCACCACCCTTGCGGTTGCGGTCGCGATCGCGGTCTCTCGCCATGCTCGTTCCGATTCCTCGTAGGACTGCCGGGACGGACCCGGACTAGAAGGGCTCTTCGCCGAAGTCGTCGTAGCTCGGGCTTGCGCTGCCAGCCGCGGGTGCGGCGGCCGCGGCGGGTTGGGGACGGCTCGCGCCGCCCCCTCCGCCGAAGTCGCCGCCACGCCGCTCGTTCTTGGTCACCTGTGCGGTGGCGTACCGGAGGCTCGGGCCGATCTCGTCGGCGATGATCTCGACGACGGAGCGGCGGTTGCCGTCCTTGTCGTCGTAGCTGCGCTGCTCGAGCCGGCCGGTGACGACGACCCGACTGCCCTTCGGCAGCGACTCGCTCGCGTTCTCGGCCATCTCCTGCCAGCACACGACGTCGAAGAACGACGTCGATTCCTGCCACTCGTTCGTCTTGCGGTCCATCCACCGGCGGTTGACCGCCACGCCGAAGCGCGTGTTGGCCTGCCCGCTCGGCGTGAACCGGAGCTCGGGGTCGCGGGTGACGTTTCCGACGATGGTGATGGTGCTGCTGCTCGCCATGGTTCCTCCCTATGCCTCCGCGGCCGCGGTGCTCGCGCCCTTCGGGGGTCCGTAGACCTCCGGCGGCACGCGGAGCACCTTGTGACGGATGACTTCATCAGCAAGGGAAAGGACCCGGTGCAGCTCGTCCATCGCCGCGGGCTCAGCCATCGCCTGGAGGACGACGTAGAAGCCCTCCGTCTTGTGGTTGATCTCGTAGGCGAAGCGCCGCT
>JADGOM010000237.1 GCA_017882925.1 Acidimicrobiia bacterium | reverse complement strand
CGAGCTCCTGGACCTGGCCTACGACCCGCTCGCGCGCATCGGCGCGGGTGTGCGGGAGCGGCCCGAGTCGCTCACCGCCGACGGCATGTGGCGTGAGAGCGACGCGTTCCGCCGCTTCCTGTTCGAGTCGCCCATCGGTGCGGCCGCGGCCACGGTGTCGGGCTCGCAACAGGTGCGGCTGTTCGAGGACCTGCTCATCTACCGGGAGTCCTGGGCGCAACCGGCGACGACCTGGCACCAGGACGAGCCGGGCTGGCCGATCGGCGGCCGGCAACTGTCGAGCGTGTGGTTGAGCCTCGAGGGTGTGGCCGCGGAGACCGGGGCGATGCGCTTCGTGGCCGGCTCACACCGCGGCCCGATGTACGACCCGGGCTACGCGGTCAGCCGCGCCGCGCGGGCCGAGGGGATTCCCGATCGCTACTGGACCGGCGGCCCGATGCCGGATGTCGAGGCCGACCCCGAGCGGTTCCCGGTCATCACCATCGAGACCGAGCCCGGCGACGCCATCGTCTTCCATCCCCGCGCGCTGCACACCGCCTACGGCGAGTCGCCGGCGCACCCGCGGCGCACGTTCACGATCCGGTTCATGGGCGACGACGTGCGCTGGGCCCCGAAGGGCGTCTGGTACCACCGGTGGATGCGCGACTGCGGGCTCGAGGAGGGCGACGTACCGGAGCACGACCTCTTTCCCGTGGTCTGGTCGGCATTGGCGATGCGCTCGTCGGGCGGCGCGGAGCCGTGACGGCTACCGACGGACCTCCTGCACCAACCAGCTGTTGCCATCCGGGTCGCTGAAGTCGAAGAAGGAGCCGTAGTCGGCGCGCTCCGGGTCGGGCCCGGGCGTCTGGTTCCCCGACTCGAAGTGGAAGACCTCGCTCACGGGAGTCCCGCGCTCGGCAAGCTCCTGCCGCGAGCCCTCGATGTCCCCGACCACCAGGTGCAGCCCGCCCAGGGAGCCCGCCGCGTCGGGGTTCCGCATCAACGCGATCGAGCAGGCGGAGCCGGGGGGCGTCAGCTGGACCACCCGGAAGTGCTCACCGGCGGAATGGTCGACGAGGAGATCGAAGCCCGCGTTGTCGAGGTAGAAGGCCTTGGCCCGGTCCAGGTCCGAGACCGGGACGGTGATGAGCTCGAGCTTCATGTCCATGGGTACAGCCTCCACGTTGTTCGGGATGTCCGGTCGAATGTCCGGCGGCGGTGCACCGCCGGCACTCAGGTGTCGGAGCCGCACGGTGATTCTCGACACCGTTTCCGAAGAGAGTCTCCTGACCCGACGATGCCGCACGGGTAGAGACCGGACGTCATTCGTCGTCGGGGACGCCTTCGTCGACGGCGCCGGCGTGCTCGTCGCGTTCGGCCCACTCGATCAGCGGGTCGATGGAGAACACGGCCTGGTCGATGCCGGCGTGGAGATCGCCGAGCTTGGCGAAGCGGTCGGGGACGGTCGCGATGGTGAAGTCGTGCGGGTCGACGTCGGCGACCTCGGCCCAGGTGATCGGCGTCGACACCGGCGCGGCGGGCAGGCCGCGCACCGAGTACGCCGCGGCCATCGTGTGGTCGCGGGCGTTCTGGTTGAAGTCGACGAAGAGCTTCTTCGGGTCGCGGTCCTTGCGCCACCACGTGGTGGTCACGAGGTCGGGGACGCGGCGCTCGATCTCGCGGGCGAACGCGAGCGCGCCGCGGCGCACGTCGGTGAAGCCGTGCGTCGGCTCGATGCGCACGTACACGTGCATGCCGTGGCCGCCGGTCGTCTTGGGCCAGCCCACCGCGCCGAGCTCGTCGAGCACCTCGTGCGCGACCGCGGCGACCTTGCGCACCGTGTCGAACGGGCACTTCGGCATCGGGTCGAGGTCGATGCGCCACTCGTCGGGCTTCTCGACGTCGGCCCGGCGGGAGTTCCAGGGGTGGAACTCCACCGTCGACATCTGCACCGCCCAGATCACCTGCGCGAGCTCGGTGACGCAGAGCTCGTCGGCGTGCAGGCCGTAGCGCGGGAACGTGACCCGCACGGTCTCCAGCCACGGAGGCGCGCCCGCGGGCACCCGCTTCTGGTGCACCTTCTTCTCGCCGACGCCCTTCGGGAACCGGTGCAGCATGCACGGCCGCTCCCGCAGCGCGTTCACGATCCCCGGGCCGACGGCCAGGTAGTAGCGCGCGAGGTCGAGCTTCGTCGCGCCGGTGGCCGGGAAATAGACGCGGTCGGGGTTGGAGATCCGGACCGTGCGCTCCCCCACCTCGAGCTCGATCGACGGCGACGTGGGCACGGGATGAGCGTACGCGCCGATGCCGGAGTCAGCGTGCGGTCCTCGGCCCGTCGACCGCGACCCCGGCGCGCGATACCCCAACTAGTCGGGGTATCGGGTGGGCGCCGACCGCCGGACACTGCCCGTATGACAACGACTGCGAACCCCATCGAAGCCAACAAGGACCTCGTCCGGGCCTTCATCGGTGCGCTCTTCACCGACGGCGACCCCCGGGCGGTCGACGACTACCTGGCCGACGACTTCGTGAATCACGACCCGCCGTTCGGCGTCAGCGCGGACCGTGAAGGGATGCGGAGCGCGGGCGAGATGTTCCGGAAGGTGTTCCCCGACTGGCACAGCGACCTCCACTTCCTCGTGGCCGAAGGCGACATCGTCGTGGAGCTGTTCACTGCATCGGGCACGCAGCGGGGCGAGATCATGGGCGTGGCTCCGACGGGCCGGACCATCTCGCTTCCGGGCATCAACATCTTCCGCATCGCCGACGGCCGGATCGTCGAGCGCTGGGG
>JADGOM010000236.1 GCA_017882925.1 Acidimicrobiia bacterium | reverse complement strand
TCCTGTTCATCTTCATCTTCCCCACGCGCTCCTACCTCGCGCAGCGCCACGATCTCGCCCAGGCGGAAAGCCGTCTGGAGCTGCTGCGGAGCCAACGAAAGCAGCTCGATCGGGAGGCGAAGAAGCTCGGGACCGACGCCGAGATAGAGCGGCTCGCCCGCGAGCAGTACCACCTCGTCAAGCCGGGCGAGCAGGCCTACGTCGTGATCCCCAGCGATCCCGCGACCGCGGCCCCCACGACCACGGCCCCGGCGCCGACGAGCGCGTCGCGGGGCTGACCCGGTCGTTTCCGGCCCCCGTACACTGAGCCCGTGTCCACCCCCGCGCCCAGTCCGGCCGACGTCGCCGAGCTCACCCAACTCCTCGGGCGCGCCCCGCGCGCCGACTTCGAGGTCGTCGTCCGCGGCGCCGGTGGGGCACCGATGGTGATCCGCAACGCCCCACTCCTGCGCGACGGCACGCCGATGCCCACCCGCTACTGGCTCGTCGACCCCGCGTTGTCCGAAGCCGTCGCGCGGATCGAGTCGCAGGGGGGTGTGCGCGCGTCGGAGGCCGAGGTGGATGCCGACGCGTTGCGCGCGGCCCACGCCGCCTACGCCGCGGAACGCGACGCCGCCGTTCCGGCGGACCACACCGGGGCGCGGCCGAGCGGTGGGGTGGGCGGCACGCGCGTCGGCGTGAAGTGCCTCCACGCCCATCTCGCGAACCTGCTCGCCGGCAACCCCGATCCCGTGGGCGCCTGGGTGCAGGTCCGGCTCGACGCGGCGCGGGCGACCGCCCGCGCCGCGACCGGCGAAGCCGCGTCGTGAGCGACGCCTACGGCGCCCTCGACCTGGGCACCAACTCCACCCGCATCTTGGTCGCCGAGGTCGAGGCCGGCTCCGATGGCCCGCCCGGTCTGCGTGCGCTCGACCGGCGCATGACGATCACGCGGATGGGCCAGGACGTCAACGCGACCCGTCGCCTCCGGCCCGACGCGATCGAGCGCACCCTCACCGTGCTGCGCGAGTACCGGGGCGTGCTCGACGCACACGACGTGCGGCACGCGCGCGCCACGACCACCAGCGCGGCGCGCGACGCGGAGAACCGCGACGATCTCTTCGGGCCCGCGCGCGAGATCCTCGGCTTCGACCTCGAGCTCATCTCTGGCGACGAGGAGGCGCGGCTGAGCTTCCTCGGTGCGACCGCGGAGCTCGGCGCGCCCGGCGGGCTGCCGGCGCCCGCGCCGTATCTGGTCGTCGACATCGGCGGCGGGTCCACCGAGTTCGTGCTCGGCTCCCACGAGCCGGTCGCGTCGAAGTCGATCGACGTCGGTTGCGTGCGGATCACCGAGCAGTTCCTCGGGTCCGACCCGCCCGCGCCCGAGGAGCTCTCCAACGCGGTGGCGTCGGTGCGCGATCACCTCGCCGATGTCGACCATGAGATCCCGGATCTGCGCGACGCGGCCACGCTCGTGGGGCTCGCCGGGACCGTGAGCGCGGTGGCCGCGATCGAGCAGGGGCTCGCGGTCTACGACCGCGAGCGCATCCACGGCTTCCGGATCACCCGGGCCGCGGCCGAGGACGTCTTCCGGACCCTCGCCACGGAGACCCTCGCGGAGCGGCGCCACAACCCCGGGCTCGAGGCCGAGCGGGCCGACGTGATCGTCGGGGGCACCCTGGTGCTCGTCTCGATCTTCCGGCAGTTCGGCTTCGACGAGATGCTCGTGAGCGAGGCCGACATCCTCGACGGGCTCGTCCGCACCCAGATCTGAGCCCGCGGCCCGCGCGGAGCGTGGCCGGGGCGGTCGGAGACCCTGCAGGTCACCGGGGAGGGCGCAGAAACCCCTTCATTCGCCCCGTGCGCCGCCGAGAACCCGTACATGGACACGGTCGGGTTCAGCGTGGCGCTGCGGGCGATGACGGCCGACGACCTCGACCGGGTCGCGGTCGGGCTCGAGCAGCTCAGCGCCTTCAAGGGTGACGAGGTCGACGCCTGGCGGGCCACGATGGCCATCGACCGGGCGCTGCGGCGCACGGAGCGGACGCGGCGGGCGGCCCAGGCGGCCCAACGCGCCGCGCACGCCGTGCTGGCGGCCGCGGAGGCCGCCGGCGTCGAGCTTCCCGACGCGCCGACCACCTGCGTGGCCCGGGCCGCGGCCGAGCTGGCCCGGGGGCTGGTCGTGGCCGAGCTCGTCGAACGGGAGCTGTCGTTCCTGCTCCTCGCGTGGGAGCCCGTCCTCCTCCAGGCCGCCGGCGCCGGGCCCGGACGATGACGCTCGGGTGGATGCAGGCGCCGGTGGCGTTGACCATCGCGGCGCTGAGCGTCCAGGCGATGGCCGCCCTGCCGCGGATCGGACCCCGAGCGGACGTCGCGCCGCCGGGCCGTCGAGCAGGCCGGCGTGATCGTGATGCGGTTCGGCGCGTTGCACCCGCAGGTGGGCGGGAACCCGCCTACGCGGGGGACTCCGGTGCCCGGAGCATGTGCTCCCGGTAGTACTGGAGCTCGGCGATCGACTCGGTGATGTCCTCGAGCGCGCGGTGCGTCTCGCCCTTGTCGGGCCGCGCCGCGTAGACGCCCGGGTACCAACGCCGGCACAGCTCCTTGAACGACGACACGTCGATGCTCCGGTAGTGGAGGTGATCGTCGAGGTCGCGGAGCTGCGCGGCGAGGAAGCGCCGGTCGGTGCCGATCGAGTTGCCGCACATCGGCGCGACGCCCGGGGTCGGGACCCGCGACTTGATGTAGGCCAGCGCCTGGGCGCCCGCATCCTCGAGCGAGAGGGTCGACGCCTCGATCGCGGGCAGCAGTCCCGAACGCGTGTGCATCCGCCGGACGAAGTCGTCCATCTCGGCGAGCGCCTCGGACGGCTGGTGCACGACGACGTCGAACCCCTCGCCGATCACCGCGAGATCCGAGTCGGTGACGAGGATCCCGATCTCGACGATGACGTGGCGGTCGACGTCGAGCCCGGTCATCTCGAGGTCGACCCAGACCAGCCGCTCGCTCGTGGCGTCGGCGGGGTCGCCATCGGGCGCGGGCGCAGGCGCGGCGGTGGGTGCGGGATCGCGGTCGTCGGACACAGCCCGGGAGCCTCGCACACGCGTCGCGGCCGCGCCGACCGCTCGTGGCCGCGGGTCCGGTCCGGTGCAGGTCGGGGCGCCGCCGGCCGCTCCCGGCGTGGCCGGCTCCGACCCCTCCTACAATGCGCCGGTGCTTGCACCCGGTCGTACTCCGATCGTCGAGCCGTCGGTCTCGACCCGTCCGTTCCCGCGCCGGTCGGCGTGCGGTCGTGACCAGTAGCTGGGGCCGCCTGCTCGGGCCCCGGGTGATGCTGCGGCCGCTCACGCTGGCCGACCACCCGGGTTGGGCCGACGTGCGCAAGCGGAGCCGCGCGTGGCTCGAGGTGTGGGAGCCGCTGCCCGACCGCGGGCTTCCCGATCCCGCGTTCGACGTCGAGGCGTACCGCGCCCGTTGCGGGGCCTGGGATCGTCAGCGCCACTTCGACAGCGCCTACGGCTTCGGCCTGTTCCTCCGCGACGGCCGCTTCGTCGGCGAGATCAGCCTCGGCACGGTGCAGCGGGGCCCGTTCCAGTCGGCGTCGGTGGGCTACTGGATCGACGAGGCCCAGGCCGGCCACGGCTACGTGCCCGAGGGCGTCGTGCTGATCTTGCGCTACGCGTTCGACGAGCTGCGGCTGCACCGCGTGGAGGCCGCGATCGTCCCGCGCAACGCGCCGAGTCGCCGCGTGGCCGAGAAGCTCGGCCTGCGCGAGGAGGGCACCGCGCTGCGGCTGCTGCAGATCCGCGGCGTGTGGGAGGACCACATCCGCTACGGCATCACGGCCGAGGAGTGGCGCGTGCGCGGCCACGACCTCGTGGCGAAGTTCTTGGAGTAGCGGTTCTTGGAGGAGCGGTTCCTGGCGGAGCGGCCTTCGGTCAGTACGCCTGGGCGAAGACGGCTTCCTCGGTCGCGGGCCTGCCCGAGACGATGCAGGTGCCCTCGACCCCGCCGGGCTCGAGCCGCAGGCAGCGGATCGTGGCCTTCGTGTCGGCCTTCACCTTGGCCTCGGTCTCGGGATCGCCGTCCCACGGTGCGATCGCGAAGCCGGTGCCGGCCTTCAGGAAGTCGCGCAGCTCGTCGTAGGACTGCGGCCGCGCGGTGTGCTCCTCGCGGAACGCCAGCGCCTGCGAGTACAGCGTGTCGTCGATCTCGTCGAGCCGCGGCCGGACGCGTGCGGCGACGGAGTCGATGGGCCAGGGCTCCTTGGTGGCGAGGTCGCGCCGGGCCACGGTGACGTTGCCGGCCGCGATGTCGCGCGGCCCGAGCTCGATGCGGACCGGCACGCCCTTGAGCTCCCACTCGTTGAACTTGTAGCCGGGGCGGTACTCGTCGCGGTCGTCGATCTTCACCTTCACGCCAGGGAGGTCGCCCGCGATCGCGTGGGCCACCTCGAGCACGCTCGTGCGCTCCTCGTCGGTCTTGTAGATGGGTACGATCACGACCTGCACCGGCGCGAGGGTCGACGGCAGGCGCAGCCCCTTGTCGTCACCGTGGGCCATGATCACCGCGCCGATGAGGCGCGTGCTCACGCCCCAGCTCGACGCGTAGGCGTACTCGACCTCGCCGGTGCGGCCCTGGAACGTGACGTCGTACGCCCGGGCGAAGTTCTGGCCGAGGTAGTGCGACGTTCCCGCCTGCAGGGCCTTGCCGTCGCGCATCAGGGCTTCCATCGTGTACGTCTCGACCGCGCCGGGGAAGCGCTCGGCCGCGCTCTTGCGGCCCGGGATCACCGGGATGCGCAGGATCTCGCGTGCGGTGTCGACGTAGACCTCGTGGAGCACGCGCAGCGTCTCGGCCATCGCCTCCGCGGCCGTCTCGTGCGCGGTGTGGCCCTCCTGCCAGAGGAACTCGGTGGTGCGGAGGAACACGCGGGGCCGCAGCTCCCACCGGAAGACGTTGGCCCACTGGTTGTAGAGCAGCGGGAGATCGCGGTAGCTCTGGACCCACTTCGAGTACGTGTCCCAGATGATCGTCTCCGACGTGGGCCGGAGGATCAGGGGCTCCGCGAGCTGCTCGCCGCCGGCGTGGGTGACCACCGCGACCTCGGGGGCGAAGCCCTCGACGTGCTCGGCCTCCTGCTGGAGCAGGCGCTCGGGGATGAGCGTGGGGAAGTAGAGGTTCTCGTGCCCGGTCGCCTTGATGCGGTCGTCGACCGCGCGCTGGATGGCCTCCCAGATGGCGTAGCCCCAGGGCTTGATGACCATGGTCCCGCGGGCCAGCGAGCTCTCGGCCATCTGCGCGTCGCGGACGACGGCCTGGTACCACGCGGGGAAGTCTTCGCCTTGCTTGGGGAGCGCCATAGGGGTCGAAGCTAGTCGGTGGGTGTCGCGGCACCGGCCGCATCGGCGTCGGTCGGGACCTCCATCACGAGCCACCGCGCGCTGTGGAAGCGCCACCCGAGGCCGACGCAGCGGGAGGCCACCCAGATCGCGATCGCGACCCAGAGCCAGGTGAGCCCGGCGCCGGTCGCGACCACGATCGCGGCCGCGGGCACGAACACGCCCAACAGGCTGAGCAGCATGAGCCCGGCCATCGCCCGGGTGTCGCCGGC
>JADGOM010000235.1 GCA_017882925.1 Acidimicrobiia bacterium | reverse complement strand
GCTGCTTCATGCTCGACATGAGCCTGCCCGGGATCGAGATCCGGCCCCTGCGCGAGATCACCGGCGAGGCCTGGTTCAACGAGGTCTTCTTCGACGACGTCTTCATCCCCGACGACTGCCTCGTCGGTGACATGAACGACGGCTGGCGCGCGGCGCGCACGACGCTCGCCAACGAGCGCGTGTTCATGGGCGGCGGCTCGTCGATGGGCGCCGGCGTCGAGGGTGTGCTCAAGATCATCCGCGACCAGGGCCTCACCGACGACGCGCTCGTCCTCGACGAGATCGGCGCCATCGCCGCCGACGCGCACGCGCTCTCGGTCCTCGGGTTCCGGCTCACGCTGAAGGCCCTGGCGGGCGCGAACCCGTCGGGATCGGAGGCCTCGGTGCGCAAGCTCCTCGGCGTGCAGAACGACCAGCGGGTCCAGGAGGTCGGCCTCTCGCTGCTCGGGCCCGACGGCGCGGTCGACGACGGCGCCGCGGCCCGGTGGATCCACGGGTTCTTGTTCAACCAGAACCTCACCATCGCCGGCGGCACCAGCCAGATCCAGCGCAACGTCATCGCCGAGCGCCTGTTGGGCCTCCCTCGCGACCCGTGATCAGCGGGCAGGCGGAGCGCCCGGTTCCGAACGTCCGGAGTTCCGGTAGACCAGGGCGCGAAGCAGCCCTTGTAATTGACAGTGGCGTCAGGGAACCGATAGCAAACGTCCGTATCTCTACGAGGGGGACCCGCAACGCGATGGCCGAGCAGAAGCTGTTCTTCGAGGACGTGTCCGAAGGCGATCTGGCGCCCGAGGTCGCGCACGAGATCACCCGCACCGACCTCGTGCGGTACGCCGGCGCGTCCGGCGACTTCAACCCGATGCACTCGGACGAGGTCGCGGCCAAGTCCGCCGGGCTCCCGAGCGTGTTCGGCCACGGCATGTTCACCGCGGGGCTCCTCGGCCGGGCGATCACCGACTACGTCGGCGTCGGCAACCTGAAGAACTACAAGGTCCGCTTCACCAAGCAGACCTGGCCCGGCGAGACCCTCACGACCCGCATCACGGTCAAGAACAAGAGCGCCGACGACCAGCTCGTCGAGCTCGAGTGCGTGGTCACCAACCAGAGCGGCGAGAGCAAGCTCGAAGGCATCGCCATCGCATCCCTCCCGAGCAAGGGCTGATCGCACATGGCATCTCCCGCCGTCCGCTTCGATCTTCCGATGCCCGACCTCGAGTCGCAGCCGTTCTGGGACGCGCTGCGCGACGGCAAGCTCCTGCTCCAGCGCTGCCTCGACTGCAAGGGGAGCTTCTTCTACGCCCGGCCGTTCTGCCCGACCTGCTGGAGCGACCGGGTCGAGTGGTTCGAGGCCAGCGGCAAGGGCACCCTCTACACGTACTCGGTCGTGTACTCCAACGACCTCCCGCCGTTCGGTGAGCGGGTCCCGTACATCGCCGCCGTCGTCGACCTCGAAGAGGGTCCCCGGATCCAGACCAACGTGGTCGAGTGCGAGTTCGACGCCCTGGCCGTCGACCTGCCCGTCGAGGTCGTGTTCCAGCCCATCAGCGACGAGATCACGATCCCGGTCTTCCGACCCGCGTGAGCCGTGCCCCGCGTGACCCGTGCCGCCCTCGGTAGGGTGGCGACGCGGTTCACAGATCGCGGTCGCGAATTGCCGGAGGTCGCGCCATGCCCGAGAACGCGTACGACTGGAACTTCCCGTTCGAGGGCCCGTTGCACGACGTGTTCCCGGCGTTGCACGACGCCCAGAGCTCGTGGCTCAGCCAGCTCGACTCGCTCAAGGCGCCCGACCGCAAGACCCACGAGCTGATCCGCATGTCGTGCACGGTCGGCTTGCGCAACAGCCTCGGCGTGCGGCGTCACGCGCAGCTCGCGGCCGAGGTCGGCGCGAGCTGGGAGGAGATCCTGGGCTCGATCATGCTCACGGTGCCGAGCTTCGGGCTGCTGCCCGCGGTGGAGGCGATCCCGCAAGCCCGGTCCGGGTTCGAGGCCGCGGGCGAGATCGAGTCCGAGGACGACTGACCGGGCCGCAACGTCACACCAGATCGCACGAGCGACACACCACGAGCCGACGACGCATGGGGGGAAATCGTGGCCGATTCACCAGGATTCCGGCTGTTGCCGCGGGTCACCTCGACGAATGAGTTCTTCTGGACCGGAGGGCTCCACAACGAGCTGCGCTTCCTCCGGTGCCAGGACGACCACTACATCATCCATCCGCCGCAGCCGATCTGCCCGATCTGCCACGGCAAGAACCTCGCGCCGGAGACGCTGTCGGGCCGGGGCACGGTCGTCAGCTACACGGTGAACCACCAGGCGTGGATGCCGTCGCCCGAGCTCCCCTACGTCGTCGCGCTGGTCGAGATCGAGGAGCAGGAAGGGGTGCGCCTGATGACCAACATCCAGGGCATCCCGCCGGAGGACGTGCGCATCGGCCTCGAGGTCGAGGTCGCGTTCGAGCACCACACCGACGCCGAGGGCGACGTGTGGATCCCGATCTTCCAGCCCCGCTCCGGGAAAGGTGCGTGACGTGACCACCGACGTGAACGAGATCATCGAGCAGCGCTGCGTGATCACCGGCATCGGCCAGTCGGCCGTCGGCCGCCGCCTCGGGGTCGACCCGGTGGAGCTCAGCCTCGACTCGGTCCTCCTGGCGATCGAGGACGCGGGCCTCACCACCAAGGACATCGACGGCGTGTCCACCTACCCCGGCCCGATGGAGAACCCTCCAGGCTTCTCGGGTGCGGGCGCCTACGACATCATCGAGGCGCTGCGGCTCAACGTCGGCTGGTACGACAGCGGGCTCGAGACCTCGGGCCAGCTCGGCTCGGTCATCAAGGCCTGCCTCGCGGTCGGGGCCGGTCTCGCCAACCACGTCGTCTGCTTCCGCAGCGTGTGGGAGGGCTCGGCCCAGGGCACCGGCGGCCGGGCCTCGGTCACGGCGGGGGGCAGCGGCGCCTCCGGCCGCGTCGGCGGCTTCCTGCAGTGGACGCTCCCGTACCGCGCGCCGTCGGCCGCGATCTGGATCGCGCTCTACGCCCGGGCCCACATGGAGAAGTACGGCACCACCGAGGCCCAGCTCGCGCAGATCGCGATCAACGCCCGCAGGAACGCGGCCCTCAACCCGAAGGCCATCTACACCGACCCGATGACCCTCGACGACTACTTCAACGCCCGCATGATCTCGTCGCCGTTCCGCCTCTTCGACTGCGACGCCCCGTGCGACGGCTCCACCGCGGTGATCGTGAGCCGGGCCGACCGGGCCAAGGACATGCGCAAGCCGGGCATCCAGGTCGAGGCCGTCGGCAGCGCGATGCACGACCGGCCGAGCTGGGACCAGCTCTACGACCTCACCGCGATGTGCAACCGCGACGCGTCGAAGCAGATGTGGTCGCGGACCGACCTCACCCCGAGCGACGTGCAGGTCGCCGAGCTCTACGACGGCTTCAGCTTCCTCACGATGAGCTGGATGGAGGCGCTCGGTCTGTGCCCGGTGGGGGAGTGCGGTCCGTTCATCGAGGACGGCACCGCCATCGCGCGCGACGGCGTCATCCCGGTCAACACCCACGGCGGCCAGCTCTCGTCCGGCCGCCTCCACGGCTACGGCTTCATCCACGAAGCCTGCGTGCAGCTGTGGGGCGAGGGCGGGGCCCGCCAGGTGCCGGGCACGCCGCAGGTCGCGATCGCCGCGGCCGGTGGCGGCAACACCTGCGGCACCTTCCTCCTCTCCAACTACCGCTAGTTGCCCGCGAGCTCCGTGCGTATCTCACCTACCGCATAGGTAGTTGAGATACGCACGGGCGCGTCGGGCCAACCGGGGGGAAGCTCAGTCGAGGGCGATGGCGGCGAGCGCTTCGAGGTGGTCGCCGGTGCTGCCGGCGTACTCCTGGAGCGTGAGCACCCGCTTGTAATACAGGTGGATGTCGTGCTCCCACGTGAAGCCGATGCCGCCGTGCACCTGCACCGCGCCCGCGCCCACGCGGTAGAAGCCGTCGGAGGCGAACGCCTTGGCCATGGTCGCGGCCCGGTGGCGCTCGGCGGGGTCGGCGCCCACGTCGGCCCAGGCCGAGTAGTAGGCGACGGCCCGGCCGAGCTCCACGTCGCGGAGCATGTCGGCGCACAGGTGCTGCACCGCCTGGAACGCGCCGATGGGCTGGTCGAACTGGCGCCGCTCCTTGGCGTAGTCGACCGCGATCTCGAGCGCCCGCTCCGCCGCGCCCAGCCCGTCGAGCACGAGCGCGGTGATCCAGCGGTCGACGGTCGCCGCGACCGCCGCGGTCGCGTCGCCCTCGCCGATGCGCCACGCGGGGGCGTCGGTGAAGGTGAGGGTCGCGACCGGGCGGGTGAGGTCGACGGTCGGGACCGGCTCGATCGTCACGCCCGCCGCGGGCTCGTCGCCCCCGGTCTTGACCGCGAACACGCCGAGGCCGTCGACCGAGGCGTCGGCCGCGACGACCAGCACGACGTCGGCGCGGGCGCCGTCGGGCACCTGGATCTTGGTCCCGGAGACGGTGAACCCGTCGCCTTCGGCGCGGGCGGTGACGCCGGGCCGGGCCCAGTTGCCGCGGCGGCCGGCCTCCCAGAGCGCGACGGTCGCGACGGTCTCACCCGCCGCGATGCCGGGGAGCAGGAACGCCTGGTCGCGGGGCGATCCGGCCTTGGTGACGAGCGTGGCCGCGACCACGGCGCTGGCGAGGAAGGGGCCCGGGAAGACGCTCCGCCCGAGCTCCTCGAGGACCACGGCCATGTCGACCATCGTCATGCCGGCGCCGCCGTGCTCCTCGGGGACGAGCAGGCCGGTGACCCCGAGCTCGACCAGGCCCTGGCGCACGGCCTTGGCCGCGACGAGGTCGGGGTCGGGGCCGATCTGGTCCCGGACGAACGGCGTGATCGGGGCCCGCTCGGCCAGGAACCGCCGGACGCTGTCGCGGAGCTGCTCCTGCTCGTTCGAGAACTCGAAGTCCACGGGGCCTCCGTCAGGTGACACGGGCGTCAGATACGGCCGGGAACGTACCAGGCCCGGGGTCGACGCGTGCCCGGCCCCGGTGGCGACGGGCGGTCGGCGCGGGAGGCGCATATGCCGTAGCTTTCACCGGCCGCGGCGGTAGTCTCCCCGCCCACGGCGCCCTGTCGATTCCGGGCCCGTCATCCACCTCCCAGTGTCGCCGTCCCGGAGGGCCGCGCCCAGCCATGGTCGTCAGCACCACCGCTCTGCGCTGCCGGTCGCGGGTCCCTTGTCGCCGCGCGTCCAACCCGCGGGAGCGTCGCCGCCCGTGGTGACCACGGCCACGCCGCCCACCGCGCAGCCGGAGCCGGAGCCCGGAGCCGAGACCCGGCGCGCCCGTCGGCCGACGCACCTCGGCTACCAGCC
The DNA here is from genome assembly GCA_017882925.1 of Acidimicrobiia bacterium. Taxonomy (GTDB): domain Bacteria; phylum Actinomycetota; class Acidimicrobiia; order IMCC26256; family Chersky-534; genus Chersky-534. The sequence continues at coordinate 410 of JADGOM010000235.1, read as the reverse complement.
CGCGCTCGACGGGCTCCGCGCGTTGGCGGTCCTCGGCGTCCTGCTCTACCACGGTGGCGTCGACTGGATGCAGGGCGGGTTCCTCGGCGTCGACCTGTTCTTCACGCTCAGCGGGTTCCTCATCACCTCGCTGCTGCTGGTCGAGTACCGGGCCAACGCCACGATCGACCTGAAGCGGTTCTGGACCCGGCGGGCGCGGCGGCTGCTCCCCGCGCTGCTCGTGCTGATCGCGGGCGTGTGCTTCTACGCCGTGTTCTGGGCCGATCCCGCGACGCTGCCGAAGCTGCGCAGCGACGGGCTCGCCGCGCTCTTCTATTACGGCAACTGGCACTTCATCTACCAGGGCACCTCCTACTTCCAGCAGTTCCAGGCGCCGTCGCCGCTCCTGCACGTCTGGTCGCTCGCGATCG
>JADGOM010000234.1 GCA_017882925.1 Acidimicrobiia bacterium | reverse complement strand
CGCTCGATCTTGATCTTCACGTCGAGCCGGCCCGGGCGCAGGATCGCGGGGTCGATGAGGTCTTCGCGGTTGGACGCGCCGATCACGATGACGTTCTTGAGCGCCTCGACGCCGTCGATCTCCGCGAGCAGCTGCGGGACGATCGTGCTCTCCATGTCGGAGGAGATGCCGGTGCCGCGCGTGCGGAACAGCGAGTCCATCTCGTCGAAGAAGACGATGACGGGCACGCCCTCCTCGCTCTTCTCGCGCGCCCGCTCGAAGATCAGCCGGATCTGGCGCTCGGTCTCACCGACGTACTTGTTGAGCAGCTCCGGGCCCTTGATGTTGAGGAAGTAGGAGCGCGTGTTGGTGTTGCCGGTCTTCTCCGCGACCCGCTTGGCCAGCGAGTTCGCGACCGCCTTGGCGATCAGCGTCTTGCCGCAACCGGGAGGGCCGTAGAGGAGGATGCCCTTCGGCGGCTGGAGCTTGTGGTCGTGGAAGAGGTCGGCGTAGAGGTACGGGAGCTCGACCGCGTCCTTGATCATGTCGATCTGGTCGTCGAGGCCGCCGATGTCGGAGTAGTTGATGTCGGGGACCTCTTCGAGCACGAGCTCCTCGACCTCGGGGCGCGGGATGCGCTCCACGAGCAGGCCGGAGCGGCCGTCCATGAGGAGGTGCTCGCCGGCGCGCAGCTTGATGCCGATGAGGTCGTCGGAGAGCTCGCAGATGCGCTCCTCGTCGGCCCGCCCGATGATCATCGCCCGCGTGCCGTCCTCGAGGACCTCCTTGAGGACCACGAGCTCGCCCGAGGTCTCGACCCCGCGTGCGAGCACGACGTTGAGCGACTCGTTGAGCACGACCTCCTGGCCCCGCTTGAGGTCGGCGGTCTCGAGCTCGGGGTGCACGGCCACGCGCATCTTGCGGCCGGCGGTGAAGATGTCGACGGTGCCGTCGTCGTTGGCGCCGAGGAGCGTGCCGTAGGCGCTCGGCGGCATCGTGAGCTTCTCCACCTCCTCGCGCAGGGCCGCGATGTGCTCGCGGGCCTCGCGGAGGGTCGCGGTGAGGCGCTCGTTCTGGGACAGGGCCTGGGCGAGCTGCCCCTTGGTCTCGAGGAGCCGCTCCTCCAGGGTGCGCACGCGCTTGGGTGCGTCCTGGAGCTTGCGTCGCAGCGCGACGACCTCTTCTTCCAGGGTCTTGAGCTGGCCCTGGAGATCGTCGACCTGTCGCTCGTACTCGCCGAGGCGTCGCTCGTGCTCGGAAGCCACGGGGACCCCTTTTCTGTTCGCCGTGACGGCCTGGCGCGGGACCTTACACCGTTGTGGTTCCGGTACCGACGTCGGCCGGGATCCGCATTTACACTATCGGGGCTTGATAAATTGACGGGGGATATACGACTCCGTACATTGGAACTCGATTACGGCGTTGCGGGGACCAGGGTTGTACGCTCCCCCGTCCGCAGCGCCCCACGTCTATCGGAATCCGAGCCCCGCAAAGTGAGGGACACCGAATGAAGGTCTGGATCGACCAGGATCTCTGCACCGGAGACGGTCTCTGCGAAGAGATCGCGCCTGCGGTGTTCACGCTCCTCGACGACGGTCTCGCGTACGTCAAGGAGGGCGACAAGGTGTTCAACGAGCCGGGCGGCGCCGAGGGTCTCGCCAACATCCCCGCCGGGATGGAGGAGGCCGTCATCGAGTCCGCCGAGGAATGCCCCGGCGAGTGCATCTTCATCGAGGTCGAGTAAGCCCGACCGCAGGGTCGTGAGCCGGGGCCCCCGCCGAGGCGGGGGTCCTCTCGCGTCCGGACCCGCGGGTCGCAGCGGTGACCCGGGCCCGCCGCACCGGCTTCCCGGGCGGGCGGTCCGGAGGGTACGTACGATCCCCGCGGTGACCCCCTGGACCCGGACGGACGAGTGGTGAGCGGCGGGCTCACGGTCCTGATCCTGGCCGCGGGCCTGGGAACCCGCTTCGGCCCGGCCTCCAAGGCCCTGGCCGCGGTCGGGCCCCGCGGTGGGTCGCCGCTCGACGCCACGCTCGGATCGGCCGCGGCCGCCGGGTTCGAACGCGCCGTCGTCGTCTCGCGCTCGGAGCTCGAGCCGGAGCTGCGCAGGCATGTCGAGCGGAACGGCGCGAGAGAGGGGGGCGTCCCGCTGCCGGTGGAGTGGATCCGCCAGGACGAGGACGCGGAGTCGGTCGCGGCGGGCGCGGTCGGGCGGGTGCGGCCCCTCGGGACCGCGCACGCGGTGCTCAGCGCGGCGAGCGCGCTGCCCGGCCCGTTCGCGGTCGCCAATGCCGACGACGTCTACGGCGACGAGCCGCTGCGCCTCCTCGGCGGCCACCTGTCGCGCGCCGACGGGCACGCGCTCGTGGGCTTCCGCGTCGACCGCACGCTCCTCTCGCCCCGACCGGTCAGCCGGGCGCTGTGCGTGACCGACCCCGACGGCCGGGTCGTGGGGGTGCACGAGGGCACGGTGACCACCGCGGCCGACCACACCCTCACGTGGACCGGCGACGACCCCGTGCGCCGGGAGCCGCTCACGGGCGCCGAGCGGGTGTCGATGAACCTGTGGGGGTTCCGGCCGTCGGTGATCCCGCGGCTGCGCGCGGCCCTCGAGGGGTTCCGCGACTCGGGGCTGGTCGCCACCGACGCCGAGCTGGCGCTGCCCACGGTCGTCGACCGGATGCTGCACGACCCCTCGGCCGAGCCCGTGGTCCTCCTCCCCACCGAGAGCCGGTGTCTCGGCGTGACCTACGCGGAAGACGTCGAGCTGCTCCGGGCCGCGCTCGCCGGCGGCGGTGGCACGTGAGCTCGCCGCTCGCGTTCGCGCCCGACGGCCGGGGTGACCCCGTCGCCGCGCTGCAGGCCGGCTGGGGGCTCGCGTGCACGGCGTGCGACCCGGTCGGCGGCGGCTTCGTCCACCGCAGCTTCCGGGTGGAGACGGCTCCCGGCGAGCACCTGCTCCTCCAGGAGCTCAACCGCCACTTCTTCCACGACCTCGACGCGCTCGCGGCCAATGTCGCGTTGGTCGGCGGGGTGTTGCGCACGCCGGCGCGGGTGCGGCCGACGACCACGGGCCGGCGCTGGTTCGCCGACGACGACGGCCGGGGCTGGCGTCTCATGACCTGGATCGAGGGCACCGTCCCCGCTTCGCCGGCCGGCGGTCCCGCGGTCGCGGCGCGGCTCGGCACCGCGTTCGCCCGCTTCCACCGCGACGTCTCCGATCTCGACCCCGAACGCCTCCACATGACGATCCCCGCGTTCCACGACCCGGCCGGTCGCGTCGCGACGCTGCTCGATCTGGTGCGCACCGATCCGCACGACCGGCTGGCCGGCTCGGAGGAGGCGGTCGACGCGCTGCACCGGCTGAGTGACCAGAAGAGGCTCGTCGAGGTCGCGGGCACGTGGCGGGAGCCGGCGGTGCCGACGCGCGTCGCCCACCTCGACGCCACGCCCGACAACGTGCTGGTCGACGAGTGCACGGGTGAGGTGGTCGCGGTCATCGACCTCGACACCGCGATGCCGAGCAGTTGGCTGTGGGACGTCGGCGAGCTGCTCCGCAGTGCGTGCACCACCCCGGCCGAGGTGTTCGACCCCGCCGCGGCGGACGCGTTGCTCGACGCGTACCGGGCCGAGATCGCCGACCTGCTCACGCCGGCCGAGCTCGACGCGCTCCCGAGGACGGGAGCGGTGGTCGCGTACGAGCAGGCGGTGCGGTTCGTGAGCGACCATCTCGACGGCGATCGCTACTACGCCGTCAGCCGACCCGGCGAGAACCTCGAGCGGGCGCGGCTGCAGCTGTCGCTCCTCGGGTCGATGCAGGAGTACGCCGACCGGAAGGCCCACCCATGAACCTGTTGCCGCTCCCCCGCTCGGTCGCGCTCGGCGGGCCGGTCGTCGCGGCCACCGAGCCGGTGGTGACGATCGGAGCCGCCGGTCTCCCGCCTCAGGGCTACCGGCTGCACCTCGACGCCGACGGGACCCGCATCGACGCGGCCGACGCCGCGGGCGCGTTCTACGCCCGGGCCACGCTCGCGCAGCTCCGGGCCGAGTTCGGCGCGCAGGTGCCGTCGGGCACGGTCGAGGACTGGCCCGACCTGCCGGTGCGCGGGGTGATGCTCGACATCTCTCGGGACAAGGTCCCCACGCTCGACACGCTGCGCACGCTCATCGACCGGCTCGCGAGCTGGAAGATCAACCACGTCGAGCTCTACAGCGAGCACACGTTCGCGTACCGCGACCACGAGATCGTGTGGCACGAGGCGAGCCCACTGCGCGCGGACGAGATCCGCGAGCTCGACGCGTTCTGCGCCGCGCGCCACGTCGAGCTCACGCCCAACCAGAACACGCTCGGCCACTTCGAACGCTGGCTGCACCACCCGGAGTACCGGCCGCTCGCGCTCGCACCCGACGGCTTCACCGAAGACTACGGGCGGCGCCGGGGCCCGACGACGATCGACCCCACGAATCCGGGCTCGCTCGCGCTGGTGCGGGCGCTGCTCGCCGAGCTGCTCCCCAACTTCACGAGCACGCGGGTGCACGTCGGGCTCGACGAGCCGTGGGAGCTCCCGGAGTCGCGCATCGACGACTACCTGGCCTGGGTGGTCCAGCTGCGCGCGCTCCCCGAGCTCGACGGGTACGAGCTGCTGGTGTGGAGCGACATCCTCGCCGGGAAGCCGGAGCGCCTCGCCGCGGTGCCGGCCGGTGTGACGATCTGCGAGTGGGGCTACGAGGCCGACCACGACTTCGAGACCCGGGCCGCGGCGTACGCGGCCGCGGGCGTGCCGTTCTGGGTGAGCCCGGGCACGTCGAGCTGGATCACGATCCTCGGGCGCTGGTCCAACATGGTCGCGACGACCCGGCACGCGGTGGCGGCCGCGCTCGCGCACGGCGGTGGCGGCATGCTCACCACCGACTGGGGTGACCAGGGCCACCTGCAGCACCTGCCGATCAGCGAGCCCGGCCTGGCGTACGCGGCCGCGGTCTCGTGGGCCCACGACGCCAACATGGGGATCGACCTCGCGGCCGCGCTCTCGGCCGTCGTCTACGAGGACGCCAGCGGCGAGCTCGGGGCCGCGCTCTACGAGCTCGGCGACCTCCACCTCGCGATCACGCCGCAGTTCCCCAACATCTCGACGCTGGTGATGCACCTCTACTACCCGCAGATCCCGCTGGGGCACAGCTTCACGCGCGGGATCGCCCCGGCCGAGCTCGACGACGTGGCGGTGCGGCTGGCCGAGGTGCGGGGCCGCCTCGCGCGGGCGACGCCCGCCCGCGCCGACGGCGAGCTCGTCGTGCGCGAGCTCGAGAACGCGGTCGACCTCGTGAGCCTGCTGGTCCGCGACGCGCAGCTGCGGCTCGCGGGCGACGGCTCGCTCGCGTCGATCCCGGACGACGCGCGCGCGGAGCTGGCCGAGACGCTGCGGGTGGTGGCGGCGGAGCACCGCGAGCTCTGGCTGCTCCGCAACCGTCCCGGCGGCCTCGTCGACAGCCACGCCTGGCTCGACAACCTCGGCCGCGCCTACGAGACCGGCGTCGCCGACCCCGCCTGGTCCGGCCCGAGATGGCTCAACGGCTGAGCAGGAGCCTGGGGCTGGCCCTTGACCTTGACCTTCCAAACGCGTTGCGCAGCAACTGGAGACTCAGCCGTGGATGCAGGCGCCGGTGTCGACGGGGGCGGTGCCGACGAAGTCGAGGACCGAGCGGACCTCGCCCGACGTCAGCGCGTAGCCGGTGCCGGGGTGGCTCGGGTCGACCGCGAACGCCACGCCGATCACGGTGCCCGTGGGGGTGACGAGCGCGGCGCCGGAGTCGCCCTGCGCGAGCCCGGCCGCGAGGATCAGCACGTCGCGGCGGGTGTCGGCGGTGTCGTAGATGTCGCGCCCGACGGCGACCACCTGGCTCGCGACGCGTGCGGGCGCGGGGCGCAGGCCGCCCCCGCCCGGGAAGCCGTAGACGGCGCCGGTGGCGCCGATGGTGGGGTCGGCGAGGGCCAGTGGCGGCGCGTCGAGCGACGGCACGCGCAGGACCGCGAGGTCGCGGTCGGGGTCGAAGGCCACGACCTTGGCGTCGTGGCTCACGCCGTCGTAGCTGATCACGTGGGTGCTGGTCTCCCCCGCGACCACGTGCGCGTTGGTGATGACGATCCCGTGCTTGACCACGAAGCCGCTGCCGTCCTGGATCTCGTCGCAGGCCTGGCCCTCGACCTTGAACACCGACGGCCTGATCTGCGCGTCGAGCGCGGGCCCGAGCCCGGACGCGGGGATCGGGCCGGGATCGTCGGTGCGGGTCTGCGGGTCGAGGATCTGCGGGATGCCGGAGTCGGCGATCTGGCGGCCGAGATCGCGGAGCGACGCGGGCTGACCGGGTCCGATCTCGTCGACCGCGCGCACGATGCTCGACGACCGGATGCTCTGGGACGGCCAGCCCGAGGTGGCGACCAGCGCCGGGATCATCCAGACCACGACCAGCACGCCGAAGCCGCCGAGCGCGGCGCCCCCGAGGTGGTCGAACCGGCCGACCCGCGTGGTCGACCGGCGCAGCACGCGGTGGGCGATCACCATGCCGACGGCCTGGCCGACGAGCGCGAGCGCGACCACGAGCCCGACCTCGGCGAAGGCCTGGGCGCGCGACCGGGACGAGTGGTTCGCGCCGACGAAGCCGGGCAGCAGCCGCCACGCGAGCACCGCGCCGCCGACGAGCCCGATCCACGACACCAGCCGGGTGACGAAGCCCAGCCGGTAGCCGATCGCCGCCGCCGCGAGGATCAGCAGCGCGATGAGCGCGTCGAGACCGTTCACCCGTCCGCGACGAGCAGTCGGGCGTAGGTGAGGAAGCCGGTGTGCGCCACCATGCGGTGGTCGGGGCGCACCGACTGCCCGTCGATGTGCCACGTGCGCTGCATCACCTCGAGCGACTCGGCCATCCCGAACGCCGAGCCGTGGAGCTCCTCGCGCAGCCGGGCCACCTGGAGGATCGTGGGCAGGTAGGCGAGGAGGATGCCACCGGGGCGCAGGGCCTGCTCCGCGTGCTTCACGACCCGCCACGGCTCGGGGAGGTCGAGGAGGATGCGGTCGAGGTCGGTGAGGTCGATGCCGTCGTAGACGTCGCGCACCTCGACCGTGAGCGGCTGGTCGGGACCGAGGAACGACTCGATGTTGCGCTGCGCGGTGACCGCGAAGTCTTCGCGCAGCTCGTAGCCGTGGACGTGGCCGGTGGGGCCGACCGCGCGCAGCAGCGTGGTGGTGAGGGCGCCGGAGCCGACCCCCGACTCGAGCACGTGCGCGCCGGGGAAGATGTCGGCGAGCATCAGGATCGGCCCGAGGTCCTTGGGGTAGATCACCTGCGCGCCGCGCGGCATCTTGAGCACGAACTCCGCGAGCGTGGGCCGCACCGCGGTGAAGCGCTGGCCCATGGTCGTGCGCACGCTCACGCCCTCGTCCTTGCCGATCATCTCGGTGTGGGGCAGGACCCCGGCGTGGGAGTGGAACGCGCCGTCCTCCACGAGCGTGACGAGGTGGCGGCGCTGCTTGCTGTCGACCAGGAGCACGCGGTCGCCGGGGATGAACGGGCGGGGAGGCACGCCGCTACCCCGCGCTCGTGGGCCGCGCGCTGCGCGCGTGGCCGCGGTTGCGGCGGCGGGTGGGGCCGAGCTCGACCGGGGCGTCGACGCCCTGCGCGCGCTCGCGGAGCCGGCAGAACGCGCACAGCTCGTCGTTGGACGTGGGCGACCCGCACTCGCGGCAGCGGCCGAGCGCGTCGCGCTCCTCCCCCGCGGTCGCGGCGAAGTGCTCGTGGCCCCGCTCGAGGAACCCGAAGAGGAACGCGGCCTTCGACCCGGGCGACTGCTCCTCGAGGCCGTTGAGCACGTCCTTGTAGCCGAGGTGCTTGTTGCCCGCGGCCATCGGGCACTCCTCGACGATGTAGTCGATGCCCTGGATCACGCAGTAGGCGGCCATCTCGCGCTCGCCCATGCGCACGAGCGGCTTCACCTTGCGGGCGAAGCCGGGCGACTCGGGGAGCACCGGGTGCTGGCGGCCGAGGTAGCCGGTCTCCCAGCGCAGCACGTTGCCGAGGAGGACCGCGGCCTCGTCGTCGAGGTTGTGCCCGGTGGCGACGACCGGGTAGCCGTGGTCGAGCGCGGCCTTGTTGAACAGGTGGCGCTTCGAGAGCCCGCACGAGCCGCACGGCGCGCGCTTCGTGGCGTGCGCGGCGCCCGGGATGTCGAAGCCGTACTCGCCCCGGATGTCGATCTCGTGCAGCTTCCAGCCCCGCTCGTCGGCGAAGGCCACCGTGGCCGCGCGGGAGTGGTCGGAGTACTCGCCGATGCCCTGGCCGATGTAGAGGCCGTCGGCCTCGTAGTCGAGCTCGCGCAGGAGGTGCCAGAGCGCGAGCGAGTCCTTGCCGCCCGACACCGCGACCAGGATCCGCTGCCCGGGCTCGACCATCCGGAAGTCGTGGATGGCGCGTTTGACCTGCTCGCGGCAGTGGTGGACGAAGCAATCCGCGCAGAACGCCGCGTTGTGGCGGCGCACGTCGATGACCGCGGGCTGACCGCAGCGGCGGCACTTCACGCGGGGGTGCTCCCTCCCGAGATCACGGGTCGGATCGCGATGTCGTCGGTGTCGGCGAGGCGCGCGTCGCGCGTCACCAGGGTGTCGCCGCGGATCACGAGCACCGACTCCGGGTTGAGCTCCAGCCGCTGCAGCAGCGCGAGGACCGTGGTCGGCCCATCGATCTCCAGCTCTCGGCGGGGATTGCGCAGCAGGACCTTCATGGCCCGCCAGGCTACTGGTCCTTGGAATGGGCGATGATCTGCAGCGATGTGCCGGGCTCCATGTGGAACCGGCTGATGTGGGCCTTGTCGGTGCGACGGGTCGACCACAGCAGGATCCGGGTGCCGACGGCGGCGGCGCCGACGATGAGCCAGACCTTGCTCCCGCCCACGAGCCCGCGGCGCAGGCCGTTGTCGACGGTGCGGGAGATGATGTAGTCCATCTAGAGCTGCCGGATCTCGATGTAGCCGGCCCGCTTGCGGCCCTTGCGGCGGCCCAGGATGAAGGCGCCGGCGAGGACGACCGAGCCCACGACGATGCCGGCCGCGATGACCAGGCTCTTCACGTCGCGCTCGACCTGGACGACGCCGCCCTGGATGGCGGCGAGCTTGGCCTGGATGTCGGCCTTGCTGATCTTGCCGTCGGGGATGTCGACGTCGATCGGCGGGGTGGTGCTCATGGGCGGGAGGCCTTTCGGTTGCGGGCGCCGCGCGCCTTCCAGACGATCAGCGCGCCCAGGGCGAGGCCGACCACGACGATGACGTAGGGGACCCAGGACCAGTTGGCGGTGAACGTGTCGCCGGTCTCGGTCTGCAGGGCCCGCAGCGCGCCGACCGCGAGGAAGATCACGCCGAGCCCGAACAGCAGCGCGCCGGCGAGGCCCAAGCCGAGGTAGCGGCCGAGCGACTGGAGCGGGACGACCGTCTCCTGCTTGAAGTACGCCACCACGAGCTGGAACAGCCCCTGGACGTCTTCCTGGATCCCGCGGCTCTCGGCCGGGATCCCGTGATCACGCTCCGCCATGCTGCTCCCTGCGCTCCGCCGGACGTGGAGTCTCACCGAACACCGAACGACGCGCAACCGAGCCCGCGGGGTGGTTTTGTCCCTGCGACATGCCGACCTGGCGACCGCGGTCGGGAACCCGCCAGGTCCGGCTGCGCGGAGAAGTGAGGGCCCGGCGCGAAGAGAAGAGGGCTAGGGGGCCGGGACGAGGTCGGCCGCCGCGGGCGACCTCGGGTACGAGGCGAAGACCTGCGCGGCCTGGAGCTTGTACTGCGCGTTGCGGGCGGTCGAGAACGTGCCGTTGGCGATGAACGCGAACGACAGCGGCCGGGCCCCGTCGACCAGGCCCGAGAGCGCGCTCACGCCGTCGAGGGTGCCGGTCTTGGCCTGGATCCGGCCTGCGATCACGGAGCCCTTCGCCACGTCGGTCAGCGTGCCGCTCTGGCCCAGCACCGGCAGCCCGGCGACGAGGCCGTCGCCCGGGGTGGCGGCCTCGTGGGCCACGGTGCCGACGAGCGCGGAGCAGGTGACCCGGTCGCCCCGGTCGAGGCCCGAGCCGTCGACGAGGGTGAGCCCCGCGGTGGGCACCCCGAGCTTCGTCAGCGTCGCGATCGTGGCCGCGGTGCCGGCGGCCGTGGTCCCCTGCCCCGAGACCTTGCTGCCGATCTCGCGGGTGAGGAGCTCGGCGATGGTGTTGTCGCTGCTGCGCAGCATGGTGCCCACGATGTCGCGCAGCGTGGGCGACGCGAGGGTGGCGACGGTCGCGGCGCCGGCGACCGGTGTCCCGCGCGTCACCGGGCCGACGGTGACGCCCCGCGCGGTGAGGAGCTGCGCGAGCTCGGTGCCGGCGTAGAGCGCGGGGTCGGCCGCCTGGACCCGGGTGCCGGCGAACTGTGCGAAGCCCCGGTTGACGGTGAGCGCACCCAGTGGCCCGACCTCGATCTTGTAGGCGGCCTTCCACGACGGCAGCGCGCGCAGGGACTCGTAGTGCGAGTCGTCGACCGCGATGCCGTCGGGGATGCCGTGGACGCCGGCCTCCACGATCGCGTCGGCGAGCGCGCCGAGGTCGGTGGCGGTGCTCCCCTTCGTCTCGGGGTCCTTCTCGAGCACCGCGGTGAAGTCGGGCGTGACGATGACCGGGTCGCCGCTGCCGACGAGGTAGAGCTTGCTCACCGATCCGCCCGACGGCGCCTTCGGGGCGAGGGCGTGGGTCTGGAACCGGAAGTCGGGCCCGAGGGCCGACAGCGCCGCCGCGCCGGTGAGGAGCTTGGCGGTGGAGGCGGGCATGTACGGCGCGTCGGGTTGGACCGCGGCCACCGTCGCGCCGGCGGCGGTGGCGGCCGCGCAGCCGCCCACCCCCTGGAGCAGCCCGGTGAGGTCGGCCTCGAGGTGGATCGCCGCGACCTGGTCGACGACGGGCTGCGGCACCCGGCGCACCGACCACCCGGCCGTCGCCCCCACCTTGGCGGGCGCGGTGGAGCCGGAGGCGCCCCGGGCGGGCGCGCGGAGCGCGAGGGCCGCGCAGCCGACCGCGGTGATCAGCAGCAGCGCGACGAGCCCGCGCCGGACGTGGTCGTGCGTGCGGCGCCGCTGCTCGCGGGCCTCGGGTCGCCGCCCGCGTTCGGCCATCCGGTGATGAGGGGCTCAGACCGCGCTGGCGCGGCCCTGCCAGTACTCGTCGCGGAGCACGCGCTTCAGGAGCTTGCCGGCGTCGGTGCGCGGCAGCGCGTCGCGCACCTCGTAACCGCGCGGGCGCATGTAGCCGGCCAGCCGCGCGTCGACGAACGCGCGCAGCTCCTCGAGGTCGAGGTCCTCCCCCGCCTTCGCCTGCACGATCGCGTGCACGCGCTCGCCCCACTCGTCGTCGGGGACGCCGAACACCGCGGCGTCGAGGATCTGGGGGTGCTCGTGGATGACGGCCTCGATCTCGGCCGGGTAGATGTTGACCCCGCCCGAGATGATCATGTCCTTCTTGCGGTCGCAGATGTGGACGAAGCCCTCCTCGTCGAGGTAGGCGACGTCGCCGACCGAACGCCACTCGGTGCCCGCGAGCTCGGTGAGGATCTCGTCGGTGTGGTGGTAGCCGTCCATGCCGAGGCCGGTGGAGATGAACAGCTCCCCCGGCTCGCCGGGCGCGGCGTCCTCACCGTCGTCCTTCACGATCCGCACCTGCACCCCGCCGTAGGTCTGGCCGCACGACCCCGGCTTCCGCAGCTGGTCTTCGGGGCCGAGGATGGTGGCCACGCCGAGCTCGGTGCTGCCGTAGACCTCGAACAGGAAGCCGTCGCCGAGCTTCGCGACCACCTCCTGCTTCAACGCGTACGGAACCGGGGCCGCGTTGGCGATGAGGCAGCGCATCGACGACAGGTCGGCCTTGGCGAGCTCCTCGGGCGGGAGGCTCACGATGCGCTTCAGCTGGGTGGGCGCGGTGAAGGTGTTGGTGATGCGGTGCTCGCGCACGATGCGGAGCCACTCGACCGCGTCGAACTTGCGCAGCACGTAGATGGGCGCGCCGATCGAGTGGTTGAGCGCCGCGAACGACAGCGGGCCCGAGTGGTACAGCGGCCCGGTCGTGAGGTGGCGGTGCTCCCCCTCGAGCAGGCCGAGGCGCTGCATCATGGCCCCGACGATGCCCTTGTCGCTGCTGCTGCGCATCGCGCCCTTGGGCTTGCCGGTGGTACCCGACGTGTAGACCATCGTGGCGCCGAGCGAGTTGGCGGCCGGGGCGTCCATCTCGTCGGTCGGCTGGCCGGCGACGAGATCGTCCCAGTGCGAGAAGCCGGAGCCCGCGGGGACGGGGCCGCCGAACACGACGACCTTCCGGACGGTGGGCAGGCGGTCCATCGCCTGCGCGAGGGTCGGCGCCTGCTCGGCGTCGATCATCACGATGCTGGCCTCGGCGTTGTCGACCACGTACTGCATCTCGTCGGCGATGAAGCGGTACGAGAGCGGCACCGAGACGAGCGCCGCCTTGCGCGCGCCGTGGATGGTGGCGATGACCTCGAGCGAGTTGGGGCCGCACCAGACGAGCCGCTCCCCGGCCTCGATGCCGAGGGCGCGCCACCCGTGGGCCAGCTGGTTGGCGAGGGCCTCGAGCTCGGCGAACGTGGTGCTCGAAGCGACCGCGCCGCCCGTGGGATCGACGAACACCGCGAGGGAGTCGGGCCGGTTGGCGGCCTGGATCGAGAGGGTGTCGGTTGACTCCGTGACCGCCATCGTGGTGCTCCCCCCAGGGACCGGAACGAAACCGGCCGTACCCTACTGCCGCGACCCCGCGGCCGGTTCCCGCGCGGCGGCTCCGTCGGCCGGCTCGTCGTAGAGCCCGCGACCGGCCCAGCTGCGGATGCGCAGCACATCGCGGATCACCCGCAGCGCGTCGGGCAGGAGCTGCACGGTCGACGTGTCGGACTCCGCCACGGTGACCGGGATCTCCACCAGCGACAGGTGGTAGCGCTCGACCAGGTGGAGGATCTCGACGTCGAACGCGAACCGGTCGATGCGGGCGCGGGAGAAGAGGCGGCGGGCGGCGTCGGACCGGAAGGCCTTGAGCCCCGACTGGGTGTCGGCGTAGCCGCCGATCAGCAGGGCGCGGGTCATCAGGTTGAAGGCGCGGCTCGCGACCACGCGGACCGGACCCAACGACCCGGTGCGCGTGCTGCTGCGCAGGCGGCGGTTGCCCACCGCGACGTCGTGCCCGATCTCGATGGCCGCGAGCATCCGCAGGATCTGGTCGGGCGCGTACGACAGGTCGGCGTCGATGAACACGATCGTGCGGCCGCGGGCGCGCTCGACGCCGGTGCGGACGGCCGCGCCCTT
>JADGOM010000233.1 GCA_017882925.1 Acidimicrobiia bacterium | reverse complement strand
CTGTGTTGCTCCTTGGTGTGGGTGCGTATCCGTTGCGTCGTTGCCGACCCAGCGGTTGGTTCGTCTCGTCGCGGTGCACCTGGGGTGCTCGCGTCGGACGCGTTCTGTTGATGACGGCGACCCCGGCGGGCAGCACGCCCACATTAGGGGCCCCGATGCCAACCGGCAGCCCGAGGGCCCGCTGCATGCGCTGCGTGTCCTTGGCCTGTTCGCCACCGATCAGCGAGACGACGACGCCGTCGGCACCCGCACGGGCCGTGCGGCCCGAGCGGTGGACGTAGTCCTTCTGGTCGGCGGGCGGATCGAAATGCACGACGCAGCCGACCGCGTCGACGTGGATCCCACGTGCGGCGACGTCGGTGGCGACGAGGGCTTGCACCTTGCCCGCGGTGAACGCGGCCAGGGCCCGCTCACGTTGGTTCTGCGAACGGTCGCCGTGGATGGCCGCCGTCCGCAGGCCCGCCTGCTCCAACTTGTCGGCGAGGCGGTCGGCGCCCCGCTTGGTGCGGCAGAAGACGATCGTCGGTCCGGAGACCGCGACGACGTCGGCGCACACCCGCATGCGGTCGTTGCGCTCGACCCGCCAGAAGTGGTGGGTCGCCCGGGAGTCCTCCTGCTCCGGCTCCGGCTGCGAGTGCTTGACCGGGTCCTTCAGGTACTTGCGGACCACCGTGTCGACCGCGCCGTCGAGCGTGGCCGAGAAGAGGAGGGTCTGGCGGCTGGACGGGGTCTGGTCGAGGAGCCGCTTGACCGCGGGCAGGAAGCCCATGTCGGCCATGCGGTCGGCCTCGTCGAGGACGACCATCTCGACCGCGTCGAGCTTCAGCTCGCCCTGCTCGAGGAGGTCTTCGAGCCGGCCGGGGCAGGCCACGAGGACGTCGGTGCCGCGGCGGAGGTTGCGGCGCTGGTCGCCGAACCCGACGCCGCCGTAGACCGCGGCGACGCGCACCTTGCGCGGGCCGGCGAGCAGCTGGAGCTCACGGGTGACCTGGGCGGCGAGCTCGCGCGTGGGCACGAGCACGAGGCCGCGGGGCCGTCGGGGCTCGGCGCGGCCGACCCGGGTGACGAGCGGGATGCCGAAGGCGATGGTCTTGCCGGCGCCGGTGGGGGCGCGGCCGCAGATGTCGCGGCCGGCAAGCCCGTCGGGGACGGTGAGGGCCTGGATCGGGAATGGGTCCTTGATGCCTTGCGCCGCGAGTGCGGACACGAGATCGGCGGGAACGCCGAGATCGGCGAAGTTCTGGGACACGCGTATGTCTTTCCGGTGGAGGGACAGGTCTCTCAGGAGGGGCGAACGCACTCGAGAGGACGCTGTCGGTGGCGGCGCTGGTGGCGCAGCTTGCCGGAATGGCGAACGCAGAATGGTGTGCCCGATGAGAACTGGGCGCGCGACTGTGGTCGAGCGGTGTGGATCGAGGGTCACCCTAGCAGGGGAAACGCCGCGCGTCTGCCCCCGTCCGTGGTTCCGCGCGCCGGCCTCCGGCCACCCTGCGTGAGATCCGGAGCCGAATGTCGCGGAACGGCACGACGCGCGATCCTCGGACGTCAACTCTGCCATCCGATCGGTCGACAGATCCCCGTGCCCGAGACCACTCCACCGCCGATCGTCGTCCCCCGGACGTCGGGCCTGACGCGGACTCGCCGCATCGTCGGCGGGCTCGCGGTCGCCCTCGCCGTCGCGCTGGTCACCGGGGCCACCGCTGTCCCGCGCGCCACAGCCCAGGTCGCGCCGTCCACCACCGCGGCGTCTACGGCGCCGGCCGATCCCGGCGCGCCGGGCGCGGCGGCGACCAAGCCCGCGAAGCCCGTGGGGGCGGTCATCGCCGACCGGATCGCCGTCGCACGGAGCGCGGCCGATGCGGCCGACCGCACGCTCAGCGCGGCCTCGCACATCCAGGCCGACGCGACCCAGCGGGCCAACACCCTCACCGCGAAGATCGCCACCATCGACGGCACGCTGGCCGGCCTGCTGCAGCAGCACGACAGCCTCGACGCGCAGATCGAGGCCCAGCGCCAGAACCTCACGCTGTTGATGGTCGACGAGTACCACGACGCCGGTACGCCGACCATCGGGACCAACGACTACACCCAGGCCGACGAGAACCGCGACCGCAAGCAGCACCTCGGGCTCGCGGTCGCCGACTCGCAGGTCGCCACCATCACCGGCCTCCGCGCGCAGATGACGGCCGTCGACGCGGAGACGACCCGGCAGCGGCTCGACCGCCGGGACGCGGCCGCCGGCCTCGGCCAGGCCCACGCCGACTACGCCAACGCCCAGGGTGCGATGGACGCCGCCCGCCACGACTCCACCGCGACGCACTCGGTGCTCAACCGCTGGCTCTCGATCCAGGGCGGGACCTCGACGCCGATCATGGGCCACTCGGTGCTCAGCGCGTCGGAGCTCGCCAACTGGTTCGTGAGCTCGGGCCGGCACGCGCACCTCACGGTGCCCATCGGCACGCTGGCCCAGGACTACATCAACGAGGGCGCGGCGGAAGGTGTGCGCGGCGACATCGCGTTCGCGCAGTCGGTCCTCGAGACCGGTTCGTTCGGCTTCCCCGACTACGGACAGGTGACGACCGGCGACAACAACTTCGCCGGCATCGGCGCCTGCGACAGCTGCTCCAACGGCTACCAGTTCCCCGACGCGCTCACCGGCGTCCGGGCCCAGATCCAGCTCCTGCGCAACTACGCCGACCGCAACGCGACCGCGGCGCGCCTCACGTACCCCCCGGTGCTCCCGAACTTCGACTCGTTCGGCCTGCAGGGATCGGCCCCGACGTGGAACGGTCTCACCGGCCGTTGGGCGAGCGCCACCAACTACGGCGACAAGATCCTCGGCGTCTACGTCCAGATCCTCAGCGCGGCGACGGGCATCAAGTAGGCGGTCGGCACCCCTCGCCTACCGTGTCGACGTGAACGATCCCGCCCGGCTCGCCGAACGGACCCTCGCCCGGCTGCGGCCGTTCAGCCTGGTGCGGCGCGCGCTCGACCGGATCATCGGCGGCATCGCGTCGCTCGCGGCGCGCGGCTACTTCCGCAGCGTGGAGGTGCGCGGCGAGCACCGCATCCCGCACGGCCGGCCCGTGTTGATCGTGGCCAACCACTTCAACGGGCTCGTCGACCCGGTCGTCATCGCGAGAGTGCTGCACCGGGTGCCCCGGTTCCTGGCCAAGTCGACCCTCTGGAAGGTGCTCCCCGCGCGCCCGTTCCTCGCGCTGGCCGGCGTGATCCCGATCTACCGCAGCCAGGACGTCACCGACACGAGCCACAACCGTTCCTCCTTCACCGCGTGCCACCGCGCGCTCGCCCGCCGCGGCACGGTCGCGATCTTCCCGGAGGGGACGACGCACGACTCCCCCGCGCTCGCGCCGGTGCGGACCGGGGCGGCGCGGATCGCGCTCGGCGCGCTGGCCGAGGGGACGCGCGGGATCGTCATCGTCCCCATCGGGCTCACGTTCGACGACAAGCTCGCCCTGCGCTCGAGGGTGCTGGCGCGCGTCGGGCGCCCGATCGACATCGACGAGGACCTCGCCGACTACGTCCACGAGGGCGAAGCCGTGGGCGAGGCGAACCACGAGGCCGTCGACCGCCTCACCGTCGCGATCCGGCGGCGCCTGCGCGACGTGTCGCCCGACTACCGGTCGGTGCAGGAGCACGGCACGCTCTCGCTCGGCGCCGACGTGGCCCTGCGCCGCACCGGCACCGGACGCGAGTCACAGGTGAAGCTCGGGGAACGCGAGGAGCTCGCGCAGCGCCTCGCCGAGGTGCCCGCAGCCCGCCGCGAGAAGGTCGTCGGGTCGATCGCCGACTACAACCTCGGGCTCACGCTCCTCGGCGTGCGCGACGGGGAGGTCGCCGCCGGCTACCAGCCGCGGGCGCTGCTCACGCAGCTCGTGTTCAACGGTCTCGTCGTCGCGGTGCTGAGCGTCTTCGCGTTCACCGGTGTGGTCGTCAACTTCATCCCCTACCTTCTCGTGAAGGTGGCGGGCCAGTCGGTGAAGGCGCCGGTGACGAAGGGCACGGTGCGCCTGCTCGTGGCGCTCGTTGGCTTCCCGCTCGCGTGGTGGATCGTCGCGATGTTCACTGCCGACGGCGCCGGCCCGGTGACCCTCGCGTTCCTCTTCCAGGCGCTGTGCGCGTTCGCAGCCGTCTACGCGCTCGAGGCGCTGATCCGCTTCGGGCGCCAGTTCACGGGCTGGTGGACGCTGCTGGAGCGCCGGGGTGTCGTCGAGTCGGTGCGGACGCGGCGCGAGCAGGTCGTCCGCCTCATCGACGACACCGCGGTCGTCGGGTGACCCGGCCCGCCCGCCGCGCCGCGAAGGGGCTCGCGCGCCTGCCGTTCCGCGTGCGCGCCGCCGGCGGCATCGTCGGGCCGGCCGCGTTCACGCTCGCTTGGGTCGCGAGCTCGCTGCGCCAGGACGGCTACTCGATCCGCGACGAGCACATCAGTGGGCTCGCCGCGCCCGACGCGCGCACGCCCGCGATCATGCTCGCCGGCTTCGCGACCCTGGGTACCGGCACGATCCTCTTCGCGTCGGCGCTCGAGGAGGCGCTCGGCGGTCCGGGCGACGCCGGGCCCGGCCCCTTCCTCGTGCGGTGCGCGGGTGTCGGGGTGCTCGGCGCCGCGGTGCTCCGCCGCGACCGCATGCTCCTCCACCCGCCGGAGGGCGTCGTCGGCCAGTCCTGGCGCAACGACGGCCACGACATCGCCAGCGGCGTCGGCTACGCCTGCCTGGTGGCCGCGCCGCTGTTCTTCGCCCGCCGCTTCGCGGACGACCCGGAGTGGGCCGCGCTGCGTGTGCCCGCCATCGCCGGAGCGGGCGTGAGCGCCGCGATGCTCGCCGCGTTCGCGCCCCTCGTGGGCCGGCCGTACGGCGGCGTCCTCCAACGGGTCGCCGTGACCACGCCCATGCTGGCGAGCGTCGCGTTCGCGTGGCGGCTCCTGCGGCGCGGCGCCTGACGGGCCGCCGGCTCGATCGCGTCGGCCCGGGCCGGAGGCGGGGGGCGGCGCTACGTTGAGACGGCCCCGGTCGCGCGACGCGGCCGGCCCGGCTTCCGGAGGATCGCCATGGGACCGCGCGTCACGTTCGTCGGGGGCGGCAGCACCCACTGGACCCCGAAGCTCCTGGTCGACTTCGCCAACACGCCGTCGTTGCAGGACGCGCACGTGACGCTGGTCGACATCGACGCCGGGTCGCTCCCGCCGATGCTCGAGGTGGCCGAGCACATCGTGAAGCAGCGCGACATCGGCCTCACGGTCGACGCGACCACCAACCTGGCCGAGGGTCTCGACGGCACGCAGTTCGTGATCAGCGCGTTCACCGTCGGCGGCTTCGCCAGCATGAAGCACGACCTCGACATCCCCGCCCGTTACGGCATCCGCCAGACCGTCGGCGACAGCATCGGCCCCGGCGGCATCATGCGGGCGCTTCGGAGCGTGCCGGTCACCCTCGAGATGGCCCGGACCGTGGAGCAGCACGCGCCCGACGCGCTGATGGTCAACGTGAGCAACCCGCTCACCGCGTTGACCCGTTGCGTCAACCGCGAGACGAACGTGCGTGCGGTCGGGCTGTGCAACGAGCTCGTGGGGATGAAGTACCTCATGAGCCTGCTGCTCGACACCGACATGATGGCCGTCGACCCCACCGTCGCCGGCGTCAACCACCTGCCGCTCGTCACCGCGTTGAAGCTCAAGGACGGCAGCGACGGATTCGCGCAGCTCCGCGAGCTGCTCGAGCGCTTCGACGCCGACCCCACCGATCCGGTGCTCCAGACGCCGCTCTGGATGGACCCGCCCGACGGCATGCACTTCCGCAAGCACTACCCGGGCGAGCGGTGGACCAAGGCCGACCTGATGGCCAACCTGCCGCTCAAGCTCGAGATCTTCCGCCGGTTCGGCGTGATCGCGGGGAGCTCCGACACCCATGTGTGCGAGTTCTTCCCGTGGTTCGTGACCGCCCGCTCCGACTTCGGCCGCGACTGGAACGTCCACCACTACGGCCTGGCCGGGCACATGGCCGACAAGGTGATCGACGACGCCAGCGTGGGCGGGGTGCTCGGGAGCGAGGAGATCTCGACGTTCCCCTCGGGCGAGCTTGTGGCCACGCTGCTCGACGGCATCGTCACCGGCACCGAGGTCGCGCTGCCCGTCAACCTGCCCAACACCGGGCAGGTCACGTCGCTCCCCGCCGACGTGGTGGTCGAGTGCATCGGTGTCACGGGCTCCGACGGCGTGCGGGCCCGCGACACCGCCGGGGTCTCGGGCGTGATGGGCGAGGCGCTGCGACGCGTCTCGGCCTCGCAGGAGCTCACGGTCGAGGCCGCGATCTCCGGCAACCGCACGACGGTGCTCGAGGCGATGCTCGCGGATCCGGTCGCCGGCGCCCTGCCCTACGAGACGGTCACGCTCATGACCGACCAACTGCTCGACGCGCTCGCGCCCTGGTTGCCGAAGTTTCGGAGCTGACGCGCTACGCGCCGCTGCCCGTCTGGCTGCGGCCGCGGGCGACGATGCCTTCGCGGCGGGCCTCGATGTCGGCGAGGTCGTAGCCCTGGCCTTCCCAGTCCTTGCTCACCTGCAGCTCGATGTCCCACGCCTCGGCGACGGTCGTGTCCGAGATCTCGGCGTAGGTCTGCAGCATCCGCTGGACCGCGCGCGTGTCGATCGTCGTGACGTCGCGCGCGATCTGCCGCGCGTAGGCGACGACCTCCTCGTGCGGCACGACGTGGTTGACGAGCCCCCACGCCAGCGCGGTCTGCGCGTCGACGAAGTTGCCGGTGATGCTCATCTCGCGCGCGCGGGCCACGCCGACGCGCTGGGCCAGCAGCACCGTGAGCCCCCACCCGGGCATGACGCCGACGCGCGCGTGGGTGTCGGCGAACCGGGCGCGGTCGGACGCGATCAGGAAGTCGCAGTTGAGCGCGACCTCGAGGCCGCCGGTGACCGCGGTCCCGTTGACCGCGCCGATCAGGGGCTTCGTGCGGGGACGGAACACGCCGCGCCACGGATTGCGGCCCGCCCCGGGCTCGGGCCGGTCGGCGGTGGCGGCGCCGCTGCCGAACTCCTTCAGGTCGACGCCGGCGCAGAACGCCGGGTCCGCTCCCGTGATGACGGTGACCTCGACCGCAGGGTCGGCGTCGAGCGCCGCGACCGCCTCGACGACGCCCTCGCTCAGCGCCCGGTTGAGGGCGTTTCGGGACTCGGGGCGGTTCAGGGTCACCAGGCCGATCCGGTCGGTGACCTCCACGAGCACGACATCGGACATCGTCACACCTCTCCTCGAAGCTCCCCCACGGGCCGCCGGCTCCCGGGATCGGAGCGGGCGGCCGGGCCGAGGGCTCATCATGGCGGGCCCGCTCCGGTGCTGTCTTGCATCGAGGTCAGGGTTCCCTTACCTTCTTAGGTGAACCTTACCTAAGGAGCTCGGGGTGCTGCCCACCTTCGTGATCGGACTGCGAGAAGGCGTCGAGGCGTCGTTGATCGTGGGCATCGTGGCCACCTTCCTGGTCGGCCAGGGTCGACGGAACGCGCTGAAGTGGGTGTGGCTGGGGGTCGTCGGCGCGCTCGCGCTGTGCGCCGGCGTGGCGGTGGCGCTCCGCATCGCCGAGGACAACCTGCCGCAGAAGCAGCAGGAGGGCCTCGAGACCGTCATCGGGCTGCTCGCCGTCGGCATGGTCACCTGGATGATCTTCTGGATGCGGAAGAACGCCCGCACCATCAAGGGCGACCTCGAGTCGAAGGCGGCACTCGCGATCGCGGGCGGCTCGGTCGCCACCCTCGTGGTCATGGCCTTCCTCGCGGTGCTGCGGGAAGGCTTCGAGACCGCGGTGTTCCTGCTCGCGGCGTTCCAGTCGGCGAGCAACCCGGGCGCGGCCGGCACCGGGGCGGTCCTCGGCGTGCTCGTCGCGGTGGGCATCGGCTACGGCATCTACCGCGGGGGCGTGCACCTCGACCTCGCGAAGTTCTTCACGGTGACTGCGGCCGTGCTCGTGCTCATCTCCGCCGGGCTCCTGTGCACCGCCGCGCACACCGCGCACGAGGCGGGCTGGCTCAACGCCGGGCAGACCCAGGTGCTCGACCTCGCCTGGCTCGTGCGGCCGGGCACGGTCCTGTCCGCGTTCCTCACCGGGATGCTCGGCATCCAGCCCCGGCCCGTGGTGGCCGAGCTCGTCGTCTGGCTGCTCTACGCGGTGCCGATGCTCACGCTCGTGCTGTGGCCCCGCCGCGCCCTCCATACCCGCACCACGCTCGCGTTCATCGCCGCGGGCCTCGTGGCCGCGGTCGGCTTCGCAGCCTGCGGCTCCGGCAACGGCGGGACCACCACGGTTGCGGACGGCAAGGTCGCGGCGGCCGGATCCTCCGGCGGCGCGAAGACCGTCGGCATCACCCTGGTCGACGCAGGCTGCAGCCCCGCCGCCCTGAAGCTCCTGGCCGGCCCCACCAACTTCGTCGTCACCAACAAGGGCGCCGACGCGATCAGCGAGATGGAGATCGTGCAGGGATCCGACATCGTCGCGGAGGCGGAGCTCGTGGCCCCCGGTCTCACGAAGAAGTTCTCGGTCACCCTGAAGCCCGGCAAGTACGTCCTCTCGTGCCCGGGCGGCACGGAGAACGACGGCAAGGGAACGCTCGTCGTCACCGGGAAGGCCGCAGATTCCACCGACCCCGCGCCGACCGGCGACGCGGCCACGGAGGCCACCGCGGTCGCCACCTACCGCGGCTACCTGCAGAGCCAGGCCGACGACCTCGTGAGCAAGACCGAGGTCTTCACCAACGCGGTCAAGGCCGGCGGCGTCGAGGCGGCCAAGGCGGCCTACGTCCCCGCCCGGCTCCCCTACGAGCGCATCGAGCCCGTCGCCGAGTCGTTCGGCGACCTCGACCCCGACATCGACGCCCGCGACGGCGACGTCCCGGCCGCCGAGTGGGGTGGCTTCCACCGGATCGAGCAGGCGCTGTGGGTGAGCAACACCACCGTCGGCATGGCCCCGGTCGCCGACAAGCTCCTCGCCGACACCGAGAAGCTGCAGACGTTCGTCCGCACCGTGAAGCTCGAGCCGGCCACCATCGCCAACGGGGCGGTCGAGCTCCTCAACGAGGTCTCGAGCTCGAAGATCACCGGCGAGGAGGAGCGGTACTCGAAGGTCGACCTCGCCGACCTCGCCGCCAACGTCGAGGGTTCGCGTTCGGCCTTCGAGGCGGTCGCGCCGCTGCTGCCGAAGAGCTCACCGGTCTCGGCCACCGCGATCTTCAACCGCTTCGACGCGGTGCAGACGGCCCTCGTCCCCTACCAGCAGGGTGAGAGCTACGTGCTCTCCACGACGCTCGATCCCGACCAGACCCGCGCGCTCGCACAGCTCGTCGACGCCGTCGCCGAGCCGCTGTCGCAGGTCGCGGAACAGGTCGTCACGTGACCGCTCGAGCCTCGGCGACCAGGAGGCGACCATCGGGCGGAACAAGATCGAGGGCGCGCCGCTCGGGCGGAAGACGGAGTTCGACCCCGTCGACCTCAAGGTCCGGGGCAAGGACGGGGAGCTCGCGGTACCGGCCAACTCCCACATCCGGCTCGCGGCGCCGGTCACCAACGGCAACGAGCACATGCTGCGGCGCGGGTACTCCTTCACCGACGGCGTCGACCCCCGCACCGCGCAGCTCGACGCCGGCCTCTTCTTCCTCGCCTACCAGCGCGACCCGCGTGCGCAGTTCGTCACGGTGCAGAAGCGGCTCGCAACCGGCGACGCCCTGAACGAGTACATCCAGCACACGTCGAGCGCGGTGTTCGCGGTGCCGCCCGGCGTGCAGCCCGGCGGGTGGATCGGCGAGACGCTCTTCACGTAGCCCGGCACCGGCCCGGGCGCCGGGCGTACCCCCGAGCCGAGCGCTTCCACTCGACGCGGTGGTGGGCCAGGATGTCGGCCGGTCGGCGATGTGGGGGGTCCCGTGCTCGATCTCGGTCTGACGGGCAAGACGGCGTTGGTGGCGGGCTGTGGCTCGGGAATCGGGCAGGCGTGCGTCCGCGCCATGGCCGAAGCCGGCGCGCGGGTGGCGTGCTTCGACGTCGACGAAGCCGCGGCGGCCGCGGCGGTGACGGCCGCGCACGACCTCGGCGTCGAGGCGATCGCGCTCGTGGGCGACGCGCGCGTGCGGTCCGAGGTGCAGCGCGTCGTCGACGAGGCCGCCGCGGCGTTCGACGGCATCGACGTGCTCGTCGACGTCATCGGCCTCGCGTTCTGGGGCCGCAGCATCGATCTGGACGAGTCGGTCTGGGACGACAGCTTCGACGCGGTGCTGCGGCACTTCTTCCACCTCTCGAGCGTCGTCGGCCGGCGCATGGTCGAGCAGGACCGCGGTGGGGCGATGGTCGCCATCGCGTCGGTCAGCGGCATGCGCTCGGCGCCGCTCCACGGGCCGTACGGCGCGGCGAAGGCCGGGATCATCGGTCTGGTGGCCACGCTCGCGATGGAGCTCGCGGCGTCGGGGATCCGCGTCAACGCGGTCTCCCCCGGCGCGGTGCTCACCCCGCGCGTCGCGGAGATGCTCCGGGGCCCCCGGCTCGCGCAGTCGGCAGAGAGCATCCCGCTCGGGCGGCTCGCCGACCCCGTCGACATCGCCAAGGCCGTCACGTTCCTCGCCTCCGACCTCGGCGCCTACGTCACCGGGCAGAACCTGGTGGTCGACGGCGGCGCGAGCCAGCAGTTCTCCCTGTCCACCCGCGCCTAGATGCACCGCAACCCCGTCCCCGGCGACCTGACACCGACGTCAGGTACGCTCGCCCGCCCCATCTCCACACTCAGCCCGAGGTGACCAATGCCCGACCGTCTGCTCGAAGGCAAGATCGCACTCGTCACCGGCGCCGGCCGCGGCATCGGTGAAGCCCACGCCCGCCGGATGGCGGCCTACGGGGCCAAGGTCGTCGTCAACGACGCCGGTGTCGCGATCGACGGCTCCGCCACCGAGGAGACCCCGGCCGACGAGGTCGTCGCCGCGATCGTCGCCGGCGGCGGCGAGGCCGTGACCGACGGCCACGACATCTCGACCATGGACGGCGGCGCGGCCGCGGTCCGGAAGGCCATCGAGACCTGGGGCCGCATCGACATCGTGGTCAACAACGCCGGCATCGGCCGGCCGAAGATGGTCTTCAACCTCGAGGAGGACGACTGGGACGACGTCATCCGCGTCCACCTCAAGGGGACGTTCGCGGTGAGCCGCGAGGCGTGCCGCTTCTGGCGGGCCGAGGGCAAGGCGGGCCGCGAGGGCTACGGCCG
>JADGOM010000041.1 GCA_017882925.1 Acidimicrobiia bacterium | reverse complement strand
GTCGCCCGGGTCGAGTACTCGCGCGGGGCCGGCGGCTGGGGGATGCCGGTCGTGGTCACGCGCCTACGCCCGCTCGGCCAGCACGAAGGCCGGATGCTTCGGGGCGATGGCCGCGATCTCGTCGTCGGTCGACGACGCGCTGACCCCGTCGAAGAACACCCCGACCTCGGCCTTCCACCGCCGGAGGTACTCGCGGAGCACCGGCACCTTCTCGGCGTCGGCGAGCTCCCGGGCCACGATCGACTGGCGGCGCCGGCCGACGAGCAGGTCGAGCCGGCCGCCGTCGGCGCGCACGTTGCGCACCCACTGACCCTCGCCCCGGGCCGACACGAGGTACTCGTGGCCGTCGAACGTGAGCAGGTTGACCGGGACCCGGCGGGGCTCGCCGCTGGTGCGGCCCTTGACCTCGAGCACCCGGCTGCCCCACACGCTGATCCCGAGGTGGGTCAGCCCCTGGACCATCTTGTTGGCGACGTTGCGGGTGAACCACCCGGGGGCCCGGTAGTGGGGCGGGTCGGCGGGGGGAGTGGGCTGGTCGGTCATCACGGACCTCCTCGGGTGGCTAACAACGTTAGCTGCAGTATGGCTAACGGCGTTAGCCCCGTCAAGGGGGAGATCCCGGGCCCGGCTCAGCCCTTCCGCGCGGCGCGGGTGCCGTCGGCGTGGCGGTGGACGAGCCGCTGCAGGAGCCGCTTGAAGGCGGCCCGGTCACGGGCGCTGAGCGGGCCGAAGATCACGTCCTGCACGGTGTCGGCCACCACGTCGAGCCGGGCGAGGGCGGCCTCGCCCTCGTCGGTGAGGGTGAGGGAGTACTTGCGGCGGTCGGTCGTGTCGCGGGCGCGGGCCACGAAGCCGGCCTTCTCGAGGATGTCGACGATGCCCACCACGTCGCTCGGGTCGAGGCCGCGGTCGGTGCTGATCTCGGCCTGGGAGGCGGGTTGGAGCGCTTCGATGGAGCTGAGCACGCCGTAGCAACCGGGCCGCAGGCCGGCGGCCGCGATCCACGACTCGCCCCGGAGGTGCTCGCTGAAGACCCGGCGGTGGAGGACGCTGAGCGCACCGATCGACAGGCTCAACGGCTCTTCGCGGGCGGGGCGGTCGATCTCCTGTGGGTGAGGGCTCACGGCGGCAGCGTATCGACGCGCCGGGCCCCGCGCCCGACCTGGCTAGAGCGCCTTGCGGACCCCGCGGATCGCCGCCCGGTAGGCGTCGATGACGACGACGGAATCGCACACCGGGCACCGTTGCTCATCGGGGCCGCCGGCCCAGCCGTCGAAGTGCACCGCGTCGACCAGGAGCACCTTGCGGCACACGGCGCAGACGACGTCGGTCTCGCCCGCGGGGTCGGGGATCGCCGGGGTCCCGACCGTGGCGATGTCGCCGACGCGGCACGCGTCGGTGCGCACGACGGTGGTGGTGGCGCCGTCGGAGTAGACGGTGGTGGGCCCGTCCTCGGACACCACGATCACCAGGCTCGACGGCTCGTCGAACGAGAAGCGGCGGGCCGACGTGTGCCGCGTGCCGTTGGTGGGCGCGACGAGCACGCTCGACCGTTCGCTCCACTGCAGCCCGGCGCCCAGGGTCGAGATGCCGCCGTCGGCGGCGACCAGCGCGGCGCGGTCCATCTGGCCCAGCACGCTGAGCAGCGCCGGGAAGTGCTCGCGCCGCGTGACGTGCAGCGGGGCGACCGACACCGCGCTCGCGAGCTCGAGGTGGGGGAGCGCGCGCGGGTCGCCGGCCAACGCGAGGACGAGCGTCGCGCCCACCCGTCCCGCGCCCAGCCAGTGCACCGACAGCTCGAGCAGGCCCTCGAGCACGTCGGGGTCGACCTGCGGCGCGAGCCGGCGGATCGGCGCGGCGTGGTGCTCGGCGAGGGGCTTGAACGACCACTGCACGCTGTCCCAGGTGATCACGCCGTCGGGCCCGCACGCGCGCACGAGGCCGTCGCGTGTGCGCTGCACCACGAACGCGCCGGTCTCCCGGCGCAGCCGCACGGCGCTGGCCTCGTACTCGAGGCTCTGGTCGAAGCACACGAGGCCGGCCGTGCCGTCGGCGGTGCGTACGACGAACGACGCCCGTCCGTCGGCGAGCTTGCGCAGGAGCGCGAGGTCGGTGCCCGCCGACTCGAGCCGCGTGGGGACCGACAGGTCGCTCCAGTGGGGGCGAGCGCCGAACGACACCAGCGAGCCGTAGCGGGGGGCGCGGTCCTCGTGCACCGGCGGGTGGCTCGCGTAGTCGAGCTCCTCGAGCAGGACCTGGGCCTGCGGCGCGTCGAGCGGGAGCGGCACGTCCTCGTCGAGGAGCTGCTCGCGGAGGCGCGCGACGCGCCGGGCGTGGATACGGGCGACCCGGTCCGGCTCGGTCGCCGTCACACGTACTCCTCGTCGACGTAGCACCAGCGCCATGAGTCTCCCGGCTCCACCGACCGGACCAGCGCGTGCCCGCAGTCGGCCGCGTGCTTCGCCGCGTGACGGTTGGGCGACGCGTCGCAGCACCCCACCCGCCCGCAGAGGAGACACATCCGCAGCTGGGCCCATTCCGCGCCGATCTCGATGCAGGCCTCACAGCGGCGGGAGTCGGGCACGACCTCGGGGAGGTCGTGGAGGTGGGTGCAGGCCATCGGGGCAGTTTCCCTCACGCGCCGCCCCCGTCGTGCCGCGGCATGGTGCCGGTTCGGCCGGGAGACCGACGCCCGATTCGGTCGGATCTCGATGCTCAACCGCATCTATTGGTTCGATCCCGCCGAACAGGTCGACGTCTATCGACGGCTCGAACGCCTGCCGGAGTCCGATGGTGAGCTGATGATCGTGACGATGCTCCGGCCCGGTTCCATCACGAGCGCGCACCTCCATTTCATGCTGACGGTGCCGGCGGGTGCGGCGGCGCTTCCGCGTACCGGAACCGTCGAGGCCGACCTGCGGGAGGTGGGATGTCGCGTCACGGAGGTGCGCCACCTGGTGCCCGACGAGCCGTTCGTGGGCATCGGGGCCCGGCCCGCGCACCCGGCGCACGGTCATTCCCGACCGCTCGACCGGTGGCAATTCGACCGTTGGCCACCCCCACGATTTCGCCTGATCACCCGGCAACTCCATTCGCTGTTTCCGAATTGGCCCTCGCGGGCGCTACCGTTCTTGGTCCTACAGTCCTTCCAAGAGTCGTTCTCAGCGACCACTCAAAGCACTGGAGCTTTTTCGATGGCCACCGCAAAGCGCACCGGCGCCCCGAAGCGCCCGAGCACCAGCAAGCCGGCGAAGTCAGCCACCGCCGCCCGATCGACGCGAGCCACCAAGGCCACGAAGAGCTCGGCGGCGAAGAAGAGCGGCGCCGCACGCGGCACCATGACGGAAGCGCACAAGCGCGCGCTCGCCGACGGCCGCGAGGCCGCGTTGCACGTGCGCCGCTACCTCGACGCGCTGGAGGCCCACCGCCCCCGGCGCGGTCGGCAGCGCACGCCGGCGTCGGTGCGCAAGCAGCTCGCCGACGTGGAGGCGCAGTGGGGCGAGGCGTCGGGCCTGAAGCGGGTCGAGCTCGCGCAGAAGCGCATCGATCTCAACGCCGTGCTCGCGGGTCTCGACACCAAGGTGGATCTGAGCGACCTGCGCGCCGGGTTCGTGAAGCACGCGAAGCGCTACTCGGCGAGCAAGGGCATCACGTACACCGCGTGGCGCGACGCGGGCGTGTCGCCCGACGATCTGCGGGCCGCGGGCATCAGCCGCCGCAACGGCTGAGCTCCACGTTCGAGTGACGCGGATGGCCGCCGGCCCGGGGTTCGCCGCCCGGACCGGCGCCCGTTCCGCGCGCCTGCACTCGAGAGGGACCGCTGCGGCGGGCCTCGTCGGGTCGGCCCGCTTGACGCATATACCCTAGGGGGGTATCCTCTCGCCACCCAACGAGCGCGGGAGGCGACCGTGTCCCACCAGGCCTATGTGGTGCAGGGGATGACCTGTGAGCACTGCGTGCGGGCGGTGACCGAGGCCCTCGCCGGGATCCCGGGGACCGAAGCCGTGACGGTCGACCTCGTGAGCGGCTCGGTCGGGTTCGACAGCCGGGTGGGGGTCGACCGGGTCGCGGTCGCGGCGGCGGTCGCGGAAGCCGGGTACCAGCTCGCGTCCGGGCCCGCATGACCGCGCCCGGCGACGCCGACGTGTGCGCGGTCGACCTCGACATCGGGGGCATGACCTGTGCGACGTGCGCCGTGCGCGTCGAGCGCCGCCTCAACAAGCTCGACGGCGTCGAGGCGACGGTCAACTACGCGACCGAACGGGCGCACGTCAGCGCGCCGGTGGGGATGAGCACCGAGACGCTCATCGGTCAGGTGGAGTCGGCGGGCTACACCGCGCACCCAGTCCGGGATCTCGCCGGGACCTTGGGGCACGCCCACGGCGACCGCGCGGCCGGCTCCCTCACCGTCGCGGGCGGACCCGGTGCGCACGACCACATGGCGGATCTCGACGACCGCGCCACGAGCGACCTGCGCACGCGTCTCCTGGTCTCAGCGGTGTTGGCGGCGCCGGTGGTCGTCCTCTCGATGATCCCCGCGTTCCAGTTCCGCAACTGGCAGTGGCTGTGCTTCGCGCTCGCCGGGCCGGTGGTCATCTGGGGAGGGCTGCCGTTCCACCGGGCCACGTGGGCGAGCCTCCGCCACGGCGCCGCGGGGATGGACACGCTGATCTCGGTGGGCACGCTGAGCGCGTTCGGCTGGTCGGTCTACGCGCTCTTCTGGGGCAACGCGGGCGACCCCGGGATGGAGATGTCGTTCCGCTGGGTCGCGGGCAGCACCAGCACCGACGAGATCTACCTCGAGGTCGCGTCGGCCGTCATCGTGTTCGTGCTCGCGGGCCGCTACCTCGAGGCGCGCGCCAAGCGGCGGAGCGGCGCCGCGTTGCGCGCCCTGTTGGAGCTCGGGGCCAAGGACGTCGGGGTGCTGCGCGACGACGCGGAGGTCCGAATCCCGATCTCCGATCTGCGGGTGGGCGACCGCTTCGTCGTGCGCCCGGGCGAGAAGATCGCGACCGACGGCCGGGTGGAGAGCGGCACTTCGGCCATCGACGCGTCGCTCCTCACGGGCGAGTCGGTGCCGGTGGAGGTGGGGCCCGGGGACGCGGTCACCGGCGCCACGGTCAACGCCGGCGGGCGGCTCGTGGTGCGGGCCACCCGCGTCGGGGCCGACACCGCGCTTGCGCACATCGCCCGCCTGGTCACCGACGCCCAGTCGGGGAAGGCCCCGGTGCAACGGCTCGCCGACCGCGTGTCGGCCGTGTTCGTGCCGGTCGTCATCGGGCTCTCGATCGCCACGCTGTTCGTGTGGCTGGCGCTCGGGGAGCCGGCGACGGCGGCGTTCACCGCCGCGGTCGCGGTGCTGATCATCGCCTGCCCCTGCGCGCTCGGGCTCGCGACGCCCACCGCGCTGTTGGTGGGCACCGGTCGTGGCGCCCAACTCGGCATCCTGATCCGCGGCCCCGAGGTCCTCGAGTCGACCCGTAGGCTCGACACGATCGTGCTCGACAAGACCGGCACGATCACGACGGGCCGGATGACCCTGCTGCACGTGGTCACGGTGCCCGGCGTCGACGAGGCGACCGCGCTGCGGCTCGTGGGCGCGGTCGAGCACGCGTCGGAGCACCCGATCGCCCGCGCCATCGCCGACGCCGCGCACGACCGGGGTCTCGACGCGCCGGTCGAGGGGTTCGCGAGCACGCAGGGAATGGGCGTGCGCGGGACGGTCGACGGCCACGACGTCTTCGCGGGCCGCGCCGACATGCTCACCGTGGCCGGCGCCGCCGGGTCCGCGCCCCTCGCCGACGCGCTGCGGGCCGCGCTCGACGCGGCCGGCGCCGAGGGGCGGACCGCGATCGTCGCGGGCTGGGACGGCTCGCCGCGCGCGGTGTTCGTCGTGGCCGACACGGTGCGCGACTCGAGCCCCGAGGCGATCGCGCAGCTCCGGGGGCTCGGGCTCACGCCGGTCCTGCTCACCGGGGACGGCGAGCGCGCCGCGCGCAGCATCGCGGCCGAGGTCGGCATCACCGACGTCACCGCCGAGGTGCGCCCGGAGGAGAAGGTGGCCGTCGTCCGGCGGCTGCAGTCCGAGGGCCGGGTCGTGGCGATGGTCGGCGACGGCGTCAACGACGCCGCCGCGCTCGCCCAGGCCGACGTCGGCCTCGCCATGGGCAGCGGCACCGACGCTGCCATCGAGGCGAGCGACATCACGCTCGTGCGCGACGACCTGCGCACCGCCGTCGACGCGATCAGGTTGTCGCGGCGCACGCTGGCCACGATCCGGGGCAACCTCTTCTGGGCCTTCGCCTACAACGTGGCCGCGATCCCGTTGGCCGCGGCGGGCCTGCTCAACCCGATGATCGCGGGCGCGGCGATGGCGTTCTCGAGCGTGTTCGTGGTCACCAACAGCCTGCGACTGCGTGGCTTCCGAGCCGGCTCGTCGCCGGCGCCGCCCGCTTCCGGCCATGATCCACGGGCCGACTGAACGAACGAGGAGCTTTCGTGCGGGGCTACACGATGAACAAGGACGACTACCTCAAGCGGCTCCGCCGCATCGAGGGCCAGGTGCGCGGCTTGCAGCGCATGGTCGACGAGGACGCCTACTGCATCGACATCCTCACCCAGGTGAGCTCGGCCACGAAGGCGTTGGAGAGCGTGGCCCTCGGCCTGCTCGACGAGCACGTGCGCCACTGCGTCCGCCACGCGGCCACGGAAGACCCGGCCAAGGCCGACGCGATGATCGAGGAGGCGACGCGCGCCATCGAGCGTCTCGTCCGGTCCTGAGCGTCGCGCACCGTCGCCCGACCCGGGCGGTCGACCGACGGGTCAGGCCGAGCGGTCGTGCGCGACCGCGGCCGGTGGGCCCAGCACCGCGTCGATTCGGGCCACGAACTGCCGCCACCGCGTCCACTCCGCTCCGCGCGCGGCGAGTCCGGCCCGCGTGAGCTCGTAGACGCGGCGCTTGCGCCCCTCGAGCCGCTGCCACGAGCTGCGGAGCAAGCCCGCGGCCTCGAGCCGGTGCAGCGCCGGGTACACGGTGCCCTCGGGGAGGTCGAACGCGCCATCGCTCCGCGCGCGCAGGGCGGCGATCACCGCGTAGCCGTGCAGCGGACCGTCGGCGAGGACGGCGAGCAGCAGGAGATCGAGCTGGCCGCCGGACTGATCCATGGCGCAAACCTCCCCGACTACGAAAGAGCTCTATTTCGAAAGTATGCTCTTTCCTACCGGCTGCGGGCCGGGGTGGCAAGAGCAGGGGAGCAGGCACCGCCGTGCAGGTCATGACCGCCGACGAGCAGAGACTCCACGACCGCCGATGGTGGGCGCTCGCCACGATGTGCATGAGCATCCTCATCCTCGGGCTCGACAACACGATCCTCAACATCGCGTTGCCCGCCCTGGTCAAGGACCTCCACGCGTCCACGAGCCAGCTCCAGTGGATCGTCGACGGCTACACCCTCGTGTTCGCGGGTCTGCTCCTCACCACCGGCAGCATGGGCGACCGGTTCGGCCGCAAGGGCGCGCTCACCGTCGGGCTCGTGATCTTCGGGGTCGGCTCGCTGGCCTCGGCGTTGGTGGATTCGGCCAACGCGCTCATCTTCACTCGAGCGTTCATGGGTCTGGGCGCCGCGTTGGTCATGCCGGCCACGCTCTCGCTGCTCACCAACGTGTTCCGCGACCCGAAGGAGCGGGCCCGCGCCATCGGCGCGTGGGCCGCGGTCGTCGGGGCCGCGAGCGCGCTCGGCCCCATCGTCGGCGGATTCCTGCTCCAGCACTTCTGGTGGGGATCGGTGTTCCTGGTCAACGTGCCCGTGGTCGTGGTCGCGCTCGTGGCCGGCCACTTGTTGCTGCCCACGTCGCGCGACCCCGGAGCGCCGCGGCTGGACCCGGTGGGGGCCCTGCTGTCGATCACGGGGCTGGTCGCGTTGCTCTGGGCCGTCATCCGGGCGCCCAGCGCGGGATGGACCAACCCGACGGTGGTCGCGGCCTTCGCGATCGGTGCGGTGATCGCGGTCGCGTTCATCCTCTGGGAGTCGTACTCGTCGCACCCCATGCTCGACGTCCGCTTCTTCAAGAACCGACGCTTCTCGGCCGCCAACATCGCGATCACGCTCGTGTTCTTCGCGATGCTGGGCGCATCGTTCGTGATCGCGCAGTACCTCCAGACCGTGTTGGGGTTCTCGCCCCTGCAGGCCGGGTTCCGGATGCTGCCGATGGCGATCGTGCTGCTCGTCACCGCCCCCATCGCGCCCCGCATCGTCGAGCGCGTCGGCACCAAGGTCGTCGTCGGATCCGGCATGGGGATCGCGGCGGTGGGCCTCATCGCCGCGTCCAACGTCCCCCTCACGAACGGCTACCCGCACCTGCTGTGGTCGATGTGCCTGATGTCGTTCGGCATGGGCCTGGTGATGGCCCCGGCCACCGAGTCGATCATGGGATCGCTGCCACCGGCCAAGGCCGGCGTCGGCTCGGCGATGAACGACACCACGCGTCAGATGGGTGGTGCGGTCGGGGTCGCGGTCGTCGGGTCGGTGCTCGCGAGCTCCTACCGCCCCGCGGTGACCACGAGCCTGACGGCCCTCGGTGCGCCGAGCCGCGTCGTCGACGCGGCGAAGGAGTCGCTCGGTGGCGCGGTGCAGGCCGCGGCGAAGTTGCCGGCCCCGCTCTCACACGAGGTCACCGTCGCCGCGCAGCACGCGTTCGTCGACGGTCTCAGCACCGCGCTCATCATGGCGAGCGGCATCATGATCGTCGCGACCATCGTCGTGTTCGTGTTCCTCCCGGCTCGCGCCACCGACGCCACCGACGCGACCGACCACGAGCTGCCGCCGGAGACCGGTCTCGACGGCCTGGCCTCGCTCAACTTCGCCGGCGCCGAACGCGTGCTCGAGTCCGCGGAGGAAGGCGAGCTGGCCGAGGCGGCCGCGGAACGAGCCGCCGAACGGGCATCGGAGCGGGCGCCGGTGGCGGGGCCGGCCGCGCTCGTGGAGGGCCCGTCGTGACCGCGTCGGCCCCCGAGGACAAGACGCTGGTCCGGGTGGGCCGCCGGCGCAGCGTCGAAGCCGACGTCGCGATCCTCGAGGCCACGCTCGATCTTCTCGGCGCCCACGGCTTCGGCGGCCTCACGGTCGCGGCGGTGATCGAACGGGCCGGGGTCTCCTCGGCCACGCTCTACCGGCGCTGGCCGACGAAGGAGCGACTCGTGGCCGCGGCGGTGTCGTCGTTGCACCCCGAGCCGCACGCCACCGACACCGGTTCGCTCGCGGGCGACGTCGCGACGCTCGTGCAGGAGGTGGCGGCGTCGATCGGCGGCCGGCGGGAGGGGATCGCCGAAGGCCTGGCCCAGGAGTCGCGGCGCAACCCCGAGCTGCGCGACGCGCTGCGGGAGAAGTTCCTCCTGCCCCGGCTCGAGCAGCTGCGCGGCATCCTGCGCGACGCGAAGGCGAGGGGCGAGCTCGCGAAGCCGCCCGACGTCGAGACCGCGTTGAGCTGGGTGGTCGGCCCGCTCTACCACCGGTCCTTCTACCTCGATGAGCCGCTCACGCCGGCGTTCCTGCGCGCCACGACCGCTCACATCCTGCGCGGCCTCGGCTCCGACGCCTGACGCGTTCCGAGCGAAGGCCGCGGCCTGGGCCCCGGGCGTCGAGGGTCCGCCGGCGCGAGGAAGCCCGGGTCCGCGACGTGCACGGACCCGGGCTGCCCGCGGTTCGGGCTCACTCCGAGAAGTTGGCCACGCGGTGGTCGACGATCTCGCTGAACTTCGCCTTCGCCGCGGCCACCCGGTCGGGGAGGTGCTGCGTGGGGAAGAGGCCCGGCGCCGGGTCGTAGCCCTTCAGCACCTGACGGGCCACGGTCACCTTGTGGACCTCGGTCGGGCCGTCGGCGAGGCCGAAGATCGGGGCTCCGCTCCACATGCCGGCCAGGGGCATCTCGTTGGAGACACCGAGCGACCCGTGCACCTGCATCGCCCGGAACACGATGTCCTTGATGATCGTCGCCGTCGCGACCTTGATCGCGGCGATGTCCTTGCGAGGGGAGCGGCCGTCGGTCGAGTTGTCGATGACCCACGCGCAGTGCAAGACCATGAGCCGGAACTGCAGCAGCTCGATGTAGGAGTCGGCGACGTACTCCTGGACCATCTGCTTCGACGCGAGGATGCCGCCTTGCGTGTAGCGGGAGACGGCCCGCTCGCACATCATGTCGAGCGCCCGCTGGCACATGCCGACGGTGCGCATCGCGTGGTGGACGCGACCGCCGCCGAGGCGGGTCTGCGCGATCACGAACGCCTGGCCCGGACCGCCGAGCACGGCGTCGGCCGGAACCCGCACGTCCTCGTAGCGGACGTAGGCGTGCGCACCCTCGCCCGGGCCCTCGCCGGCGAGACCGGTGTTGCGGATGATGTTGATGCCGGGCGTGCTGGTGGGCACGAGGAACATCGACGCGCCCTGGTAGATCGGCACGTCGGGGTCGGTGACGGCCATGACGATCGCGAACTCGGCGTAGCGCAGGTTCGAGGAGAACCACTTCTCGCCGTTGATGACCCACTCGTCGCCGTCACGCTCGGCGTGGCAGGTGAACACGCCCGGGTCGGCGCCGCCCTGGGGCTCGGTCATCGAGAAGCAGGAGACGATGTCGCCCTCGAGCAGCGGCTTGAGGTACGTGTCCTTCTGCTCCTGGGTGCCGTAGTGGGCCAGGATCTCGGCGTTGCCGGTATCGGGGGCCGCGGTGCCGAACACCGTCGAGGCCCACGTCGACTGCCCGAGGATCTCGTTCATCAGCGCGAGCTTGATCTGGCCGTAGCCCTCGCCGCCGAGCTCCGGCCCGAGGTGGCAGGCCCAGAGCTTCTGCTCCTTGACCTTCTCCTGGAGCGGCTTCACGACCTCCCAGTAGACCGGGTGCTTCTTGTCGTAGACGAGCTCGTGCGGGAACGCGAGGTCGAGCGGCTCGATCTCGTCCTTCACGAACTCGCGGACCCAGTCCAGCTTCTCCTGGTACTCGGGCTCGGTCGAGAAATCCCACGCCATGTCAGTTGCCCTTCCGTGTCGAATCGATCGGCGGGACGCCCCCAGGCACAACCTGCTTGGGCGGTCCGGCCGAGGTGTGTGTGGTCCCGGGGGGATCGGCGGCCCAGGGGGCCGCCTCGCCCCACGCATCGGCGAACACGAGCTCGGACATCGGCCGTCGGCGCACGGGACCGTGCGCGCCGCGCGGCTTGCCGAGGGTGATCGTCGCGGCCATGAACACCTCGTCGGGGACGCCGAGCAGCGCACGCAGCTCGGGCTCGACGAGGGCGTGGAAGCCGTTGAGCACGCCGCCGTAACCGAGGGCGCGGGCGGCGAGGAGGATGTTCTGGCACGAGGGGTAGATCGACGCGCCCTCGAACGAGTTGGCCTCGCGGTAGCGGATCAGGCAGGGGAGGATGACCACCGGCACCGCTTCGAAGTGATCCGCGTAGGTCTGCATCGTCGCGGCCATGCGCGCCTTCGGCGTGTTCTCGACCGCGCCCGACCCCTCGTCGTACCGGTCGTTCCCGCGCTTGTAGCCCCAGGCCTTGCGGGCCGCGTCGGCGAGGAGCTTCTTCGCCTCGAGCGCCTTCGGGCCGTCGGTCAGGACGATGAACCGGAACTGCTGGCGGTTCGAGCCCGTGGGCGCGCGCGTCGCGGCGAAGAGGATCGTCCGCAGCGCCGCCGCGGGCACCGGGTCGTCGGTGTAGCGGCGGATGGCCCGGGTGCTGGTGAGACCCTCCAGCAGGCCGACGGTGTCGACGGGGAGAGGGAGCGCGGAGAGATCCGTGGATGCGTCGTCCGGGTTCACGGGCCGAATCATGTCAGCAACGTGAGAGAGGTGTCATACGCCGGTAGTGTCCGGGCCGGCCGAACGAAGGGGAGCCGGATGTCACCCGCCCAGTGGACGCCCAGCGGTGATCGGGGCCCGGAGTGACGCTCGCCGGCTCGCTGTACCACGTGGGCATCGTCGTGCCCGATCTCGACGCGGCGCAGGCCCGTCTGTCGGACCTGCTCGGCGTGACGTGGGGGCCGGTCGTCGACATCGCCGCGCTCGACTTCCGCGACGCCGACGGCAACGACCTGACCCTGCCCAACAAGCTCTGCTACTCCACCTCGGACCCGCATCTGGAGCTCGTGGAGGAGGTTCCCGGCAGCGTGTGGGTGTGCAACGAGCACTCCAACCTCCACCACATCGGCTACTACACCGACTCGCTCGCGGCCGACTCGACCCGCCTGACCGAGTCGGTGTGCCCGTTGCAGATCTGCGGGCGGCAGGGCACGGTGGCGCCGACGCAGTTCAGCTACCACCGCGACCCGCTCGGGGTCAGGATCGAGCTGGTCGACTCGGCCTTGCGCGAGGTCATGGAGACCTTCATGTTCCAGCCCGTCAACCCCGACGGCGGCTGAGACCGAGCCGCCCCGGCGGCGATCCTCGCGGCAACGTGACACAGACGTCACCTGCGGGTGAGACTGCGCCCATGGCCGTGGACGTGGAGAACCGTGGCGCCGTGCGGATCATCACGATCAACCGCCCGGAGCGCCGCAACGCACTGGATCCCGAGACCTTCACGGGCCTGGGCGCCGCCTTCGTGGCTGCGGAGTCCGACGACTCGGTGCGGGTCGTGGTCCTGACCGGCGCGGGCGACCGTTCCTTCTGCGCGGGCATGGACCTCAAGGCGTTCGCGGGGGGAGCCACCGCAGGCTCGGGCGGTGGTCCGGGGACCGAGGTGTTCGTCGAGCGCCTCTACCCCAAGCCCATCGTCGCCGCGGTCAACGGCGCGGCAGTCGGCGGCGGGTTCGGGATCATGTTGGCCTGCGACCTCGCGGTGGCGGCCGAGCACGCCACCTTCGGCCTGCCGGAGGCCGCGCGTGGCCTGGTGGGCAGTGGCTCCGGGAGCCGGGCCGCGTTGCGCCTCCCGCCGGCGATCGCGCTCGAGCTCGCGCTCACCGCGCAGCCGATGGACGCGGCACGCGCCCTGCACTTCGGGCTCGTCAACCGCGTCGTCCCCGCGGGCGAGGAGCTCGCCGCCGCGATCGAGCTGGCCGAGCTCATCGCGGCCAACGCGCCGCTCGCCGTGCGGGTGAGCAAGGAGATCGTGTACGAGACCCGCGGCCTCATCGACGGCTTCGACCTCGCCGCGCTGCGGGAGAAGGCCGCGCCGGTGTTCGCCAGCAACGACGCCAAGGAAGGCGCCCGCGCGTTCGCGGAGAAGCGCCCGCCCGAGTTCACGGGCACGTGAGCAACCCATTCCCGAAACCCCCGAATCAGGAGCAACCCGTATGACCCAACCGCTCTCCGACTTTGACGGCCTGCTCGAGTGGGGCGCGTTGCAGGAATGGATCCAGGCCCAGCCCGGCATCCCCGGCACCGGTCCGGTCACCGAGGTGACGCAGCTCACCGGCGGCTCGCAGAACAACATCTTCCTGCTGAGCCGGGACGGGGTGAAGTCGGTGCTCCGACGGCCGCCGAAGCACCTGCGCAAGAACAGCAACAGCACGATGCTGCGCGAGGCCACCGTGCTCGGCGCGATCAAGGGCAGCGCGGTGCCGCACCCAGAGCTCTACGCCACGGGTGACGACGAGTCGATCATCGGCGTCAACTTCTACGTCATGCAGCCGATCGACGGCTTCACGCCGATGGGTCAGCTGCCGGGCCAGTACGCCACCGATGTCGAGTGGCGGCGCAAGCTCGCGTTCGAGATGGTCGACGGCGCGGCCAAGCTCGGCGCGATCGACTACAAGGCGGTCGGTCTCGCCGACTTCGGCAAGGCCGACAACTGGCTGGAGCGTCAGGTCAGCCGCTGGCGCTCGCAGCTCGACGGCTACTCGCAGATGGAGGGCTACGGGAAGGCCGACATCCCGGGCGTCGACGCGATCGGCGACTGGCTCGAGAAGCACAAGCCCGCCGAGGCGAAGATCGGCATCATCCACGGCGACTACCAGTTCGCCAACGTGATGTTCAGCTACGACGAGCCCAAGCTCGCGGCCGCGGTCGACTGGGAGCTCTCCTCCCTCGGCGACCCGCTGCTCGACCTCGGGTGGGTGCTGCAGTCGTGGATCGAGCCGGGTGACCCGCCCGGGAAGGACGCGATGCTCCAGCCGTGGGAGGGCATGCCCAGCCGGGCCGAGCTCGTGGCGCGCTACGGCGAGGTCAGCGGGCGCGACATGTCCGACATGCCGTGGTTCGAGGTGCTCGGCTGCTACAAGCTCGGCATCCTGCTCGAGGGCACCTACGCCCGCGCGCTCGCGGGCCAGGCGCCGAAGGAGATGGGCGACATCATGCACGGCGTCACGCTGTGGTTGTTCGCCAAGGCGACCCAGGTCATCCAGCAGCAGGGCTGATCCCGGCCGCGTGCCGCGTGCGCCGCACGCGGTGAACCGTCAACCCGTTCGGGTCGGCGACCTCGGGCCTGGTGGCGACACCGGGCCCGAGGCGTCGCTCGGAACTGCGGTGAGGGGTGGCATGTCGCCCCGCGGGAACCCGGCGGCCGGGTCCTCCGACGTCTCCGGACCGGGGGCCACGACGATGCGGTCGCGGCCCTGCTGCTTCGCCGAGAGCAGCGCGGCGTCGGCGCTCGCGACGATCTCGTTGAAGTCCTGGGTGTCGCCGCCGGCCGAGATCCCGAAGCTCACGGTGAACGACGGGACGGTGGCATCGGCCAGGCGCTGTGCGAGCATCTCGCGCACGCGTTCGAGCACCCGGGTCGCATCGCCGAGGTTGCAGTCGGGCAGCACGATCACGAACTCCTCGCCGCCGTAGCGCGCGGGGATGTCGTCGGGTCGCACCGCGTCGGCGAGCACCTCGGAGAACAGGCGCAGCGCGCGGTCGCCGGTGTCGTGGCCGTGCTTGTCGTTGAGCACCTTGAAGTGGTCGAGGTCGGCGTAGGCCACCACGTAGTCGCGACCGTTGGCGACGAGCTCCCGCACGCGGTTCTCGAGGGTGCGCCGGTTCATCAGGCCGGTGAGCGGGTCGGTGCGGGCCTGGGCCGAGGTGTCGGCGAGCACACGCAGCGCGCTGATCCGTTCGCCGGCCTTGCGGGCGACGACTTTGACGTCGTCGACGACGATGGGTTCCGGCGCGACGTGATCGGGGCCCTTCACGTGGATCACCCCGATCGGCTGACCGCCGGTCGCGACCGGAACGCAGAGGGCGGAACACAGCGGTGTCGCACTCGTGGCGAGGTGGGGACACGCCTCGAGGCTGGTGCTGCTCTCGAACCGCAGGGTCTGACCGGAGCGCGTCGCCGGACACGCGTCGGGTGTGGCGACGTCGCAGCCGTGGTTGCCGTCCGGGTCGACGGACACCGTCCGCCGGAAGTGCGACATGCTCGAATCCGCGATCAGCAGCTCGACCGGCAGGTCGTCGACGACCTCGACGAGGGCCCGCTGGAGCACCGTGAACGCGTCGGTCTCGGTGCGCACCATGTCGAGGCCCATCCCGAGCCGTTGGTCGAACGCGGTGCGGCGGGCCTCGGCCGCCCGTTCCTCCTCCGCACGTTCCTGCTCGAGCTCCTGGAGGCGGGTGTCGCGCACGCTGATCCCCGCCACGACGAGGCCGATGAGCAAGACGATCCCGAATGCGATGAGGCCGTTGCGCTCGGCTTCGTTGATCTTGCCCAACGTCGTGGAGATCGCGGCGCTGGTGTGGTCGACGTAGAGCTGGGTGAGCTTCTGGGCCTGGGTCACCTGACCTTCGATCGCGCCCAGGAGCAGCAGCAGGTTGGGGCTGCGGGGAGCGGCCGTGCCTTCGGGCGACGCGAGGATCTCCAGCCCGACGGCCCGCCCGTCCGCGTTCGCGGTCCTGGCGTACGCGTCGTACTGCCGTGCGAGGTCCGCTTCGCCGGGAAGCGAGAGGACGTTGTTCTTGTAGACCTTCCAGTCGGCCTTGGCGAGACTGGCCACGTCGAGGGCCTCCTGGAGCCGGAGGGTGCGGGTCGCCTTGTCCGCTGCGTTCGACGCGTTGCCCAATGCGAGCCGGTCACTGGTGACCTCCGCGCTGATGCGCTCGAGCAGCGCGGTCTGCGGCCCGGAGCGGTGCTGCATCTCGAGCACGTGGTTCCGGGCACTGTTGATGCTCGCGAACGTGACCCCGGCGACCACGAACCCGCCGACGACCGCGGTCGCGGCGACGAGCCCGACCTTCTGGTACGCCTTCAACCTCCGGACCGATCGCATCTGGTTCCTCGTGGCTCGGGGAGTTCGTCCGTGGTATCGGCCGGTCCCCGTCCGGGGTTGATGCGAACCCGGGCCATTCTTCGGAAATGTCCGGTTTCCGAAGGCATAGTGCGGCCTGGGGCGAATGGGGGATGATCTGGGCATGCCGGTGCGAGAGATCGCCACTGTCGTGCTCGCCGTGGCCGCAGCCTTCTTCTACGCCCTGAGCAACGTCCTCGAGCAGAGCGAGGCCGAGCAGGTCCCCGACGAGTACTCGCTGCGCCCGTCGCTGTTCGTCCGGCTCTTCCAGCGGCCGCGTTGGCTGCTCGGGTTCGCCTCCGACGCCGGCGGCTACGTCGCCGCCGCGGCCGCACTCGGATTCGGCGCGGTGGTGTTCGTGCAGCCGATCCTCTCCAGCGGGCTCCTCATCTCGCTCCTCCTCGCCGCGGCGATCAACCACCACCAGTTCCACCGGTCCGACCTCGCCGCGGCCGGCACCTTCACGGTGGGGCTGGCCGTGTTCCTCCTCGAGACGTCGGCCACCGGCGGCCGGGATCTCGTGCCGCTCCACCGGTGGCTGATCGCGGCGCCGGTGATCGCGGCGGTGGTCGCGGTGCTCGTGGGGTCCGCGCGCGGGTTCTCGGGCGCGCCGCGCGCGGCGCTGCTCGGGGTGGCGGGCGGCGTGTGCTTCGGGGCCTCGGCCGTGCTCACCAAGGGCTTCGTCCACTACTTCCGCGACGGCGTGTTCGGTTGGGTGAACCACTGGGAGCCGTACGTGATGGCGGTGGTGATCATCGGCGGGTTCCTCCTCGCGCAGAGCGCGTTCCAGGCCGGTTCCCTGGCCGCGTCGGTCGCCGGGCTGGAGGCGACCGAGCCGGTGGTCTCGGTGGTCTTCGGCGTCGGCCTGCTCGACGAGCACGTGCACACCCGCAGCGTGCTCGACGCGGTGATCGTGGGCGTCTCCGCCGCGATGGTCGTGTTCGCGATCCTGGTGTTGGCGCGCGCCGGGGCCCGGTCGGAGGGCGGCACGACCGTCGCCGAGCCCGGGCCGGCCGCGGATCCCTGCCGGCCCGGCCGCGCGATTCCTGACACCACCTGACACGATCGTCAGGTTCCTCTAGGCTGCCAGCCGGAACAAGTGCCGGAGGCGCCACCCGTGGCGGACCCGGCTGATTCCGTCCCACAACGTTTGGAGCGTCCCGTGGAGCTGCCCAAGATCATCAGCGTCGACGACCACATCGTCGAGCCCGCCCACGTCTGGCAGGACCGTCTCCCGAAGAAGTGGCTCGACCAGGGCCCGCGCGTCGAGCGCGGCCTCTGGAGCGACTTCCGCCTGAACCCGGGCGCGAAGTACGGCCAGGAGCAGGTGGCCGACGGCCAGCCGGGTGACTTCTGGGTCTACGAGGACGAGGTCATCTACGTCCACAAGCGCTTCGTCACCATCCCGCTGTCGGCGACCGAGGGCGGCGACGTCGCCAAGTTCGACCGCACCCAGATGGTCATGACCGCGATCACCTACGACGAGATGCGCCCCGGTTGCTACGAGCGCGACGCCCGGGTGAAGGACATGGAGCTCAACTGGGTCGACGGCTCGCTGGCCTTCCCCACGTTCCCGCGCTTCTGCGGCCAGACGTTCCTCGAGGCCAAGGACAAGGAGCTCGCGCTCCTGTGCGTGCAGGCGTACAACGACTTCATCGTCGAGGAGTGGTCGGCGCCGTCGGGCGGCGTGCTGCTCCCGCTGTGCCTGATCCCGCTGTGGGACGTCGACCTCGCGGTCGCGGAGGTTCGGCGCAACGCCGCGCGCGGCGTCCGGGCCGTCTGCTTCAGCGAGATCCCGACCCACCTCGGCCTGCCGAGCATCCACACCGGCTACTGGGACCCGTTCTTCCGGGCCTGCCAGGAGACCAACACCACCGTGTGCATGCACATCGGCTCGTCGTCGAAGATGCCGGCCGCGTCGCCCGACGCGCCTCCCGGCACCAACAACATGCTGGCGTTCAACAACTCGATGGCGTCGCTCGCCGACTACCTGTTCTCCGGCGTGCTCGTCCGCTTCCCCACGTTGAAGCTCGCGTACTCCGAGGGCCAGATCGGCTGGATCCCCTACGCGCTGGAGCGCGCCGACACCACCTGGGAGACCCACAACGCCTGGACCCACGCCAAGGACCAGATCCCGGAGCCGCCGTCCA
The DNA here is from genome assembly GCA_017882925.1 of Acidimicrobiia bacterium. Taxonomy (GTDB): domain Bacteria; phylum Actinomycetota; class Acidimicrobiia; order IMCC26256; family Chersky-534; genus Chersky-534. The sequence goes on along the minus strand of JADGOM010000041.1, from coordinate 517 downwards.
CCTACTACTACGGCCGCGTCTTCGGCTGCTTCACCTCCGACTTCCACGGGCTCGAGTCGCTCGCCCGAGTCGGCGAGGACAACATCTGCTTCGAGACCGACTTCCCCCACACCGACACCACGTGGCCGTTCACCAAGGAGTACGTGGAGAAGATGGTCGTCGGCCTGCCCGACGAGGCCGTCTACAAGGTGCTGCGGGGCAACGCGATCAGGATGCTCGACCTCGACCGGGTCTGACCCCGGCCACGGAGTTCCGGGCGAGGCGTGCCGACCCCACTGGGGTTGGGGCTACCGTGATCGGGCGCCGGCACGCCGGTCGTGGTCACCACGTAGGGGTGGCCGCCCGGCGCTGCGGCCGAGCCGGGGCTCATCGCCGATTCATCTCGTGTCCGCCAGGATCCGGGGGCCGGCTGGGCGCGGCGGCGATGATGGACGCCCCGACGAGGATGGGAAGACGTGATGCCGGCGCTCGCCGCTTCGACCTTGAGCTACTTCCAGGCCATCGTGATCGGCCTGCT
>JADGOM010000040.1 GCA_017882925.1 Acidimicrobiia bacterium | reverse complement strand
TGAACGCGCTCCTCTCGCGGATCGCGCAGGCCCCGGTGCCCGACCTGCGCCGACGCGGCGTCCCGGATGCAGTGTGCGACGTCGTCGAGGCGGCCATGGCCAAGAATCCGGCCGCGCGCCCGGAGTCGGCGGCGGTGTTGAGCGTCATGCTGCGCACCGCGGCCGACCCCGGTGCTCCGGCTCCGAGCCCGGTCGTCGCGCCCGAGCCCGTCGTGGTCGCGCCGCAACCCGAACCGGAGGCGTTCGAGCCGCCGGTACCTGAGCCCGAGCCCGTCGTGGTTGAGCCCCGACCCGAACCGGAGGCGCTCGAGCCGACCGAGCCGGAGTCCGAGTCCGAACCGGAGGTCATCGTCGCCGCGCCTGCACCCGTGGTCGTGCTCGATCCTGAGGTGGAGGTGCAGGACCGAGCAGCACCGGAGCCGCCGCCGGCCGCGGGGATGGAGCCCGAGGCCGCCGGCCGCCGCCGTGACGGGACGCCGGAGGCGGTGGCGGCGGTCGCAGCGGTCACCTGAGCCGGCCGGCGCGCCGGAGGCGGAGGGCGTCGCCGACGTCGTGGACGCAGAACCCGAGGCGGTCGTCGTCGAGCCCGAGCCCGAACCGGCGCCCGTGCCCGAGCCCGAACCGGCGCCCGTGCCCGAGCCCGAGCCGGCGCCCGTGCCCGAGCCCGAACCCGTCCCGGAGCCGATCCCCGCGCCCGATCCGGAACCCGAGCCGCCCGCACCGGACCCCGCTCCCGTCCCGCGCGTCGCCGCGCCGACCGCAACGGAGCTCGCGGAGCCGGTTGCCGTTCGGCGCGCGATCGAGGCCGAGCCCGATGAGTCATCTCGGAGCCGAGGCCGGCTGGTCCGGTTCGTCGCCGGCGCGGTGGCCGCGTTCATCTCGCTCGTGGTGCTCGTCGCGGTGGTGATCGGCGGTTCGACGACGAAGGTCGGTACCCCGACCCGCCCCCCGCAGGCCACCACGCAGACCACGGTCACGCCGGGAACGACCCAACCGTTCGTGGCGGCCCAACCGCTGTCGCTGCCGGCGGTCCTGCTGAAGTCCGGTCTCGTGGTCGAGCGGACCTGGCGACTCACGGGCGAGAACGGTGACCGGTTCATCGCGTCCATCGACGTGCGGAACCCGACCGGCAAGGAGCTCAGCGACTCCGTCATCGAGGTGATCCCGAAGGTCTTGGTGACGAGTGTCACCGACGTCAAGTTCTTCGGCGGGACGCCGGCGATCATCAACCCCGATCCGATCGTTCGCTTCGACGTGAAGATCGCGCCGGGGAGGCGGGTGCGCATCGGCTACCAGGTCTCGGTGCCTGCCGACGGCGTCGATCAGAACCGGCTCCTCGTCTGGAAGACGGGGCGCGATGCCGAGCAGTCCGCGCTCGACGTGTTGCTCACCTCGCCGTTGCCGGCCAAGGGGCTCAAGCCGTAGGTCGGGTGAAGCCGCTACACGTGGAGCAGTGGGCCCGGGTCGACCGCGGCTGGTCCTGCCAGCTCCGGGATCCGAGCCAGCAGCCGGGCTCGGAGCGTACGCAGCTCAGTCTCGTCGAGCAGTCCGATCTCCCGGAGGTGTGCCAGCTTCCACAGCGCGTCGACGACGAGCACCTCGAGGGGCGCGTGCCCCTGCTCCGGGTCGATCGCCCGCGGCGCGGGTGGCTCCGGGGGAGCGGTGAGCGTGATCGGCTCGGGCGGGGCGCTGGGCTCGGGCGCAGGCGCAGGCGTCGGTACCGGGGTCAGCGACGGGGTCGTACGGCGGCCGAGGGTGATCGGCTCGGGCGGGTGCTCGGACTGCTGCAGGCCCTGGAGCACCCGTGACAATCGAGCGTGGAGCGCGGGCGGGCTCAGCCCCTCCACTTCGAAGACCGCGTCGCCGGCGGCGGTGTTGACCGTCAGGTAGGACACCTGCAGGGCCCATGTCGTGGCACCGAGCGCGAGCAGACGGGTGGTCGTCATCCGCTCCGAGATGTCTTGCGGGCCTTCGATGTCGACGCGGTGCACGTCGTCCCAGCCGATCGAGAACAGCTCGGCGAAGGCGCGGAGGTGGATCCCGCGCCGGTCGAGCAGCAAGCCGGCCGCGCCCACCGGTTGGTCACGTTCGGCGTGGCCGCCGAGGTACTTCACCCCGCCGAGCCAGACGCTCAGTGGGCTGGGGTCGGTGAGCCAGGTCGCGGCGCTGGTCCGTGCGTCGCCGCGCCCCGTCGTTTCGCGGTCGACACCACAGCATGGGCAGGTGCTCACACCCTCGAGCACCACGGAGGCCTTGCGACATTCCCGGCACCGCAGCACCTGCCAGACGGAGCCGCATGTGTGGCAGGTGTAGCCGAGCGCCCGCCCCGACGCGTACTGGCGTGTGTCGCAGACCGCGCAGATCACGAGGAGCATGTCGTCGTCGGTGGTGCGAACCGGCTCCATCCGCGGCGGGTCGAGCTCCGGATCTTCGAAGATCCGGATCCTCCCGGTCTGCTCGGGCGCGGTGAGGCTCATGTTCGGGCTCCCGCGCGGCGTCGGCGCGCCATCAACATCCCCGCGATCAACAGTCCCGATCCCGCGGCGAGCTCGGCGCCGATCGGGGACCCGGTGAAGGGAAGGGTCGAGATCGTCGCGGGACGCATCGAGGTCCCGGGCGGGACGAACGGGTTCGAGACCGGGGTCTTGGTCCGGACCGTCGGAACGACCTCGGGCGGATTGGTGGGGGGCTTGCTGGGAGGACCCGGTGAGCCCGGCGTCTGCGGCGTGTCGGGAGGCGGCGGGGCACAGGTGACGGAGTCACCGATCGCCTGGCACACCGTCGCCGCGAAGCTGTTGCCGACGGCCTGGGCCTTGCCGGTGGTGATGGTCGTGGACGCCACCGTCGTGCCCGGTCCGCCGACGGTCGCGCCGTGAGACGTGGAGATTGCGATGTTGTGGCCGGAGTCGCCCATCGCGAGCCCGATGTCGAGCACTGCGGTGACCTGACGGACCACGACGGATGCGTCGGTCGCAGTCAGGTCCGTGCCGGGCTCCGTGATGCCGAGCAGGGACTCGGTGCCGGACACGTCCCCGTGCAACGCGAGGAGGTTGCCTCCGAGCTGGAAGCTCGCGTCGAGGCCCTGCAGCGGATTACCGAGCCCGGTGAGCCCGGCCAGGAACGCCTGGAGTGCGCCGCGCGCGGCGTCGAGCGAAGCGGGATCGATCCCGCTCATGCCCGCGGCCGCTCCGTTCCCGCCGCTGTTCGCCACACCGAGCCCGAAGTTGCCGACCCAGGCGTCCTGCATCGCACGCGCGG
>JADGOM010000232.1 GCA_017882925.1 Acidimicrobiia bacterium | reverse complement strand
TCCCCATGAACGTCGATCTGGCCCAACTCGCCGGGAGCCGTGGCCGTCTGAGCCAGGCTCCGACCGTCGATCCCGTCACCGCCGAGGTGATCCGGGGCGCGATGGAGACCATCTGCTTCGAGATGGCCACCTACGTCTCGCGCACGGCCACCACGCCGATCCTCAACCAGAGCAACGAGCGCAACGCGACCATCCTCGACGCGCAGGGCCGCCTCGCCGCCCTCTCCGTCGGGATCCCGCAGTTCATGCTCACCAGCACCCTGCCCGTCCGCTTCGCGCTCGAGTTCCTCGGGGTCGAGGAGTTCCGCGAGGGCGACGTGTTCGTCGCCAACGACCCGTACCACGGGGGCGGGCACCTGCCCGACTACAACGTCTTCGCGCCCGTCTACGCCGACGGCCACATGGTCCTCATCGCGAGCATCCAGTGCCACCACGGCGACACCGGCGGCGGCGTGCCCGGCGGCTACAACATCACCGCGGGCGACATCTGGGGCGAGGGCGTGCGCTGGCCCGTGGTCAAGGTCATCGACCAGGGTCGGGAGCGGCGCGACGTGCTCTACGCGCTGCAGACCAACAACCGCATCCCCACCTACATCGGCGACCTGCGCGCGCAGATCGGCGCCGCGCAGCTCGCGGTCACCCGACTGGGCGAGGTGATCACCCGCTACGGCTCGGCCACGGTCGAGGAGTCGGTCGACTCGATGATCGACTACGCGGCGAAGCGCTTCCGGGAGGAGGTCACCGCGTGGCCCGACGGGGTCTACGAGGCCGACGCCTACGTCGACCACGACCCGCTCGGCAACCCCGACGTCCACCTCCACGTGAAGATCACCGTCTCCGGCCCCGACCTCACGATCGACTACACCGGCTCCGACACCCGCCAGGACATCCAGGCCTGGAGCACGTTCGGCAACACACGCGGCTACACCATCGGTCAGATCGCCTCGATGATGGATCCGGAGATCCCCAAGAACGAGGGCTTCTTCGACCAGATCGAGCTCATCGTGCCGAAGGGCTGCGTGCTCAACCCGGAAGACAACAAGCCGGTCTCCGCGGGCACCCACCACCCCGGCGCCGACGTCGGCGAGGTGATCGCGGTCGCGATGCAGCACGTCCTCCCCGACAAGGCCGTACCGCAGACCTACAAGACGGGCATCCCCACGATCATCGTCGGCCAGGACCCGCGCACCGGCGCCACCTTCACCGACCACAGCGCCGAGGTCTACGCGGGCTGGTGCAACGCGGCGAAGGGCATGGACGCGTGGGGTGCGCAGAACGCGTCGTTCGGCAACCTGTGGAAGGCCACGGCCGAGATCAACGAGAGCCTCTACCCGCACGTGCAGTGGGGCCGCGACTACCGCACCGACTCCGGCGGCCCGGGCCAGTGGCGCGGGCTCTGCGGCAGCCACTACGAGAAGGAAGTGCTGGTCGACGCCAAGGTCTACACCTACGTCGTCGGCATGAAGTACCCGATGCCGGGCATCTGCGGGGGCAAGCCGGGCGAGCCCAACAAGATGGTCATCCGCTACGGCTCGGCCGACCCCTACGTCGTGCGCCACACCGCCGACTGGGTGCCGATCAGCGCGCACGAGCGCGTGATGTACGACTACGGCGGCGGTGGCGGCTGGGGCGACCCCCTCGACCGCGACCCGCAGGCCGTCCTCGACGACGTGCTCGACGAGTACGTGAGCGTGGACGCCGCGACCCGCGACTACGGCGTCGTGCTCACCGGGTCGCTCGACGACCTCACGCTCGAGATCGACCCGGCCGCCACCGCCGCGCTGCGCGCCGAGCGCCGCGCGGCCTGAGCCCTCTCACCGAAGGACGCTGGATCATGGGATACCGGGTCGGGGTCGACGTCGGCGGGACGTTCACAGACCTGCTCTGCGTCACACCGGCGGGCGAGGTCGTCGTCGACAAGACGCCCTCGACGCTCGACGACCAGAGCACGGGCGTGATGACCGGGCTCGAGCAGCTCGCCGCCCGGTTCGGGCTCCCGCTCGACGAGCTCTGCCGGCAGCTCGACATCGTGGTCCACGGCACGACCACCGCCGACAACACGATGATCGAGATGAACGGCGCCAACACCGGGCTGCTCGTCACCGAGGGGCACCGCGACGAGATCGAGATGCGCCGGGTCCACAAGGAGGAGATCTGGGACCCCACGTATCCCGCGCCGCCGGCCATCGCCCGCCGCCGGGCCCGCATCCCGATCCCGGAGCGCCTGTCGTTCGAGGGTGAGGTGCTGCTCCCGCTCGACGAGGAGGCGGTGCGCGCCGGCGTCCGGCGCCTGCGCAAGCTCGGCGTCGAGTCGATCGCGATCATGTTCCTCTTCAGCTTCGTCAACCCGCAGCACGAGCGGCGCGCGGCCGAGATCGTGCGCGAGGAGTTCCCCGACGTCGCCAACATCTCGATGTCCCACGACGTCATGCCCCGCGGCCCGGAGTTCGAGCGGGTGTCGACCACGCTCGTCAACGCCTACGTCGCGCCGCGCATCGCCTCCTACGTCGGCAACCTGCAGGAGAAGCTTCGGCGCGCGGGCTACGCCGGGCAGCTGCTGATCATGCAGAGCACCGGCGGGGTGATGCCGCCGGAGTACGTCGCCAAGCGCGCGGTGTCGCTGCTGGCGTCCGGCCCCACCGGTGGCGTGATGGGCGCGACGCTCGCCGCGGCCCAGGGCGGCATCGGCGACTTCGTGGCCGTCGACATGGGCGGCACCAGCTTCGACGTGTGCCTCGTCCGCCACGGCCGGCCCGAGATCAAGACCGACTGGAACTGGCGCTACCGCTACTACATCGGCCTCCCGATGGTCGACGTGCAGAGCGTGGGCGCCGGCGGTGGGTCGATCGCCCGGGTCCGCCAGGGCGCGCTCCTCGTGGGCCCCGAGTCGGCCGGCTCCACGCCCGGGCCGGTCTCCTACGGCCGCGGCGGCGTGCTGCCCACCGTGACCGACGCCGACGCGGTGCTGGGCTACCTCCCCGCCGACGGCTTCGCGGCCGGGCGCATGCAGCTCGACGTGGAGGCCGCGCGCGGCGCGATCGGCCGCGAGGTGGCCGAGCCGCTCGGGATCGACGTGATCGAGGCCGCGTGGGGCATCGAGCGGATCGTCAACGCCAACATGGCCAACGCCACCCGCCGCGTGCTCGCGTCGCACGGCGCCGACTCCCGCGAGCTCGCGCTGATCGCCTACGGCGGCAACGGCGCGGTGCACGCGTGGGCCATCGCGCAGGAGCTCGGCATCGACCGCGTCTACGTGCCCAAGGCCGCGCCCGCGTTCAGCGCGCTCGGCGTGCTGGTCGCCGACTACGTCGTCGACCTCGTCCGCTCCTACGTCACCCCGCTCTCCCAGGTCGACATCCCGCGGTTGCGCACGCTGATGCACGAGCTCGACGACGAGATCAGCAAGGAGCTCGAGCCGACCGGGCTTTCGGCGAGCCAGGTCGAGCGGACCCTCTCCGCGCAGATGTGCTACCCGGGCCAGAACTTCGACATGAGCGTGCCGGTGCCGGAAGGCCAGAACCTCTCCGACGCCGACCTGCTCGACGTGGCCGAGCGGTTCCACGACCAGCACGAGCAGGAGCGCGGGTTCTCCTTCCGCAGCCAGCAGCCCCTCGTGCGCGGCGTGCGGATCATCGCCCGGGGCACCACGCCCAAGCCCGACCACCTCGCCGAGATGGGCACCGTCACCGATCCGGCCGCGGCGCGGATCGGCACCCGGCCCGCGCACTTCGAGGGCGGCTTCGTCGACACCCCGGTGATCGACGGCTCGCAGCTCGGCCCGGGCGCGGTGATCCCCGGTCCCGCGCTGGTGCAGGAGCCCTTCACCGTCGTCGTCATCCCGCCCGGTGCCACCGCCACCCTCGACGCCACCGGCACCTACGAGCTCGTCCTCCCCTGACCCAGACTCTTCAGGCGGTGCGCGCGGTTCCGGGTGGCTCGAGCGATCGCTTTCCGCTGATCGGGTCGGGTGGTCCGAGGAGCCAGCCTCGGGTTTTTCGCCGGTGATCGACGGAGCACAGATGTTGCAGGTTCCACCATGCGGCGGGGCCGCCGTGGGCGAAGTCGACTTCTGCGTGGTCGATCTCGAGGTACTCCCGCCGGGTGCATCCCTTGACGCAGCATTCCCGGCCGCCGACGATCATCGCCGTCCGTAGTTCTGCGGGGATGTGGCGACCGAAGTGGGCGACGGTCGTGATGTCGCGGCCCTTCTTGACGACCGCGGTGACGAATGCCTCACCCAACAGCTCCCGGACCCACCGGGCGTTGACCGGTCCGACCCCCGGGATCTCACACGTCTCGCCCGGGAGTGCGGCGCCTCGTATCAGCACCGCGTGGTCGATGACGACGTGCGCGGCGTACCCGGCCGGACGGCGTGCTCCGCCGGACTCGCCCGTGACCAGCTGCACGAGCGCATCCGCCGCGTAGGCGTGGTGCGGCTCGTGGATCCCTTCGCGGTGCTTGGCCCGGACCACCGCCTGGGTCTGCTGCTCGATCGCGGCCCTGAGCCCGCCGCCGACCTCGGGGGTGAGGCGGAAGTGCCCCTCGACCATCCCGTCGGTGCTGTTCCACATCGTGAGCGACCGCGCCGCGTGCTGCCGCCGTGCCCGGGCCTCCGGTTCCTCGGTCCGGGCGCGGGCTCTCACGCATGCGTCGCGCAGCGGCGCGAGCCCGTTGCCGGACGCGGCGAGGAGCTCAGCCTCGAGCGCGGAATCGTGCACCGCCACCGAGCTGATCAATGCGGCTTCCTGACCCGACAAGCGCCCGGCCCGGACCGCGGCGTCGGTCGCCGGGAGCGACTCCAATCGGTCCGCACTCTCGATCGCGCGCTTCGCGTCGCCTGAACCGACGCCGACGACCCGCGCGCACAGCTCCTCGGCCGTGCGGTCGCCGTGGGCAACGAACGCGTTCGTGTCGGCGATTCGCTTCGCGGCCCGAGCGGTCACGCCGTCGGCGAGGTTGCGGATCGTCGCCAACTCCTCCAACAGCCGGACGGCTTCACGGCCCGAACAACTCGCATCGAAGCCCTGAGCGATGGCTTCGAGCGCCGAACGCGCGGTCCGCACTTCCTCCCTGAACATGCACCAATTCTCGCAGCGAGGTGCGACAACTACGTCGAGCCGGACGTGCGTTCTGCGACGCCTCGAGATCTAGCGGCCCGTCGGGGAGAAGTGCTGGTAGTCGGGGGGCGAGATGACGGTGCCGCCCCAGCGCCAGCCGACGGACGCGAACGCGCTCCACACCGCGTCGCCCGGGTGGATCACGCCGGGCTCCTGCAACGCACGGTTCGCGTAGCGCTGCGCGTTGGGGTCCATGGTCCGCCCGTCGGGATGGATGTAGGGGTTCTGCAACGGGTTCACGTCGACCGCGAGGCCGAGCGCGTGGTTCGAGAGCGTGCCGGTGCTCGTGGTGCGGCAGTTGAACGCGGAGGTGTCGTTGGCGATGTCGGCCGCGTCGTCGTTGCCGCCGTAGCGCTCGACGGGCTCCATGCGGTCGATCGGCTGCCTGGTGTCCCAGAGCCGGTGGAAGGCGGCGACCATCGCGTCGGCCGCCGACGCGTCGACGACCAGCTCGCCCGCGCTCGCGCTGCCGTCGAACCGCCAGTGCGGCATCGTGATGATCCGCAGCGAGTCGAGGCCGATCGGGCAGCCCGGCCGCCACGAGACGCCCACCATCGACGCCTTCTGCGCCGCGCTGAGCGGGGCGATGCTCGCCGAGAAGGCGGGTCCGGGCTCGCCGCGGTAGACGGCGTCGCCGTAGCCCACGACCTCGGCCGCGAGCGTGAGCATCCAGTAGCCGTTGCCGTCGTGGGTCGCGGCCATGCCGACGACGAGCGGGTGCCCGGTGCCGCCGAGCGACCCGTAGAACTGCGCGTCGCCGAAGTCGAAGACGCCGCCGTCGGTGGCGACGAAGCGGTAGCCGTGCCCGCCGGGCGTCCCGGTCATGCCCACGATCGGGCGGTCGAGGTGCCGGCCCCCCATCGAGCCGAAGAACGGCGCGTCGCCGAACGAGAAGATCCCGCCGTCACTCGCCACCAACCAGTAGCCCGCGCCGCCCGCGGTCGTGGCCATGCCGACGACGGGCGCGTCGAGCCGCAACGCGCCGGTGGAGCCGTGGAAC
>JADGOM010000231.1 GCA_017882925.1 Acidimicrobiia bacterium | reverse complement strand
GTCGGCACCGTGATGGCCGCGAGCTGGTCGGTGGGGATCGAGCCGTCGCCGACGATCGCGTTGTCGTACGGGATCGTGTGCGCGAGCTCGAGCATCCCCGGCCACATCGGCGAGTGCTGCATCATCTCCACCACCGGGCCGGGCATCTGGACGGCCTCGGTGAAGAACGTGGTGGCCGCGAGCGCGCCGTCGCCCGCGTCGACCGCCGCCTGCACCCGCGCCGCGTAGTCGGGGGTGGGGAGCTCCCGGGTGCCAGGGATCATGAACGGCGGCTCGTAGACCGCGAGCTTCGTGACGGGGAGGCCGTGGGCGGTGGCGAGGAGCGACAGCACCGCGCCCGACGAGTGCCCGTAGACGAACGCGTGGCCACCGGCCGCGTCGACCAGGGCGCGCAGGTCGTCGATCTCGCGCTCGACCGCGTAGGGCGGGGTGTCGGTGCTGTCGCCCCGGCCGCGGCGGTCGAAGGCGATCGCACCGAGGTGCGGCGCGAGCAGGGCGACGAGGGGGTCGGCGCCGCGCCGGGTGCTGAACGCGCCTCCCACCAGCAGCAGCGGCGGCCCGTCGCCGGTGCGCTCGTAGGCGATGGTGGTGCCGTCGGCCGACTGCACGGTCTCGGTCACGGGAGTCTCCTCGGGTCTCGTCGGGGGGCCAGGGTCGCGCGACGGGCGGATGGCGCGAATGCGCCGGGTCATCGCGCCGGCCGCGCGTGCTTGCGGCGGGTGACGGGCTCGAAGCCCGGGATCGGGGGGAGCGGCGACGCCAACGTGCCGCTCGCCTCGCGCAGCCGGGCCCGGGACGCGGCGAGCTCGAGCCAGCGCGCGACCACGAGGAGCTCGTCGAGCTGCTCGCGGGGACAGGGCGCGTCGGGATCGACGGGGGTGGCGGCCTCCTCGGCCGACACGAGCGGGAGCGATCCGGGCGCGGCCGCGTCGACCAGAAGGCGCCCGTGGAACAGCGCGCGGGGAACGCCGTCGACCTCGACCGTCATGCGCCCGGACCGGCGGAGCGACTCGAGCGCGCGCCGCCGTCGCAGCGCGCGGGCCAGACCGCGGAGGCGGTCGCGGGTGAGCGCCGCCTCTTCGAACCGCTCGGCCGCGGCGAGCGAGTGCATGCGGGCCTCGAGCGGATCGAGCAGCAGCTCGGGCTCGTTGCCGAGCCCGCGCACCACGAGCTCGATGATCCGCCCGTACTCGGCCTCGTCGGTGTGACCCGTGCACGGGCACGCGGCGGTGCCGAGCTGGGCGGGCACGCACGCGGTGGCCCCCTCGGGGACCGCGCACCGCCGCCCGATCCGCTGCGAGCACCGGCGGACGGGCACCGCGGTCTCGATGGCCTCGCGCACGGTGTGCGCGGCGGAGACCGAATGGAACGGGCCGAGGTAGACGCCGTCGCCCGACTTGGCCTGGCGCACGACGGCGAGCCGGGGGAAGCGCTCCCGCAGGGTGAGCTTCAGGTAGGCGTAGCTGCGCCACGCCTTGCTCCGCCGGTTGAAGCGGGGCTCGTGCTGCTGGATCAGGCGGATCTCCCGCACCTCGGCCTCGAACGGGTCGGCGCACTCGAAGTGGTCGATGCGGGCCGTCTCCCGGAGGAGCTGCGGGATCTTCTTGCGGTCGTCGCCGCCGAAGTAGGAGCGCACCCGCGACCGGAGGTTGGTGGCCTTGCCGACGTAGAGGACGCGGCCGGACGGGTCGCGGAAGAGGTAGACGCCCGGCGTCCGCGGGAGGTGCGCGGTGAGGGAGAGCTTCTGGATCGACGGGTGGGCGCGCATCGTGGGCAGCTCGACGAGGTCGTCGAGGCCGAGCACGCCGAGGCGCGCGGTGCGTTCGAGCAGCGCGTGCAGGACCTCGGCCGTGGCCATCGCGTCGGCGAGCGCACGGTGGTTCGGCTCCGTGGCGACGCGCAGGTGGCGGGCGAGCGTGCCGAGCCGGAGGTTGGGGACCTCGTCGTGCAAGAGGCGGCGCGACAGCGAGAGCGTGTCGACGCGGCGGTGGGCGAGCCGCTCGTAGCCCTCGGCGAGCAGCGCGGCGTCGAGGAACGACGTGTCGAAGCGCAGGTTGTGGCCCACGAGCACGGCGCGGCCGAAGAACTCGAGCAGCGCGGGCAGCACCTCGGCGATGCGCGGCGCGGGATACAGCATCGAGTTGGTGATCCCGGTGAGCACGGTGATCATCGGCGGGATGTCGACGCCGGGGTTGACGAGCGTCTGGAACGTGCCGAGCACCTCGCCGCCGCGGTACTTGATCGCGCCGACCTCGGTGATCGCGCACGAGGCCGGCGACGTGCCCGTGGTCTCGAGGTCGACGGCCACGAACGTGACCTCGTGGAGCGGGGTGCCGAGGTCGTCGAGCGACCGCTGGCCGGAGAGCGGCGGGATCGAGGGCATCGGGGCAAGCTAGCGAACGTATGTTCGGCACGCGCGGACCCGGAACAGGAGGCGCCGTGAGAGACCTGTTCGGTACTCTCACGGCGCCTCACGATCTGCGGTGGGGGAGACGGCGCTCGGTACACTCCGGCATGGCCCCGCGATACCGCTGCACCGCGTGCGGCAACCTCACCCGCTTCGACGTGCGCGCGGTCCGGCGCACGTCGTCGTTCCACCACTACACGGTCGGCGGCGAGCTCACCGTCGAAGAGGAGCGCGTGCTCGAGGAGCGGGTCGAGTGGGTCGGCTGCCGGTGGTGCGGCGCCGAGGGCGACGCGATCCAGGCGATCGAGCTCGAGCCGAGCGAGGGTGGCGCCGACGCAACCGTCGAGCCGTGAGCCCAGCCCGGCCCGGGGGGCTACTCGCCGAGCAGCTGGATGACGACCTTGCGGGTGCGGGGCCGGTCGTCGAGGTCGATGCACACGATCTTCTGCCACACGCCGAGCAGCAGCTCGCCCCGGGAGAACGGGATCGTGACCGACGGCCCCATCAGCGCCGCACGAGCGTGGCTGTGCCCGTTGCTGTCGGCGTTGAGCGCGTTGTGCTTCCACGGCTCGTCCTGCGGCGCGAGCTGCTCGAGCACCGCGTTGAGGTCGGCGTCGCACCCGGGCTCGTGCTCGATGACGGTCATCCCGCAGGTGGAGTGGGCGACGAACACGGTGCACAGGCCTTCGCGGAGCTCGGCGTTGTCGATCGCCTTCTGGGCGTCGGCCGTGAGATCCTGGATGTCGCCGTCGCCCTGCGTCGTGAGGGTCAGCTCTTCGATCCGAGCCTGCATGGGCGCAGCACCAGTCCTTTCTCGGGGGCCGTGGCGGTGGGTCCGGGCCGGCGCAGTCTACGAGCCGACGACACGAACGACACAAAGCGCGAGTCCGAACCCACGGAGCGTGGCGCATGAGCGAGACCCTTCCCGCACTCCCCGAGCAGCTCCTCATCCCGGTCCTCGACACCGCGGGCGACCTCCTCAAGACCCTGGCCCCGGCCGACGTGCCTCCGTTGCTGCGCCCGCTCGCCGGCTTCGACCGCCGGGGCCTCGCTCGGGGCGCGGCGCGCCAGACGCTGCTGAAGGCGCTCGAGTCCGACGACGCCTTCCGCGCCCGCTCGTGCGAGCGCTTCGTCACCCGGCCCGAGGTCGCCGCGCTGCTCGAACAGTGGAGCCCCGACAAGGCGGGCCAGCTCGTCACCGAGGCGGCCGACCGGTCCGACCTCCCGCTGCTCGCGTCGTCGCTCTACGCCGCCAAGCCCGAGGGCTGGGAGTTCGGCCTCGGTGCCTCGGTCGCCGCGTTCGACCTGTACCGGCGCGAGCAGGCCGAAGCCGACGACGTGAAGGCGCTCCAGACGCAGCACGCCTCCATCGACGAGGCGCGCAAGCGGGCGGAGGTCGCGCGCGACGCCGCGCTGGCCGACGCCTCCCGCCTCGACCGCGAGCTCAAGGAGGAGCGCCGAACCCGCCGCGCGCGTGAGGAGAAGGTCGAGGCCGACGCGGCCGCGGCCGTCGCCCGCGTGCAGCAGGCCGAGGCCGAGCTCACGGCCGCGAAGAGCAAGGCCGAGGGGGCCAAGGCGCGCAGCCAGCGGGAGGCCGAGCGCACCCGCAAGGCCGAGCAGGACGCGCGCGAGCTGAAGACCGCGCTCGCCGAACGCGACCAGGAGCTGGCCGCGGCGCGCACCGCGCTCGAACGGGCGGCCGCGCCGGGCACCGGCCTCCGCTACGGCGACCTGCGCGCGCTGGCCGACGCGGCCGAGCTCGCGCGCCGGCTCGCGGTCGGTCTCGGCGGGGTGGTCGAGCACGCCCGGAGGGCGGGTGGCCTGGCCGATCCGGCCGACGACGCGCCCCTTCCCGCGGCCGCACCCGCACCCCGGGCCCCGGCCCGCGCGCCCACCTCGCGGGCCAAGGTCGAGATGCCCGCGGGCATGCTCGCGGAGTCGCCCGACGCGGTCACGCACGCGCTCAAGTCGGAAGGCGTGGCGCTCGTGGTCGACGGCTACAACGTCTCCATGGAGGGCTGGTCCGACTGCACACCGGCCGTCCAGCGCGACCGGCTGATGGCCGCGCTCGCCGAGCTGCACCTCCGCACCAAGTGCCCGGTCACGCTGGTGTTCGACGGTGACGGCACCACCCTCGTCAACCCGCCGCGGCGCGCGGGCGTGCGGATCGTGTTCTCGGCCGCGGGCGAGGAGGCCGACGAGGTGGTCGTGCGCGAGATCGCCGCGCTGCCCGCGCGGGTCCCGGTGCTGGCCGTCTCGTCCGACACCTGGGTCCGGACGCACGCGGAGGCCGAGGGCGCTCGCGTGCTGCCCGCCCACGCGCTGCTCCGGGTGCTGCGGGCCTGACGGAAGCGCGCGACACACGCGATCGGGGGTCGGTTCGGCCCATTGGGTGGTCAATCGGCCACTGCTAGAGTTCGCGCCAGCAAGCCGCACGACGACCGTCCGCACGGAGCAGGGAGGCTTCCGGCGACGCGGTCGAGCCAGTCGTCGGACCGGGAGCACGGTCACCGGGGGCGCACGATGCGACGTTGCCGCCGTCGCCTCACGGAGGAGGAAGCATGATGGATCTCTCAGACCCGATCCCGGAGGACGCCCCCGTCCCGCGCCGCAAGGATCTCGAACGCCTCGTGATCCGGAGTGCGGGCATCATCGAACGCCTCCAGACCCAGCTCGACGACGCCAACCGTCGCGCCGCCGAGGTCGGCGCAGCCCACCCTGCGGCCCCGGTCGACTCCGAGGCCGCGCTCGGGCGGGCGTTGCTGCTGCTCCAGAAGACCGCCGACGAGGCGCTCGCCGAGGCCGAGGTGCAGTCGCGGGTCCGCGTCGAGGAGGCCAACACCCAGGCGCAGGAGATCCTCGCCAACGCCGAGAACCGTGGGCGCGAGATCGTCACTCGCAAGCGCGTCGCGGTGGCCCGCGTGCTCGAGCAGGAACGCGCCCGTGTCGAGGCCGCGACCCTGACCGTGACCGTCGCCCTGGCCCGCCTCCAGGAGGAGCTGCGCTCGTCGCAGGAGCGCATCGTCGACGCGCTCCGCGGCGTCGAGGACGACCTCGACGCCACGCCGGGCGCGGCCGCCACCGACGCGTCGGCCGACCTCGACCTGACCACGCCCGAGAACGACGGACCCGAAGGCGGGTCCGTCGGCGCGACGTCGGACGCGGCGTTCTTCGCCGATCTCCGCCGGACCCTCGAGCAGAGCGAGCTCACTCCGACGTCCGATCCCGAGCAGCCGGGCCCCGGGGCCGAGGGCTGAGTCGCGGGCATGGAGGCTGACGCTCCCGCCGACACCCCGACGCCCGACCACCACGAGCTCGCCCGGGCCGTCGCGCTCCTCGAGCGCGTCAGCAGCGAGTCGATCGAGGACGCGCGCCGGGCGCGGCGCGCGCAGGCCGAGGGGTCGGTCGACCTGATCGTCGAGTCGGCTCGGGAACGCGCCGCGCGCATCCTGCGCGCCGTCGGCCCGTCGGTCGACCGCGTCACCGGGGCGGAGGTGCCGGCCACCGAGGCCGCGTTCGGCGACTTCACCCGAGAGCTCATCCGGGTGCGTGAGTCGGTCGACGCGTCCCGCGACGCGGTGGTCGACGCGTTGGATGCCGCGGGGTCTCAGGTCGTGGGTCCCACCGACGTGCTGCCGCCGGTGGCGTTCCCCGCCGACCTCGTGCCGCCCGCGCCGCCCGATCAGCCCGTGTCCGCGACCGCGGCGTACTTCGCCGCGCTCCGCGCGGTGCCCGTCCCGGAGCCCGACGCGACCGCGATCGCGACCGAGCCGGAGACCCCGTCCGTGCCCGTCGCCGCGGCGACGGTGGCCGGCGCCGACGCGCCCGCGAAGCCGCGCTACGAGATCCCGTGGTTCCTGGTCCCGCCGACCCCGCACCCCGAGGCGGCCGCGCCCGAGGCGACGGCACCGGACACCGCGGAGCCCGAGGCGACGGAGACCGCCGAGCCCGACGTTGCCGAGCCCGTCGAGGCCGCGGCCGAGTCGTCCGGCGTCGTGCCCGCGGCGCCCGAGAAGCCGCGCTCCGAGATCCCGTGGTTCCTGAACCCGCCGCCGCCCCGCCCCACCGCGGCCACCGCGCGCACCGCCGAGGCCGCGCCTGCCGTCGCCGAGCCGAGCGGCGACCTGCTCCCGTCGGCGAAGGCCGCGGCCCCGCGAGCCCCGGAGGCCGCGCCGGACGTGACGGATGTGGCGGATGTGCTGCCGACCCCGGTGGCAGCTGTGGCCGGGCCCGCCACGGCGCCGGCCCCCGCGGTCGCGCCGGCCGAGCTGATGCCCGCGGCCAAGGCCGGGTCGAAGCTCCGGGTGCGGCGGCTGCTGGCCCGCGTGTTCCGCGACACCGGCATCCTGCTCATCGCGTTCGCGGTCCTGCAGCTCTGGGGCACGGGCCTGCTGCAGTCGCGCAGCCAACACGCGCTCCGGTCCGACTTCGCCCAGGCCGTGGCGACCGCGCACGCGCAGCGCGCCCGGGCCGCTGCCCACGCGGTCTCGGACCGGAAGACCGCGGTCGCCCCGGTCGCGGCCACGACGCCGGCGACCGGTGACCCCGTCGCCCGGATCCGCATCCCGGCGATCGGTGTCGACCAGATCGTGGTCGAGGGCACCGGCGTCGCCGAGCTCCGGCGCGGGCCGGGCCACGACGAGTCGACCCCGCTGCCCGGGCACACCGGCGATTCGGTCGTCACCGGTCACCGAACCACCTACGGCGCGCCGTTCGACCACCTCGACGACCTGAAGGTGGGCGACCGCATCTCCGTCACCACCACCGAGGGCTCCTCCACCTACGTCGTGAGCGACGGGCCCAAGTCGGTGTCGGGCGGGGTCGTGGCCCCGGTCACGGGCGCGGGCACCGACCACCTGATCCTCACGACGTCGCAGCCGCGGTACCGCGCGTCGGAACAGCTCGCGGTGGTGGCCCGTCTCCGCGGCCGGCCCGGTGCCCCCGTCGCGGCGATCGCGCAGCGCAGCGGTGCGGCGGCGATCGGCGGCTTCGGGTGGTTCGCGAGCTCGCTGTGGGCGTCGGTGCTGCTCTGGGGCGCGCTGCTCCTGATCGTCTACGTCGCGATGTACCGCCTGGCCACGCGGTGGCGCGGCGCGCGGGTCGCGATCTTCACCCTCATGGCCGTCCCCCTAGTGATCACCGCGTTCGCCTTCCTGCAGGCCATCGGCCGGGTGTTCCCCGCCAACTACTGACGGCCCCCGGGCGGGGCCGTTCGCGGCCCGAGTTAGCTGTCACACCGCCTCCGCATACTGGGTCCTGCCAGCGGGAACCGGCGACGAGGATCGGGTGCGGATGTTGATCGACTGCGGCGAGTGCGTGATGCAACACACGGAGGCCTGCGCGAGCTGCGTGGTCACGTTCATCGTCAACCGTGATCCGGGCGACGCGCTCGTGATCGACGCGGAGGAGGCCCGGGCCGTCCGCATGCTCTCCGCCGCGGGCCTCGTGCCGATGCTCCAGCACCGCGATCGCCGCACCGGCAGTTGAAGCCGGGCGGCGCGTCGGGGGTGGGCGTTCGACCCCGGACGCGGAACCGGCGTGCATCCGGTCCGCAGGTTCGCGGAGTCGGACGCACGCCGGCTCGTCTCGGTCGTGCCGCGCACACGGGGTGTGCAGGTGGCGCTGCGCAGGTGGTGCTTCGGATCAGTCCTTCACCAGCGCCCGGAGGGCCGCGACGGTCGCCTGCTCCTTCGGGATGTCCTTGAAGGGGTCGTACTGGTAGATCCGCATCGCGTTCTCGTGCGTGAGCTTGTTGATGTGCTCCGGCGATACGCCGTCGAAGTCTTTCCACAGCGACTCGGGCGAGTGCGGCCAGCTCGAGTCGGAGTGGGGGTAGTCGCACTCCCACGTGATGTTCTCGAGCCCGATCACCTCGCGCTGGGTGATGCCGGCGCGGTCGGAGATGAAGCAGAAGCTGAAGTGGTCACGCGCCATCTGGCTCGGCAGCTTGTCGCCGAAGTCCTGGTGGGTCCAGAAGCGGTGCTGCTGGTACGTGTAGTCGATCCGCTCCAGCCAGTAGGGCAGCCAGCCGGTGCCACCCTCGCTGAGCGCGAACTGCAGGTTCGGGAACTTGCGCAGCTGCTGGCTGAAGATGAGGTCGGTGGCGGCGTGCATCGTGTTGAGCGGCGTGAGCGCGATCATCACGTCGATCGGGGCGCCCTCGGCGATCGAGAGCACCGTGCTGCTCGAGCCGATGTGCAGGCAGATGACCGTGCCCTCTTCCTCGCAGGCCTTGAAGAACGGGTCCCAGTGGTCGCCGAACACGTGGGGCCAGCCGAGCTTGGCCGGGTCCTCGGAGAAGGTGACGGCGTGGCAGCCCTTCTTGGCGACGCGGTGCACCTCGTCGGCCATCAGCTGCGGGTCCCAGATCGGCGGGATGCTGAGGGGCATGAAACGGCCCGGGGAGGTGCCGCACCACTCGTCGATGTGCCAGTCGTTGTAGGCCCGCAGCAGATGGATCGACGTGTCGAGGTCGGACGACTTGCTGAACAACTGACCGCAGAACTGCACGAAGCTCGGGAAGCACATCGAGCCGAGCAGGCCGTTGCGGTTCATGTCCTTGACGCGCTCGTGGATGTCGTAGCAGCCCTTGCGCATGTCGGTGTACGCGGTC
>JADGOM010000039.1 GCA_017882925.1 Acidimicrobiia bacterium | reverse complement strand
CGGCAGAGCACGAAGCACCAGTCGGCCCAGTGCGCGAGCGACGTCCAGACCTTCTGCCCGGTGATCACCCAGTCGTCGCCGTCGCGCACGGCGACGGTCTGCACGTTGGCGAGGTCGCTGCCGGCGTCGGGCTCGGAGTACCCCTGGCACCACAGCTCGTCGCCCCGCACGATCGGCGGGAGGAAGCGGCGCTTCTGCTCCTCGGTGCCGAACGCGACGATCGTCGGCCCGATGAGGCCCTCGCCCACGAGCCCCACGCGGCCGGGCCCGTGCGCGCGTGCGTACTCTTCGTAGAAGATCACCTGCTCGCGCAGCGTCGCGCCCCGCCCGCCGTACTCCTCCGGCCACGAGAGGCAGGTCCAGCCGGCCGCGCCGAGCGCGCGCTCCCATGCGTGGCGCTCCTCGAACAGCGCGTGCTCGTCACCCGGCCCGCCGCGGCCGCGCACGACCGCGAACTCGCCCCGGAGCTCGCGTTCGAGCCACGCGCGCGCCTCGGCCCGGAAATCGGCGTCGGCGGCGGATCCACCGGTGTCCGGAGCGTTGAGGTCCATGGCCCGCCGACGCTACCGGCCCGGCCACCACCCACCCAGGCCGTGCGTATCTCAACGACCAACTAGGGAGTCGAGATACGCACGGAGGCGGGGTCAGTCGAAGGCGCCTTCGGCCTCGAGCCGCGTGCGCTCGTCGGCGGAAAGGGCCAGGACCTCGTCGAGCACCCAGTCCTGGTCCTGGCCGAGCGTGGGGCCGGTGCGGGTGTATCCGGATGGCGCGTCCGAGAGCCGGAAGCCGTTGCGCTCGTAGATGCCCGGGCCCATGAACGGGTGGGTGAGCTCGACGAAGTGGTCGCGCACCGCCATCTGCGGGTCGAGGGTGAAGTCGCCGAAGTCCTCGGCCGGCACCGCCTCGATGCCCGCGGCCTGGAGCTGCTCCGCCACCTCGTCGCGCGTGCGCGTCGCGGTCCAGGCCCCGATCGCGGCCTCAATCTCGTCGATCTTCGCCTGCCGGCCGGCGAGCGTGGCGAGCGACGGGTCGACCAGCGCGGTGCCGTCGGGGGTGGTGCCGCCGATGATGCCGGCGAGCGTCGCCCACTCCTCGTCGGTGTGCGTCGCGATCGCGACCCAGCGGTCGCGGATCTTGCCCTCGTCGACCGACGGGAAGATGCCGTGCGGCACCGCGAGCGGCGAGCGGTTGCCGTTGCGGGACCGGGGCGTGCCCGTGCGCTGGTAGTCGATGAGCCAGGGGCTCAGCGAGTACACCGCGGCCTCGACCTGGCTCACGTCGAGGTAGATGCCGCGGCCGGTGCGCGCCCGGTAGAGGAGACCGGCGGCGAGCGCGGCGG
Source organism: Acidimicrobiia bacterium (assembly GCA_017882925.1). Classification (GTDB taxonomy): domain Bacteria; phylum Actinomycetota; class Acidimicrobiia; order IMCC26256; family Chersky-534; genus Chersky-534. Next base: position 5,509 of record JADGOM010000039.1, on the reverse strand, counting down.
CGACGAAGCGCGGCGCGAGTGAATCGGTGATGGTGCCGTGCGGGCCGACGGGCTCGCGGTCGGCCCACCCGGTGACGTAGTTGTACCCGGCGAGCGCCGAGCCCTGCCCGCCGAAGCCCGGGTAGTCCTTGTGCGGCCCGGTCTGGCCGTTGAGGCACGCGCTGATCATGACGAGGTCGGGCTTCTCCTTGATCAACGTGTCGTAGTCGAGCCCGAAGCCGCGCATCGCGCGTGGCGCGAAGTTCTCGGCCACCGCGTCGGCCCACTCGAGGATCAGGCGCTTCACGAGCGCGATGGCCTCGGGGTGCTTGAGGTTGAAGCTGACGTCGAGCTTGCCGACGTTGAGGCCGTCGAACAGCGGAGACCCCTCGAGCCCGTGCGGGTTCTTCGGCCCGAGCGCGTAGACGCGCAGGAAGTCGGGGCGGCCCTTGCTCTCGACCCGCAGCACCGTCGCGCCGTGTTCGGCGAAGTAGCGGGTCGCGATGGGGCCGGCGGCGCCGGATCCGAACTCGAGGATCTTGAGCCCGCTCCACGCCGGGGTGCCCGGGCCGTGCGCGTCGGCCCACGCCGGCTTGGCCGCGGTCGCGTCGACGGGGGTGCCGTCGGCCTCGGGTCCGCGGATCGTCGCGAAGACGCGCGGCGCGACGACCCCCTCCTCGCCGTCGATGGGCCCGAAGAAGTCGCGCGAGGCGAGCTGCTGGCTCGCGAGGATCTCCTTGGGCGAGTTGATCGGGGCCAGCATGAACGTCTGGACCGTCGCGATGTCGTAGAGCTCCTGCATGGTGTGGCGCGAGAAGTACTCCGCAACCGGGCGCTCGATCTCGACGATCTCCTCGTCGGTCACGGTGTTGGGGTTGTAGGTGGTCCAGTCGCGCTCGGTGAGCCCGGGGGCGTCGATGCCGTCGGCTGCGACGAGCCGGGTGAGGGTCTCGAGGCTGGGCACGCGGGCTTTCCCGCCGCGCAGGCCGTAGCTCACGAAGCCGTCGCTGGTCTCCCAGATCTCGCGTGTCCTGCCGATGCTGGCGCCGCGCCGGCCGCCGCGGGCCCCGCTCTTCGGGAACGCCGCGGGGGCGGCCATGTTGGCGACCGACACGACCTCCTGCGCGGCCACGTCGACGATCTGCGGGCGACCGGTGGCGAGCGCGGTGAGCGCGGCGTACGCCGCTTCGGAGCCGGTGTGCGCGTAGCCGGCCGGCTCGCCCGGGCGCAGCGGCGCGCGGTCGGGGTCGCCGGTGCTGTAGGCGTTCGCGCTGGCGGCCATGATCCCGAGGTCGCTCGCCTGCCAGCTCGCGCGCGGCCCCGTGAGGCCGAACGGCGTGATGCGCACCCACACCGCGTCCGGCGCCTGCGACGGGTCGACCTCCGGTGCGCCCGGCGCGTAGGGGGTGTCGATGACGATGTCGGCCCGGGCCAGCAGCTCGTCGAGCTCCGCGGCGCCTGCGATCCGCTTCCCGTGGCGCCAGGCGGGCTCCTCCGGCGGATCGACCGCGACCACCTCGGCCCCGAGGTCGGCCAGGATCCGGCCGGTCATCGCCCCGATCTCCCGGGCCAGGTCCACGACCAGCACACCTTCGAGCAATGCCTCGGACATTCGACTCCCTCTCCCTGACGGTCCCGTCAGAATATCGACGGCCGGGCGACCGCGTTCGGGTGGGCATCCCTGACACGCGCGGAGGGAAATAGCAACAAGACTCGGAAATCGTTGGTGAAAGCGCAGGTCAGAGGCCTGTCTGACGGACCGTCAGAATTGACACGCGCGTCAGGAAACTCCAGACTGGCCCCGGCAATCCCGGGGCATCGCCGTGGCCGTCTGCAGCCCAGTGCCCTTCGACCGCAAAGGACCTCCCATGTCGAAGTACCGCATCGTCGATTCTGACTGCCACATCCTCGAGCCGCCGGACATCTGGACCAACTGGCTCCCGAAGACCTTCCAGGACAAGGCCCCGAAGCTGGTCAAGGACAGCCAGGGCGGCGACGCCTGGCTGACCGCGGTGGGGGGCGAGCCGGACCCGATCGGCCTGGTCGCCACGCCGGGCCTCCCGTTCGACCAGTTCCGCTGGCTCGGCGTCACCTACGAGGAGACCCGAACCGGTTGCTACAACGGCGCCGAGCGCCTGAAGGACATGGACATCGACGGCGTGTCGGCGGAGTTCCTCTACGCGCCGCAGCGCACGATGAGCCACTTCCTCGGTGACGAGGACCCCGACTTCGTCCTCGCGGGCGTGGATGCGTACAACAACTTCCTGTTCGACGAGTTCTGTGCGCCCGACCCGACCCGCTTGATCGGTCTGGCCCAGATCCCGAGCCTCGGCATCGACGCCGCGATCGACGGGCTGCGCAAGGCCAAGGCCCGCGGGGCCAGGGGCGTCGTCATCTCCAACTGGCCGTCGGGTGGCGAGTCCCCGTCGACCGACGACGACCCGTTCTGGGCGGCGGCCGTCGACGAGGGCATGCCCGTCTCGGTCCACATCAACATCATCAGCCGCGATTCCCGCATGAAGGGCCGCGTCGCGGCCTCGAAGGCATCCAACGCCCTGTACGGCGGCTCGAGCGCGGCCGCCAACGCCAAGGCCGTCGGCGGCATGAGCCACGTGTTCGCGATGGCGGCGGGCAACATCGCCGCGATGATCTTCACCGGCGTCTACGAGCGCTTCCCCGAGCTGCACATCAGCTGGATCGAGATCGGCGCGGGCTGGTTGCCGCACTTCCTCGAGGCGCTCGACGACAAGTACTGGCGCAACCGCTCGTGGGGCCAGCTCCCGATCGTGGAGAACCCCAGCTTCTACTGGCGGCGCAACAACTCCTGCACGTTCATCACCGACCGCTCGGGCATCGACCTCCGGCACCGCGTGGGCGTCGAGAACATGATGTGGTCCAGCGACTACCCGCACCACGGCAACGACTGGCCGTACTCGCGCAAGGTGATCGAGGACACGATGGCCAACATCCCGACCGAGGAGCGCGACCTCATCGTGGGCGGCAACGCGGCCCGCATCTGGCACCTCGACGACTGACCCGACCGTCCCGTTCGGCCGGGTTCCCCCGGCCCGCGGGAGTGGCACCACGGAGCGATGCGAAGGGCCCCGCGCGAGCGGGGCCCTCGCGCGTCGCGGTGCGCGCGGGTGTCGGCCGGGCGGGAAGTCAGTAGGTGGTGAAGCTCCGCCGCGAGGCTTTGGCGTCCTTGGCCGGCGCGGCCGGCTCCCGCGCGGGCGCGGGCGGCGCGGGCGGCGCGGCGGAGTGGTGCTCGATCGCCTCGAGGGTGAGCCGTTGCAGGGTCCGCTGGTGCACGTAGCCGACGACCCGGTTGACGATCGGGAGCATGTCGGCCGAGGTGTCGCCGGCCTGGAACCGCTCGAGCTCCTCCGGCTGCCACTCGGATCCGCTGGTGCCGGCGAACAGGTCGACCACTCGGTGCTGCATCTGCTCGACGCCCTCCGTGTAGATGCGGCCGAGCTCGGTCAGGACGGTGGGCGGGATGCCCCGGGCGCGCAGCTCGATGAGGCCGCGCAGCAGGTCGAGGTCGCCGGAGTCGTAGGACTGGCGCCCGTAGTCGCCCGGATCCCGGAGCAGCTTGCTGTCGCGGGCCGCCTTGACGATCTCGGGCGCGGCGCCGGAGCGCTTGACGAGCTCTTCGAGCGTGTACGAGTGCTCGGAGCCTCCGAAGACGCCGTCGGCGAGCCCGGTCCGCTGCGACTCGATGAGGGCCCGGATCGCCGCGAGCGAGAAGCGGCGCTCCTGGAACTCCCGGATGCGGGCGATGCGCTCCAGGTGGGCCGGTCCGTAGATCTTGTTGCGGCCGGATTTCTCGGCGGCCGGGAGGAGGCCTTCGCGCTGGTAGTAGCGGATGGTGTCGACCGTGACCCCGGCCCGGTGGGCGAGGTCGTCGATGCGCCATTCGTCGTTGGTGGTGGTCATGCGTCTCCCCGCGTCCATCCTGTGACGGGAGTCACCCTACTCGTGTGTTGACACTGAGAGCAATTACTCATAGTGTGTGCGCACAAGGAGTTCGCACCACCGGAGTCGGCACTGCAGGATCCCTCCCCCCGGGAACTGCAAGGCCGGCCCCGGGTGCGAAGTCCCAAGGATGGTACGACCGACTCCCCTGGAAGGGGGCACCACCATGGCAACGACCGCCGGATCCCACACCCGCTGGCGCAACCCGGGCGACGAGCGCACGCACGCGCTGCGTTGGCTCGAGGAGCAGCTCCGGTGGGAGGCCACCCTCTCCCAGCTCCGCTCCGGCCCCCACGCCTCGGCCCCCGCCGAGCGCGCCGCAGCCTGAGCTTCCCCCAGATCTGACGCCACCGGAATGGATCCCCCCTCCGGACCGGCGGCGTCGGGAACACACTCGACCCGGCTTCGGCCGGGTCGAGTCGCGTCCGGACGGCTTCGTCAGCCGGCGCGGACCCAGCGGGGGAAGGTGACGTCGTCGATCTGGTGGAAGACGACGCGGACCGGCTCGCCGATGACGATCGAGTGCGGGTCGATCGAGTTGAGGTCGGCGTCGGCCGACTCGACCAGGTTGCCGACCAGGCGCAGGCCCGGGTTCTCCTCGAGCGCGACGACGATCACGTTGTACGGCGCGAACTCCGAGTAGGCCGGGAGCAGCGGCGGGTGGGGGATCACGTAGGACCACACCGTGCCCCGGCCCGAGACGGGTTCCCACGCGACCTGGGTGGACCGGCAGTGGGGGCACATCGGGCGCGGAGGGATGCGGGCGACCCCGCAGCTGCCGCAGTGCTGCACGAGCAGCTCACCGCGGGCCGCACCCTCCCAGAACGGGATGGTGTCGGGATCGTCGAGGACGGGGAGGAGAAAGCCGGTTTCCATCACTGCACCGCATTCGTGAGGAGGATGGCGCTGGTGGGGACACCCTCGCCGCTGGTGACGAGGCAGCTGTCCGCGTCCTCGACCTGGCTCGTGCTGGTGCCGCGCATCTGGCGGACGCCTTCGGTGATGAGGTTGAAGCCGTGGACGTAGGCCTCGCTCATCCCGGCCCCGCTGGTGTTGACGGGGAGCCGGCCACCGAGCTCGATGTTGCCGTTGTCGGTGAACGGGCCGCCCTCGCCCCGGGCGCAGAACCCGTAGCCCTCGAGCGACAGGATGATCAGCGGGCTGAACGCGTCGTAGAGCTGGGCGACCTTCACGTCGGCCGGCTTGACGTCGCTCTTCGCCCAGAGCGCATCGGCGCACTCCCAGGCCGGGCCCCGCAGCGGGTCCGCCGTGTAGAAGTTCGTCATCGTCTGATGTTCCTGCGGGATCGACTGCGCCGCGGCGTGGATGTAGGCCGGCTTGTGCGGCAGGTCCTTGGCCCGCTCCGCGCTCACGATGATGGCGGCGAGCGCGCCGTCGGTCTCGAGGCAGTTGTCGAAGAGGCAGAGTGGCTCGGAGATCCACCGCGAGTTCATGTACTCCTCGCGGGTCATCGTCCGCTGGTACATCGTCGCGTTGGGGTTGCGGTTGGCGTGCTTGCGGGCCGCCAGCGCCACGTTGGCGAGGTGGTCGCGCG
>JADGOM010000230.1 GCA_017882925.1 Acidimicrobiia bacterium | reverse complement strand
GCGGTGGCGTCGACGTTCCTCTCCTTCCTCCCGATGCTCCCGTCGCAGATCCTCCTCAACAACCTGCTCTACGACTCCAGCCAGATGACGATCCCCACCGACAACGTCGACCCGGAGATGCTCACCCGGCCCGCGCACTGGGACGTCACGTTCATCCGCCGGTTCATGCTGTTCTTCGGCCCGATCAGCTCGCTCTTCGACTTCGCGACGTTCGCGCTCATGCTGGGCGTCTTCCACGCCGGGCCGGCGCTGTTCCGCTCGGGCTGGTTCGTCGAGTCGCTCGCGACCCAGACCCTGGTGGTGTTCGTGATCCGGACGCGCCGGGTCCCGTTCTGGCGCAGTCGGCCGAGCTGGCCGATGCTCGTGGCCGTCATCTCCGTGGTGATCATCGCCGCCTACCTGCCGTACTCGCCGGTGGCGCACGACCTCGGCTTCGCGCCCCTGCCCGTGACCTTCTTCCTCGCCCTCGCGGTGATGGTCGTGGCCTACCTCACCTTCGTGGAGTTCGGGAAGCGACGCTTCTTCGAGCGGGTCCCGCCGCCCACGCCGGTGGCCCACACCCACGAGCGCCACGTACGCCGCGTCATCCGCCGCCGCGAGACGCGCTGGACCCGGCACGAGCCGCGCGTGGTCCGCACCGGCCGCTGACGGCCGCGGTCCGGGACCTTCGACCCTGCCGCGCCCGCGGCCACGGCGTCAGGCTGAGCGGGTACCCGCGCGTCGGTAGCGCGGGTCGGTCGTGCGGAGGTGCGGGATGCAGGAGACCGGAGCTCCCAACGTCGAGGTCGGCACCCCGGTGACCGCCGATGTGACCGGGCCGACCGCCGCCGAGCCCACGTGGAGCGCCGATCGCGTCCGCAGCGGGACGCGGGCCCTCACCGTCGTGTCGGGCGGGTCGCTGGTCGTCGCCGGGCTGGGCGCGGCCGGCGCGTGGGCCACGGTCCGCGCGGTCCGGAAGGGCCGCCGACCACCGGCCGCCGCACTGGTGGCGACGGTCGGGCTCGTCGGCTACCTCGCGGTCGCGCGACCGTGGGCGCGCCGGTGGGGCGCCACCCCCGCGGAGGTCGCGGAGAGCCTGCCGGGCGACGAGACGATCCAGCAGCCCGGGCTGTCGATGACCCGGGCGATCACGATCGACGCCCCGGTCGGCGAGGTGTGGCCGTGGCTGGCCCAGATCGGCCAGGACCGCGCCGGCTTCTACAGCTACACCTGGCTCGAGAACCTCGCCGGATGCGACATGCCGGAGGCCCACGAGGTGCACCCGGAGTGGCAGACGCGCGAGCTCGGAGCCGGAGTGCCGCTCCACCCGCTCAACGCGTTGCCGGTCGCCCGGTTCGAGCCGGGCCGCTCGTACGCGTTCAAGGGCTGGTACTTCGTGCTCGAGCCGATCGGCAAGGAGCGGACCCGCCTCATCGCCCGCACCCGCGTGCCGCGCGGGTTGCCCAGCCTCGCCTACGCGCTCTTCATCGAGGCGCCGCACTTCGTCATGGAACGGAAGATGCTGCTCGGCATCAAGGCGCGCGCCGAAGGCCACGCCCCTGCGTGATGCGGGCGGCGACCGCGCTCGCGCCGGCGCAGATCCCGGATCAGTCCGGCGGCATGTGCAGCACGGCCGCGCCGGTGAAGCGGTCATGGGCGAGATCGCGGAGCGCGGCGTCGGCCTGATCGAGGTCGTAGGGGTGCGTCTCCACCCGGATCCCGATGCGCGCCGCGATCCGGAGGAACTCCTCGCCGTCGTGACGCGTGTTGGCCGTCACGCTGCGCACCTGCCGCTCCTGGAACAGGTCCTCGTCGTAGCGGAGCCCCGGGATGTCGCTGAGGTGGATGCCGGCGATGGCGAGCGTCCCGCCCCGGTCGAGCGCCTCGAGCGCGGCGGGCACGATCTCACCGGCGGGCGCGAACGTGACGGCCGCGTCGAGCGGCACCGGCGGCGGGTCGAAGGTGTCGCCCACCCAGGCCGCGCCGAGATCCGTGGCCAGCTGACGCGCCGCGGCCGACCGCGTCATCACGTACACCGCGGCGCCCTCCGCCATCGCGACCTGTGCCGCGAGATGGGCCGAGCCCCCGAAGCCGTAGAGGCCGAGGTTGCCACCGGGAGGCAGCTCCGCCCGCCGCAGGGCGCGGTAGCCGATGATGCCGGCGCACAGGAGCGGCGCGGCCTCGTCGTCGCCGAACTGCTCGGGGAGCGCGTACGCGTAGCGTTCGTCGACGACCGCGTACTGCGCGTAGCCGCCGTCGGCGTCCCAGCCGGTGAAGCGCGGATCGACGCACAGGTTCTCGTCGCCCCGGCGGCAGAAGCGGCACACACCGCACGTCCGGCGCAGCCACGCGATGCCGATCCGCTGGCCGGGCTCGAAACGGTGGGCGTGCTCCCCCATCGCGTCGACGACGCCGACGATCTCGTGCCCCGGGACCGTGTCGTGGCCGTGGGGCCGGAGGTCGCCCTCCGCGAGGTGGAGGTCGGTCCGGCACACCCCGCACACGTGCACCCGGACGCGCACCTCGTGCGGTCCCGCCTCGGGAACCGCGCGCTCCACGAGCTCGAGCGGGCCCCCGTCGATCGGCCCCGGGGTGCGGACGACCCACGCCTTCATGGTCGGCACCGGACGGGACGGACCTCGCGTCGGATCATCCGGCCATTGTTGCCGGATGTCGCGGGACGCGACGCCGTCACTCGGCCCCGGCATCGACGAGCTCGCCCGTGCGATCGGGGTTCGGGCCCGACGGCATGGCGGGAAGGCTCCCGGGATCCGTTCCCCCCGCGTCGAGCCGGAAGGGCGGGTACTCGTCGCGCATCAGGGCCACGTAGGCCAGGACCCGGTAGCACCACCGGTTCATCCCCATCACGAAGTCGAAGATCGACGCCGGATACCGGCCCCGGAACGTCAGCGTGACCCCGGCGATGATCGCCAGCAATGCCACGAGCCCACCGCCGCCGGCGAGCCGCCACGCGCCGTTCCAGCCGATCCCCCACCCGCCGGCGAACACCGCGACCACCAGATACTGCGGAATCGCGAGGAGCCACCACTTCACGAGCACGAGGCCGCGCGACAGCTGCTCGGGATAGTCCACGTCGAACGACGCGGGATACGTCGGGTCCGGCTGCAGGCTGAACGGCGGATACCGGTCGGTGCCGAACGCGGCCACGCCGTAGAACGACACCCGCCAGGTCCACCGCATGACGCCGACGTTGAAGTCGAAGATCGAGCGCGGGTACCGACCGGTGAACAGGATCACGAACCCGGCGATCACGGTCATCACCGTGACGGCCAGCCAGAGGAAGGCCAACACGATGACGTGCGGGATGACGAGGACGAACTTCACCAGCCAGAGCCACCGGCTCAGGCTCGGGTCGAGCCGGCCATCGAGCCGCGCCGGGTAGCGGCCGTCGGGCGCGGCGGTCGGTGCCGACCCCGGCACCGGAGCCGGGACCGCCGGCTCAGGAGTGTGGACCGGAGCCGGGGGCGACCCGACTCGCGACCCGGGGGACTGCCGGGCGCCGAAGTACAGCAGCACTCCGGCGAGGAAGAGCGCGACGAGCCCGACCAGCCCGAATCCGATACCGAGCGGGAGGAGCAGTCCGGTCTTGGCCCCGACCGAGACGTCGGTCGTCACCCCCCGGCTGCCGTCGGCGTTCATCACGACGATCGCCCATCGACCGCTCTGGCTGGGCCAGCGGAGCGTCTGCGTGCCGACTCCCTGCTTCGAGGCGACCCAGAACGTCTGTGCGGACGGCGGGCCCGGTACGGCACTCCCGCGGATCAGGGTGCGCCCGACCCGGAACGGGCCGAAGTTCGCCGCCCGCACCTCCTCGTGCGCGGTGCCGGCGAGCCACCCGTCGACGGTCGAACGGGGCGCGATCCCGACGAACAGCGATTGGCCACCCCGGGGGGTGGCCCGCACGCGCAGCGTCCCGACGGGGTGGGTGAACGTCCAGTCCCGTTCGCCGGAAACCTGCCCGAGATCCACGCCCGACGTGAGCGCATAGCTCGAGGTGTCGAAGTGCTGCACCGACGTCGTGTAGTAGCCGGCGGAGTCGCGCTGGGTGACGTGGGCGAGGACGAGGGCGAAGCCGGCCACGCACAAGGCCACGCCCACCAGTGTCGCGACCGCGCCGAACACGATCGCGACGATCTTCGCTGGACGCATCGAAGGCCTCCCGGGTCCGGCGCCTCGGTGGCGGCCGCGTCACCTCATCTCAACGAATGACGACTGGAAGCGTTAGGGGCCTAGGTCCTCATCTCGAACGAACGAAACGCGCACGCACGGTCCGCTCAGAGGTATCCCGCGCCGATCACCCATTCGTCCAGCGGACGGTGCAGCATCCGGCCGGTCACCTTCGTGGCGACGATCACGACCCACGACGACGGGTCCTGGATCCAGGGCTTCGGGTCGAGCGCGTCGCCCAGGATCTCGATGTCGATCTCACCGACGTGACCGAGAATCCCCTGCACGAGGACCGACCAACCGGTCGCGTGCAGCGGGTCGACCCCGTCGACCTCGAACGCCACCTCGTGCGCCTTGTCGACCATGCTGCCCGGACGGGTCCGGATGACGATGCTGAACCGGCTGCTGTTGCCCACGGTGCGGTAGTTGACCGGGATCACGATCGGCGCGCCGTCGACGATCATCCCGATGCGACCGACCTCCGCGCTGCGGAGGAGCGACAGGCAGGCATCGGAGCCCAGCTCCTGCAGGTATTCGTCCATGCCACGGACGTTCGTCGCGATCGCCCCGGCGGGCCAGGGTCCAAAGTCCGT
>JADGOM010000229.1 GCA_017882925.1 Acidimicrobiia bacterium | reverse complement strand
CAGCACCAGCACGTCGATCTCGCGCTCCACCCCGTCCACGTCGACGAGCCCATGAGGCGTCACCTTCTCGACCGCACGGGGCACGAGCTCCACGTTGTCGCGCTTCAACGCCGGGAAGAACGTCGACGTGAAGATCGGCCGCTTCCCCGGGTACGGGTAGCTCGGCGTCACCGCCGCGCGCAGCTCCGGGAAGTCGGCGAACTCGTGATCGATGTACTTGCGGGCCGCCTTCTCCAGCATCGTGTTCACCTTCGAGCCCGGGCGGTACAACGCCCCGCCGAACACGCCGACCTCGAGCCGCCCCAGCTGCTTCCAACGCTGCATCCACGAGTTCCACGGCTTGCGCAGCTGCGCCCGCTCCTCGGGCGTGAAGTCGCGCTCGCCCTTCGGCAGGATCCAGCCCGGATCCCGCTGGAACACGTAGACCTTGCCCGCAACCTTCGCGACCTCGGGCACCACCTGCACCGAGCTCGAACCGGTGCCGACCACACCGATCGTCTTGCCGGTCAGGTCGTGCTCCGGCTCCCACCGCGCGGTGTGGAACGCCGGGCCCTCGAAGTCGACGAGGCCCGGCCACTCCGGAAAGCGGGGCTCGTTGAGGAAGCCCACCGCACTGATCAGCATGTGGCAGTCGAGTACCTCGCCGTTTCCGAGGTGCACATGCCACTCGTCGGTGCGCTCGTCCCACACCGCCTCGGTGACCACGGTGTTGAGCCGCAGCTTGGGCCCGAGGTCGTACTCGGCCACGGTCTCCTCGAGGTACGCCAGCAGCTCGGGCTGACCCGCGTGCGTGCGGCTCCAGTCGTGGCGCTTGAACCCGTAGGAGTAGACGTGCGACTGCACGTCGACCTCCACCCCCGGGTACCGGTTCTCCCACCACGTGCCGCCCACGCCGGCGGAACCTTCGATGATCGTGAACGTGTGGATGCCGGCCGTGCGCAGCTTCACCCCCGCGGCGATGCCCGCGAAGCCGGCGCCCACGATCACGACCCGGGGCGTCCCCTCGGGCCCGAACCGCTCGGTGCGATCAGCAGCGGTGCGGGCGGTCATCCCCCGCTGCCGATGGCGACGGCCTTGGTGCGCACGAACTCGTAGATGCCTTCCTTGCCGCCCTCACGCCCGTAGCCCGACACGCCGAGCCCGCCGAACGGCAGCCCGACCGCGAGCGGGTAGCCGCCGTTGACGTAGACGCCGCCGGCCTGCAGGTCCTCGGAGAACCGCTGCACCCGCTTCAGGTCGTTGGTCCACAGGTACGACGCGAGCCCGTAGCTGGTGGAGTTGGCGACCTCGAGGCCCTGGTCGTCGGAGTCGAAGCGCTGCACCGCGAGCACCGGGCCGAACACCTCGACCTGGCCGATCTCGCTCTGGGGGTCGACGTCGCCGAACACCGTCGGCTCCACGTAGAAGCCCTTCGCCAGGTCACCGCCGGGCTTGCCGCCGCCCGCGATGAGCGTGCCCGACCCCTCGGTCTGCGCCCGCTCGATCATGGCCAGGATGCGGGTCTGCGCGGCCTCATTGACCACCGGACCCGCGGCGATGTTCGGGTCGAACGGGTCGCCGAGCGTGATCGACTTGGTGATCGCTGCGACCTTCTCGATCATCGTGTCGTAGATGCTCTCCTGCACCAGCAGCCGGGTCGGCATCGCGCAGCCCTGGCCGCTCAGGCCCACGATGCTGCTGTACACCGCGACCGCGGCCACGTAGTCGAGGTTCACGTCGGGGAACACGAGGCTCGCCGACTTCCCGCCGAGCTCGAGCACCGCCGGCTTCAGCTGCTCCGCGCACCCGGCGAGGATCTTGCGCGCCGTCGTCGGGCCGCCGGTGAAGCTCACCTTCTGCACCTTCGGGTTGCGCACCAGCGCCTCACCCGCGTCGATGCCACCGGGCACCATGTTGACCACGCCGGCCGGGATCCCGGCCTCGCGCACCAGCTTCATGAAGTGCTCGGCCGCGTAGGGCGTGAGCTCCGACGGCTTGACCACCACCGTGTTGCCCGCCGCGATCGCCGGCACCACCTTCATGGCCAGCGAGATCAGCGGGCCGTTCCACGTGATGATGATCCCGACCACGCCGTAGGGCTCGGCCAGCGTGTAGGCGAGGTCGCGCTGCTGGCGGTTGGACGAGATGAGCTGGCCCTCGATCTTGTCGGCCCAGCCCGCGTAGTAGCTCGTCCACTCCTCCGCGATGCGCGGCCCGTGCTTGGCGAACTCGTAGGTGACGCCGTTGTCGAGCACCGCGAGCCGGCAGAGCTCGTCGGCGTTGGCGGTGATCAGCTTGGCCAGGCGGTACAGCGCGTCCCGGCGGTCGGCCGGGTCCCACGCCCGCCAGACCTTGAACGCGGCGTCGGCCGCGTCGACCGCGGCGTCGACCTCGGCCACGCCCGCGAGCGGCACACTGCCGTGCGCCTCACCCGTCGCCGAGTACACGTGCTCGTAGACGCCCCCGCTCCCCTGCGAGAGCTGGTCGTCGCCGATGTGGAGATGGGCATCGGGTACGAGAAGTTGGTTGCTCACTGGTTCCCCCCTGAGATCTGCGGTGCCACTGACCTGACCATCACTTCGATCCGACCTTCACTTCGATGCCGCGCGCTCGGCTTGGATCCGAGTCCACTCTTCCTCCGCGATCGCCTGCAACTGCTCGCCCCGCTCCGCGCCCTCGTAGGCGGCGTACTGCAGGATGACCTCGTCCATCTGGTCCTTCGACAGGTCGCCCGAGCCCAGCGCCGAGCCCACGTGCGAGTGCATCGGCATCACCGCGCGCGAGATGCCGACGCACGGGATCGTGGCCAGGCGCCGCTCGACCCGCCCGAGCTTCGGCCGCTGCCACATGTGACCGAACACGTAGTTGATGATCCCGGCCTGGAAATAGGGCGAGTCGCGTGCCGGCGCGGGCACCAGGTTGATGTCGAGGAAGCACTCCTCCCCCTTCGCGAGCCGCTCCTCCGGGTCACTCGGTCCGAGCGTGTCGATCGGGAGCTCGGGCCACGGCGTGAGCTCCTCGCCCCGCTCCTGCGCGACGCGCATCGCCGCGATCCGGTAGCCGGCCTCGGCCTGGCTCGCCTTCGGCCAGCCGCAGTACACCGCGAAGTGCAACACGTACTCGCCCAGCTCCTCGCGGCTGATGTCACCGCTCGCGAGCGCGGCGTACATGTGCGCGTTGACCTCGTCGGGCTCGGTCTTGCCGCACACACACGACAGCGTGACGAACCGCCGCTCGCGACGGGTGAGACCGGGCCGCGTCCACACGTGGCCGAACGCGTGATCGATCTGGGCCTGCTCCTCCCGGGACACGCCGGTGGGCGGTTCGGCCATCATCACTTCGGCATACGTCTTCGCTGCCAGCGCGTCCATCCGGGTCCCCCTAGGTCGGTAGGCGTGAACAGTAGGTCAGTTGACCTACGGGGTCGAGACGTGGTTCGCTGGCCGCCATGGCCACCTCCGCAGCGCCCGCGAGTCCCGCCGGGAAATCCACCAAGGAAGCCCTGATCCTCACCGGGGAGCGCCTCTTCGCCCTCCACGGGATCGACGGCGTGTCGCTGCGCCGCATCGGCACCGAGGCCGGCATGGGCATGAACACGGTGGTGCAGTACCACTTCGGCTCGAAGGACCGGCTCGTCGAGGCGATCGTGGCCAGCCGCATCGAGCTGCTGGGCAGCCGGCGGGCGCTGCTCGAGGCGCGGGCTCCGGCCGACGACCTCCGCGCGGTCATGGAGGCCCACCTCCTCCCCGTGATCGAGCTCGGCGAGGACCCCGACTGCTACTACCTGCTGTTCCTCGAGCAGCTCCAGCGCTACGGCATCGGCCCGCACCCGTTCGACCGCCTGCCCGAAGCGAGCAAGACCTCGCAGCGCCGCTACGTCCGCCGCGTGAGCCGCCTGCTGACCGACGTCCCGACCCAGCTCCGGGAGCTGCGCATCAACCGGGCCTCGGCCATGGTGCTGCACACGTGCGCCGACCGGCAGCGGGCCCGCGACTACGGCGCGGTCATCGAGCCCTACGCGCT
>JADGOM010000038.1 GCA_017882925.1 Acidimicrobiia bacterium | reverse complement strand
GTCTACGAGACCGAGGGTCCGGACGCGCTGACGATGCGCCGACTCGGCGAGGAGCTCGGGATCCGCGCGCCGTCGATCTACAAGCACTTCGCCGACAAGCAGGCGGTGGAGACCGCGCTCGTCGAGCGGGCGCTGGCCGACGTCGGCGCGGTGTGCCACCAGGTCGTGCACGACACGCCCGCGCCCGAACGGGTTGCGGCGCTCCTCGACGCGTACCACGGGTACTGCGTCGCGCATCCCGAGCTCTACCGGCTCGCGACCAACGGCCCGCTCGATCGGGCCGCGCTCACCCCCGGGCTCGAGGACTGGGCCGGCGCGCCGTGGTTCCTCGCGGTCGGCGATCCGTACCTCGCGCAGGCGCTCTGGTCGTTCGCCCACGGCATGGTGATCCTCGAGATCGACGGCCGCTACCCCGACCCGTCGACCCTCCCCCGGAGCTGGGCCGCGGGCGCGGCCGCGTTCACCGCCGCCGCGGCCCGCACCTGAATGTGCTCGTGAGCGGCCGCGCCCGGCCGTGGGCAAACCCGTCGCCGCCGGGTACGCTCGGCCCCCTCCGGGGGGAGGAGCCACAGATGGCCGAGTCGGGATACAGCGCGGCGGTCGAGGGGCTGGACTACGCGGCCCTGCAACCGCACGACACCTGGAAGGCGCTGCGGCAACAGTGCCCGGTCCAGCCACTGGGTGTGGGCGAGGGCGGCCGGCCCGCCTACATGGTGATGCGCCACGACGACGTCGAGTCGGTCCTGCGCGACGCGACCACGTTCTCCAACTCGATCCACAACGAGAGCATGGGCCCGGTCATGGGCGAGCTCATCCTCGGCATGGACGGCCAGGAGCACAAGGACCACCGCGACCTGGTCGCCCGGGCGTTCCGCGCGTCGGCGCTGGCGCGGTGGGACACCGAGCTGATCGCGCCGGCCATCAACGCGCTCATCGACCGGATCGCGCCACTCGGTCACGCCGACCTCGTGCGCGACATCACCACCCAGTACCCGGTGCAGGTGATCGCCGGGATCGTCGGGGTGCCGGTGGAGGACCACGACCGTTTCCAGCGGTGGGCCCAGGACATCACGGGCGTCGCGCTCGACCCCGGGCGCGCGATCGCCGCGTCGCGGGAGATGGCCGCGTACCTGCTGCCGATCGTCCACGACCGCCGCGAGCGCCCCACCGACGACCTCATCAGCGACCTCGTCACGGCCGAGGTCGACGGCAGAAGCCTGACCGACGAACGGATTCTCGGATTCCTGCGCCTGCTCCTCCCCGCGGGCGCCGAGACCACGTTCCGGGCGATGGGCAACTGCCTGGTCGCACTGCTCACGCACCCCGACGTCATGGCGCGCGTGGTCGCCGACCGCGACCTGCTGCCCGCGGTGATCGAGGAGACGCTCCGGTGGGAGACGTCGGTGACCATCGTGAGCCGCAACGCGGTCGCCGACACCGAGATCGCCGGCTGCCCCATCCCCGACGGCGCCGTCCTGATGCTCATGAGCGGGTCGTCGGGGCGCGACGAGTCGCACTACGACAACCCCGACGAGTGGGACATCGACCGCAAGGCGGAGAACCACCTGTTCTTCGGGACCGGCCGTCACCAGTGCCTGGGCATGCACCTCGCCCGGCTCGAGCTGCGGGTCGGGCTCGACATCATCCTCGACCGGTTGCCCGACCTCCGGCTCGATCCGTCCGAGCCGGCACCGGTGATCGAAGGCTTCGCGTTCCGGAGCCCACCCTCGATCCCGGTGGTGTTCACGCCGATGCCCGTGCCCGCGTGAGCGCCGACGCGCGTTCGCCGGAGCAGGTCGTCCGCGACTTCTGCGCCGCGGTCGAGGCCATGGACCTCGAGCGGCTCCGGCCGTTCTTCACCGACGACGTCGTGTACCACAACATCCCGATGGAGCCCGCCGTCGGCCTGGCCGCGACGCTCGACGCGTTGGCCGGCATGTTCTCGATGTTCGGCGGGGTGGAGTTCGAGATCACCCACCTCGCCGTCAGCGGCCCGACCGTGCTCACCGAGCGGATCGACCGGTTGACGCTCGGGCCGACCGTGGCGCCCCTGCCGGTGATGGGCGCGTTCGACGTGGTCGACGGTCGCATCGCCGCGTGGCGCGACTACTTCGACATGAACCAGGTGGCGCAGCTCATGGCGGGACCACCGGCGTAGCGCAACGGCGGGAGTGAGCCGATCCCGCCGTGGGTAGACATCCGATCGCGCAACCCTCGCGTCAATCGAAGGACACCCGTGAATCTCTTCGGCTGGCTGATCCTCGTCATCATCGTGATCCTCGTCGTTGTGCTCGCCTTGGCGATCTCGAGGCGCCGGTCGCGCCGCGGGGGCGTGATCGCCACGAAGCCGCCGCGGCGGCGGGGCGGTGGGACACCGTGACGCGCATGGCTCGGGCGACCGAGCTCATCGGCCTCCCCGTCGTCACGTTCGCGGGCGAGGACATCGCCGAGATCAAGGACGTGGTCTACGAGCCGGCGCATGGTGGCCTGGTGGGCTTCACGCTCAACAAGCGCGGCTTCTTCCGCGGCCGGCTCAAGTTCGTCCTCACGATGGACGCGCTGCACTCGGTCGGTCGGGACGCGGTGATGGTCGAGACCGACGCCGCGCTCGCCGACACCAGCGACGCCTCGGACGCCATTGCCGGCGCGTCCGGGGAGCGCAACGTGATCGGCGCCGCGGTGATCACCGACGGTGGCAAGCAGCTCGGAACGGTGACCGACGTGGTCGTGAGCCTCGGCCCCGGCGCGGAGGCCGTGGGCTACGAGCTCGGCGGGAGCCCGATCACCGAAGCGCGGGGCGGCCGGCCTCTCTACATCCCGCTGCCCGAGCAGCTCGCGGTGTCGGGGGAGGCCCTCATGGTCCCCGGCGAGGTCGAGGCGTTCGTGCACGACGACCTGAGCGGCTTCGGCGCCGCCGTCGCCGATTTCCGCGCCCAGCTGCACCGCGAGTCGGGCACCCCGCCGGCCCCCGACCCGGCCCCTGCGGCCGCGGCCCCGGACCGGTCGGAGATGTCGCGGCCGGAGCTCATCGAGGAGGCGCGCCGGCGCAACCTCGAGGGCTACGAGACGATGACGCGCGCCGAGCTCCTCGCCGCCCTCTCCTGACGGGACCCGCATGAGCACATTCCGCAACACCGCAGCCATCCCCGTGATGTCGAAGGACTCGGCCGAGAAGGTCGGGCAGATCAAGCACTTCGTCGTCGACGCCGCGACCCGGACGATCTCGAGCGCGCAGGTCGACGGCGGCAAACGACACGGGGTCATGGTGTCGTGGAGCGACATCGCGGCGGTCGGCGACGACGCGGTGATCGTCGAGTCGGACGCGGTGCTGCGCGACGCGGCGGACGAACGCGAGGAGAGCGCGGCGCGGGGCGAGCTCACGATGCTCGACAAGCGGGTCCTCGATGACCGCGGCGACGAGATGGGCACGGTCGACGACGTGGTGTTCGACCCCGCGACCGGCGAGATCGAGTCGATCAACGTCGGGCCCGAGATCATCGAGGGCGAGCGACTGCTCGGGGTGGGCTCGTACGCGGTCGTCGTGCGGGCCGCGGTCACCGATTGAGCGAACGGCACCGGGGCGCCGGCCCGCCGGCCCGTACCGTGCCGCGGAGGAACAGCGAGATGCTCGACTACGAGACCTCGGCCCCGCCCATCACCTGACCCGGAACCACCGCTTCGTGCCGCGACGGGAGGGCGACCGGGGCCGCGACCTCGTAGTCGGGCAGCGACGGCTTGTAGTCGCTGTCGAGCAGCGGCGACGAGATGAGGTAGTCGGCCGTCGCCCGGTTGCACGCGATCGGCACGTTCCAGACGACGGCGATCCGAAGGAGCGCGCGCACGTCGGGGTCGTGCGGCTGGGGCTCCAAGGGGTCCCAGAAGAAGAGGACGAGGTCGATCGCGCCCTCGGTGATCCGCGCGCCGAGCTGCTGATCGCCGCCGAGCGGTCCGCTGCGGAACCGGGTCACCGGCAGGCGCAGCTCGCTCTCCACGAGCCCGCCGGTGGTGCCGGTGCCGAACAAGGAGTGCTCGGCGAGGATGTCGCGGTTGAAATGCGCCCAGTCGAGGAGGTCGCGCTTCTTGTTGTCGTGGGCGACGAGCGCGATGCGCCGGGGCGACCCCTCGCGCGGCCCGATCACGGGCACCGACGGCCGGGCCGCGGGACGCGGCGACGACGGCCGGGCCGCAGCGGGGACGGATGCGGCGGGGGTCACCCGGCCCTTGGCGGAGGGTTGGGTTTCCATGCCCCCACTGTGACCGAGCCACGAGAACTGCACGTGAGCCGCGGGTGAACGGGGCGAGAACACCCGCGGCGCCCCGGCGTGCTCAGCGGGACAGGGCGGGCTCCGGCTCGGGCGTCCGGTCGACGACGCGCGCCCGGATCCGTTGCCGGGGCGGCGGCGCGGGCCGGTTGGCCTGCACGATGCGGAGGACGGTCAGCCCGCCGACCAGGGCGACGCACCCGAAGATCCAGGCCTCCAGCGCGAGGGTGCCGGCGTCGGTGCCCGCGGTGAGCGCGTGGATCGCGCTCGTCAGGAACAACGCGAAGCTGGCGAAGTGGACCCGTCGCCACACGCGCTTCGACAGGTGCTTGCGGGCGAGCGAGGTGAGCTCCACCGCGAGCATCAGGTACAGGCCGACGATCCCCCAGGCGACCGCCACCGGGTGCCAGCTCGTCGCGAACGGGACGAAGGTCGAGACCCAGTCGAACGGCACGTAGCTGTCGAGCATGACCGCGGCGACGTGCACACCGGTGAAGATCAGTGCGAGCGCGCCCAGGCCCCGGTGGAGATCGAGCATCCAGTTGGGCCGGGCCCGCTTCCGCGTCACCTTGGTGGACATGAGCAGTCCCCACACCACCGACGCCGAGAGCAGCGTCCAGGCGACGATGCCGCCGGCCCGGGCCGTGTACCACAACAGGTTCGAGCTCATCGTGTCCTCCCGGACGGCTGGAGTGCGCTAGCTGCCGTGCGTCGAGGTCGATGCCTGGGCCCCGTTCCCCGTCGAGCTCGACGCCTGACCGCTGCTGGTCGAGCGGTTCGCCGTGGTGGTCCCGGCGGCCGTACCCGACGAGGTCGACGCGGTCGATCCCGAGCCCGACGGCTGCGCGGCGCCCGCGGAGCGCAGCGCGATGGCCCCGCCCACCCCGAGGAACGCGACGACGCTCATGACCGCCGCGGCGACCCGGGCCCGCTTCGCCGGGTGGGGACGCCGGCGACGCGGGGCCCGGGTCGCATCCGGGCGGGGGGACCCGGGCGGCGGGGTGGAAGCAGAGGAGTTGGAATCGGAGTCGGGATCGGTGTCCATGGCGGTCTCCAGGTCGGGTCACGAGGTGATGCACCGATCGTGGTCGGCCGCCTTCGGACAACGGTAAGTGCGCCCCGAGAATCACGTAAGAACGCGCGGTCCTCCTCCTTACGCCCGTCTCACGTCCGGGCCGTACGCTGCTCGCCGTGGATGCGGATGCCGCCAGGCCCAGGGTGCTCGTCGTCGAGGACGACCGGTCGGTCCGCGAGTCGGTCGTGCTCGCACTCTCGCTCGAGGGCTACGACGTGCAGAGCGTCAACGACGGCGAGCAGGCCCTCGCGGCCGTGGAGCGCGAGCTCCCCGACGTGATCGTGCTCGACGTGATGATGCCGGTGCTCGACGGGCTCACCGTGTGCCGGCGGCTCCGGGCCCGCAAGCTCGCGGTCCCGGTCCTGATGCTCACCGCGCGCCACGAGATCTCCGACCGCGTGTCGGGGCTCGACGCCGGCGCCGACGACTACCTCGTGAAGCCGTTCTCGCTCGACGAGCTGCTCGCGCGCCTCCGTGCGCTCCTGCGGCGCACGAGCCCGTCGGGCAACGAGGAGGTCCTCACCGTCGGCGACCTCGTGCTCGACCCCGCCCGCCGCAGGGCCGAGCGCGGCGGCCAGTCGCTCGAGCTCACGAAGACCGAGTTCGACCTGCTCGAGCTGCTCATGCTCAACGCCGGCATCGTCCTCGAGCGCGACGCGATCTACGACCGCATCTGGGGATTCGACTTCGAGACCAGCTCGCGCTCGCTCGACGTGTACATCGGCT
This sequence comes from Acidimicrobiia bacterium, assembly GCA_017882925.1. Classification (GTDB taxonomy): domain Bacteria; phylum Actinomycetota; class Acidimicrobiia; order IMCC26256; family Chersky-534; genus Chersky-534. Next base: position 6,402 of record JADGOM010000038.1, on the reverse strand, counting down.
ACCTGCGGCGTAAGACCGAAGCCGGCGGCGCCCCGCGCATCGTCCACACCGTCCGCGGCGTGGGCTACTCGGTCCGGGAACCATGAGCCTCCGGTGGCGCATCGCGGCGAGCCTCGCCGTGATCGCCGCGTTCGTCTGCGCGCTCGCGGCCACCGGCGCCTACGTCGCGACGCGTCACCAGCTCGAGAAGAGCATCGACACCTCGCTGCTCGAACGGGCCCAGGGCGCCAACGGGCCCCATCCGATCGACGCCAACGGCGACCGCGCCGACTACATGAACGACGGCTGTCCCCCGCCCGGCCTCGTGCAGGCCGCGGCCGCGCAGCTCGTCGCCTCGGACGGCACCGTCACCGTCTGCGTCGAGGGCGCGGTGAAGCTCCCGGTCTCGAAGGCCGACATCGCGATGGCCGGGACCGGGACGGGCAAGCCGATGCTCAGCACGGTCGCGGTCAACGGCAAGCGCTACCGCGTGCTCGCGATCCCCTGGCGCAGCGGCGGCCTCCTGCAGACCGCGCGCTCACTCGACGAGACCGAGTCGGTGCTCTCGTCACTGCGGCTCCAGCTCCTCTTCATCAGCCTCGTGGGCATCGCGGCCGCGGCCGTGCTCGGTTGGTTCTTCGCCCGCCGGCTCGTGCGCCCGATCGTGCGGCTCCGCAACGTGGCCGAGCGCATCGCCCGCACCCAGGACCTCGACGCCCCCGTCCCGCAGACCGGTGGGGGTGAGATCGGCAGCCTGGCCGTGAGCTTCTCCACGATGGTCGACGCGCTCGCGACGTCGCGCCGCCAGCAGCAGCAGCTGATCAGCGACGCGAGCCACGAGTTCCGGACGCCGCTGACGAGCCTGCGCACAAACTCGGAGCTGCTCGACCGGTCCGACCGCCTCAGCGAGGAGCAGCGCCGCTCGGTGGTGCAGGGGATCCAACTCGAGGTCGACGAGCTCAGCAAGCTGTTCTCCGAGCTGGTCGAGCTGGCCACCGACCAGTCGAACGACGAGCCGCTGCAGTCCGTGAGCCTCCGCGACCTCGCCGACGACGTCGCCGGGCGGGCCCGCCTGCGCACCGGCCGCGAGGTCACGGTCTCGGGCGACGGCGCCACCGTCGCGGTCCGGCCGCACCTCGTCGAGCGCGCCATCACCAACCTCGTCGACAACGCGCTGAAGTACAGCGCCGGCCCGGTCGAGCTCGGGCTCGACGGCCGGCGGGTCGAGGTGCGCGACGAGGGTCCCGGCTTCAAGCCCGAAGACATCCCCCACGTCTTCGACCGCTTCTACCGGTCCAACGAGGCGCGCACCGAACCCGGCTCCGGGCTCGGGCTCGCGATCGTGCAGCAGATCGTGGAGCGTCACGGTGGCACGGTGTGGGCGACCGACCGGCCGGGGGGCGGCGCGGCCGTCGGCTTCGAGCTGCCGCCGGAATCGCCCGGTTGAGCCACGTTTCCGCAGGTGAATCGTGCGGGTTTCGTGCAGGTCGCCACCGCGCCGCAGGCACGTCACCGGGGTCGGGTAGCCTTCCGGATCTGTTCCCGCCCCCGTCTCCTGTGAGCGATTCACGATCATGGCTGTGGCCGAACCGAAGGAACCCGTGACCGACACGCGTACCCGCGTGGAGTACGGCCCGGCGGCGATCGCCGCCCGAGCCCGTGCGATCGCGGAGGATCGGCTGAGCCCCCACCACCGGGGCCTGATCCGCCGGCTGTCGGGCTGCATGATCGTCTCGATCATCGTGACCGTCGGCTCGTTCAGCGCATTGGCGCTGTTCATCCTCGCGACGCCGCTCGAGCCGTGGATCGCCAACTTCATCATCACCGCGCTCGCGATCCCGGTTTCGTACTACCTCAACCGCCGCTGGGTCTGGCGTCGCACGCACGCGCACGACCCGCTGCGCGAGTTCCTCCCGTTCTGGGTGATGTCGTTCGTCGGCCTGATCCTCTCGACCATCGTCGTCGCCTACGCCAACAAGTGGGCCAAGCACCAGCAGTTCGGAGCCGGCACGCGCACGCTGGTCATCCTGGGCTCGCTCATCGTGGTGTCGGGCGTCCTGTGGGTCGTGCAGTTCGCGATCATCGACAAGGTCCTGTTCAAGGCCCTGCCGCACCCGGCGGTCGCCGAGGACTGAGCCGCTCCGGCGGACGGGCGCCTGGGATTCTTCGGAAGTCCTGCGGCGCTTCGGACCTGACTCTTACCGGCCGGGGCCACGCTCGGGGGACGCCGGCGCATCGAGCGCCGTCTCCACCGAGGAGAACCCGATGATCTCCGAGCCCCCGTTCCCCGGAGCGCCCCGACCCGAGCTCCCACCCGCGTCCCCGCCTGCACCTGCCGTCCCGACCTCGGTGCCCGGCCCGTCGATCGGCCCGTCGGACCCGTTGAACGACCGCGCCCGACTCCGGCGGCCGCGCTGGTCGCGCGTCGGACGTTCGGCCGGGGCCGGCTTCGCGGTGGTCGCGATCGGGATCGCGGGGTTCTCGATCGCGCGCGCCACCACGCCGACCACCATCATCAACCGCACCGTCGCGGCAACCTCGGCGCAGACCGCAGCGCAGAGCGTCTCGGCGAAGAGCACCGATCCGGCCGCGGCCGCAGCCGCCGCGGTGTCGCCGGCGGTCGTCGAGATCGAGGTCGGCGACGGACTCGGAAGCGGCGTCCTGTACGACGCGACGGGCGACATCCTCACGGCCGCGCACGTGGTGTCGGGCTCCACGACCGTCCAGGTGACGCTGTCCACCGGCGCGAAGGTGACGGGCCGTGTGCTCGGCGCCGACACCGCGTCCGACGTCGCCGTCGTCCGGATCTCACCCCCGTCGGGCATCACGCCCGCAACCCTCGCCACGACGGGGACCCTGCACGATGGAGACCTCGCGGTCGCGATCGGTTCGCCCTACGGCCTCGCCGAGACCGTCACCGCCGGCGTCGTGAGCTCCGTCGACCGGACCGTCGAGGGGGTCCACCTCGTGCAGACCGACGCCGCGATCAACCCCGGCAACTCCGGCGGGCCGTTGGTCGACAGCGACGGCGAGGTCGTCGGGATCAACACGAGCATCTACAGCCAGTCGGGCGGCAACGAGGGCGTGGGCTTCGCGATCCCGATCGCGACCGCCGCCCGCGTCGCGCACCAGATCGTCGACGCCGCCGTCTGACCGACGCCCCCGGGTCACGATCCGGGTGGCGGCGAGGTTCCGGGATACGAGGTTCCGGGATACGAGGTTCCGGGAAATCGGCCGGGTTCTTGCACGGTTCTCGCGGGGCTCCGACCTGTTGCACAGGAGCGGCGTCCACCATCGGGGCATGACCGCAACCGTCGTCGCTCCGTCCCCGGCCGTTCCTCCCGCGACCGGGGACGTCGCCCGGTCGGGGCCGCAGCCCGAGCCGCGCCGCCCGCTGCGCCGCTTGTGGCGCGGCCCCGACCGCGACCCGGCGTGGGCGCGTCCCGCGTTGCTCGGGCTCCTGGCCGCCACCGCGATCCTCTACATCTGGGGCCTCGGCGCGTCGGGTTGGGCCAACGGCTACTACTCCGCCGCGGTCCAAGCGGGCACGAAGAGCTGGAAGGCGTTCTTCTTCGGATCCACCGACTCGTCCAACTTCATCACCGTCGACAAGATCCCGGGCTCGCTCTGGATCATGGAGCTGTCGGCCCGCGTGTTCGGGCTCAACAGCTGGAGCATCCTCGTCCCGCAGGCGCTCGAAGGGGTCGCCGCGGTCGGCATCCTGTACGCGACCGTCAAGCGCTGGTTCTCGCCCGGGGCCGCGGTGCTCGCCGGCGCGGTGCTCGCGCTCACACCGGTCGCGACGCTCATGTTCCGCTTCAACAATCCCGACGCCCTGCTCGTGCTCCTCCTCGTCGGCGCGGCGTACGCGCTGACCCGCGCGCTCGAGTCGGGCCGCACCGGATGGCTCGTGCTCGTGGGCTCGCTGGTGGGCTTCGGCTTCCTCGCCAAGATGCTGCAGGCCCTGCTGGTCCTCCCCGCGTTCGGGCTGGTCTATCTCTTCGCGGGGCCACCGAAGCTGGGCCGGCGCATCCGCCAACTGCTCGTCGCGGGCGCGGCGTTCTTCGTGAGCGCGACGTGGTGGATCTGGGTCGTCGAGCTCATCCCCGCGTCGAGCCGGCCCTACATCGGCGGCTCCCAGAACAACAGCGTGCTCAACCTGCTCTTCGGCTACAACGGCTTCGGACGGCTCACCGGCAACGAGACCGGGAGCGTCGGAGGTGGCGGGACGGCTGGCGGCCAGTGGGGCGCGACCGGCTGGAACCGGCTCCTCAACGCGGAGATGGGCACCCAGATCTCCTGGCTGCTGCCCGCGGCACTGATCTTCCTCGTCGCCGGCCTCGTCTACACCTGGCGCCGACCCCGCACCGACCGCACGCGCGCCGCGCTCGTGCTCTGGGGCGGTTGGCTCCTCGTCACCGGCATCACGTTCAGCTATGGCAAGGGGATCATCCATCCCTACTACACGGTGGCCCTCGCACCGGCGATCGCCGCGCTGATCGGCATCGGTGCCGCGACGTTCTGGCACCGCCGAACGACCCTCGCGGGCTCCGCCGTCCTCGCGGCTGCGATCGGCGCGACGGCGTACTGGACCTACCGGCTGCTCGACCGCACCCCGGGGTGGAACCCGTGGCTCACACCGGTGGTCGTCATCGGCGCCCTCGGCGCGATCGCCGGACTCGCGATCGCGCTCGCGTTCCCGCAGGTGCCCGGCCGGCTGCTCGGCGCGCTGGCGGTGGCGACGGCCGTCGTCATGCTCGCGGCCCCGGCCGCCTACAGCATCTCGACCGCGGCGAGCCCCCACTCCGGTGCCATCCCCTCGGCCGGGCCCGCGTCGGCCGGTGGCTTCGGACGCGGTCCCGGACGGGGCTTCGGGGCCGGCGGGTTCGGCGGTGGTGGCGCCCGGGCCGGTGGGCCCGGCGGCGGATTCGGGCCCAACGCGGCCGGGCCCAACCCGGCCGGCGCCAACGCAACCAACGGCGCGCCCGCGGGTGGCGCCGGCGGGTTCGGCCGCGCTCCTGGTGGTGGCGTCGGTGGCCTGCTCAACGGCGCCACGGTCTCGTCGGCGCTCACGCGGGCGCTCGACTCGGGGAGCTCGCGCTACCGCTGGGTCGCCGCGACCGTCGGCGCCGCCAACGCGGCGAGCTACCAGCTCGCGTCGCGCCACGCGGTGATGGCGATCGGCGGGTTCAACGGCACCGACCCCGCGCCCACGCTGGCGCAGTTCGAGCGGTACGTGCGGGCCGGCGCGATCCACTACTTCATCGCCGGCGGTACCGGGAGCTCGACCGGCCCCGCGGCGCAGATCACCAACTGGGTGACGAGCCACTACACCGCCACGACGATCGGGACCGTGACGGTCTACGACCTCGGCGCGCCCACCGGGTCCGCGTCGTGAGCCCGAACCTCAGCGTTCTCTGCGCCAGTTCTTCAACGCGTCTCACGCCCGTTTCCAACCGCACTTACGTGGGCTCCAGATCATGACGGCATCGGCTTCCGAGAAGGAGAACCCCATGACCGCTCCCACCCTCACCGAGCTCCCGCCGGTGGACCTCCAGCCCCTCGAGCACCAGCGGAACGCGGCGCTCCCGCTCGTCGACGTCGTCGTGCCGGTCCTCGACGAGGGCCACGTGCTCGCCGCGCAGATCGGCAAGCTCTACGGCTTCCTCGCAGCCCAGGGCTCGTTCGACTGGCGCATCACGATCGCCGACAACGGCTCCACCGACGACACCGTCGCGGTGGGCCGGATGCTCGCGGCCGCGCTCCCCCGCGTGTCGCTGCTCCACCTCGACGAGCGGGGCCGCGGCCGCGCGCTCCGGGTCGCGTGGAGCCGGAGCGACGCCGACGTCCTCGCCTACACCGACGTCGACCTCTCCACCGACCTCGCCGCGCTACCGCCGATGGTCGCCGCGCTCGCCTCCGGCCACAGCGCGATCGCCATCGGCTCACGGCTCCACTCCGGTGCGCGCGTCGACCGGGGCGCCAAGCGGGAGCTCGTCTCCCGCACCTACAACGCGATCCTCCGGCTCGTCCTCGGCGTCCACGTGCGCGACGCGCAGTGCGGCTGCAAGGCCATCCGGGCCGACGCGGCCTGCGCGCTGCTGCCCGAGGTCGAGGACAACGCCTGGTTCTTCGACACCGAGCTCCTCGTCCGCGCCGAGCGGCACGGCCTGCGCGTGCTGGAGGTGCCGGTCGACTGGGTCGACGACCCCGACTCGAGGGTGGCCATCGTCAGGACCGCGCTCGACGACCTGCGGGGCGTGCGCCGCCTGGTGCACCAGCTCGGCTTCCGCCGCCGAGCCGAGCCCTTCGGGTGGCGCCCTCCGCACGCGGTCGACGCACGCGCCGTCTCCCGGTCATGAACGTCGCGGGCCGCCTCGAAGCCGGTGGCCCGTCACCCGCTCGTGCGCAAGGTGGCCGGCT
>JADGOM010000228.1 GCA_017882925.1 Acidimicrobiia bacterium | reverse complement strand
CGCGGCGGGCGCGAACTGCGCGAGCCCGAGGAGCCCGAGGTCGAACTCGCTGTGGGTGAGGTCGAAGACCTGCTTGCCGAGGACGGTCGCGAGCGCGGTGGACGCGAGCGACGAGCCGAGCACCGAGACGAGGAACGCGACGACCGACGTCGTCCACCGCTTCCCCGTGTCGGACTCGGGCAACGCAGCCAGGACGGCCCCTCTCGACCCTCGCGGCCCGGTGCCGCGGCGGGACTCTAATGGTCGCCGGAACCGGCGCCGGGACGATTCCGCGGGGTCGGGGCCGGGGTGATCAGGTGGGACCGAATCCGGGCGGCGGCGTGTAGCCGGCCGACAGGTCGGCGATGAGCCCGGCGAGCTTCACCGCGCGCCGGTCCTGGAGGTACGGCGTCACCACCTGCACGCCGACCGGCAGCCCGGGCGCGACGCGCGCGATCGGAGGCACCGCCGACGGCAGCCCGACCACGCCGATGAGCCCGTTCCACAACGCGAGCTCCGCGTGCGAGCGCTCGGTGCCGTCGATCTCGATGCGCCGGTCGATGACCGACCCGGTGTGGTCGTGGCGGAACGCGGCCGAAATCGCGACCGGGCAGAGCAGCGCGTCGTAGCCGCGGAACCAGTCGGCCCACACGGCCTGGATGTGGGCCCGGCGCTCCTGGGCCTCGAGCCACGCGCGGTGGAGCTGCGTGCCGGGGCCGTCGGGCGACTCCGGGCTGCTCAGCGAGGCCGCGGCCGCGACGAGCTGGAAGAAGAGGCGGGTCTGCTCGGTGAAGGCGACCGATGGGTGCGCCGCCTCGATCTCGGCGCCGGCGTCGCTCAGCCGGTCGACCAGCGCCCGCAGCGCAGCCAGGTACTCCGACTCCACCGGGCAGCCGGGGTCGTCGAGCCACACCGCGATGCGCTGACCTGCGAGTGACGCGGGCGTCGAGTCGGGGAGGTCGATGCGCCACGCGATCGCGGCTTCGGGCGGAGGCCCGGCCAGCACGCCGAGGAGCAGGTCGAGGTCGTCGGCCGAACGGGCGATGGGGCCGAAGACGTTGATGTCGGCGTCGATGGTCCCCGCGCCGACGTGGCTGAGGTAGCCGCGCTGCGGGATCACGCCGAAGCTCGGCTTGAGCCCGAACACGCCGCAGAAGTGCGACGGGAGCCGGACCGAGCCGCCGATGTCGGTGCCGAGCTCGAAGCTCGTGAAGCCGCACGCCACCGCGGCGGCGGCTCCACCGGATGAGCCGCCCGGGACGCGCTCGACGTCCCACGGGTTGTTGGTGGTGCCGAACACGGCGTTGAAGCTCTGCATGTCGCCCGACCAGCGGGGCAGGTTGGTCTTGCCGAACACGATCGCGCCGGCCGCCTTGAGCCGAGCGACCGCGGGCGCGTCGTAGGTGGGGACGTGGTCGGCGAGCTCGGGTGCGCCGCCGGTGGAGCGGATCCCCTCGGTGGCGATGGCGTCCTTGATGGTGACGGGCAGCCCGTGCAACGGGCCGGACCACTCGCCCCGCATGGTCGCGGCGTCGGCGGCCTTCGCCGCGTCGCTCGCCCGCTCGGCGTCGAGGGTGACGACCGCGTTGATCGGGCCGTCGAGCCGGTCGATGCGGTCGAGGTACAGGTCGAGCAGGTCGACGCTGGAGACCTCCTTGGCGCGCACGGCCCCGGCCAGCGCCGTGGCCGACCACGTCGCCATCGATTCGTCCATCCCCTGCCCCCTCCTCCGTCAAGTGCGCCGATTGCGCACACTATGTGTGCTCAATCGGCGCACAAAGGGTTGGATGCGGCGGCCGATCGGGGAGGATGGACGACCGGCGACGAAAGGCGATCCCATGGCAACGACCGATCCTGCGAGCGTGACCGCGGAGTACTTCGCGGCGTGGAAGGCGAAGGACCTCGACCGGTACCGGGCGGTCCTGGCCGACGGGTGCACCTTCGACGGGCCGATGGGCCACGAGACGAACGCCGACGACTGCACCCGCTCGTTCGCGAACCTCGCGGGCATCACGACCGACCTCGTGGTGCGGAAGGTGTTCGTCGACGGTGGTGACGTCTGCACGTGGTTCGATCTCCAGACCGCGCCGGCCGAGCTCGCGCCCGTCGTCAACTGGAGCCACGTCGAGGACGGGAGGATCACGAGCATCCTCGTGACGTTCGACCCGCGGCCGCTCACGAACCCGGGCGGGTGACGGCGCCGTAGCGGAGGCCGTCCATGAGGAGGTCGAGCAGGCGGCCGGCCTGGGCCTCCTGGTGCTGCTCCTCCGCGACGAGCCACACCCCGCGGAGCGCGCGCAGCACGTCGTCGGCGTCGGCGTCGGCGCGGATGGTCCCGGCCGCGATCGCATTGCCGAGCAGCGTGTCGAGGGCGGCGACGATCTGGCGCTTCGTGTGCGCGAAGAGCTGCGAGTCGGACGTGACGACCGACTGGAGTGCCGCGGCCATGCCCCGCTTGGTGGCGACGTAGTCGACGAACCGCTGCATCCACTCGCGCAGGGCGGCGTCGGGCGCCATCGGCGGGCCGAGCTCGTCGACCGCGGCGCAGAGGCGGTCGACCTCGTGGCGGTACGCGGCCTCCACCAGCGCCTCGCGGGTCGGGAAGTGCCGGTACAGCGTGCCGATCCCCACCCCGGCCTGCTTGGCGATGGCCTCGAGCGGCACGGCGCCGTCGGAGTGCGAGAGCGCGGTGACCGCCACCGCGAGCAGCTTCTCCCGGTTGCGGCGGGCGTCGGACCGGAGGGCCCGGGGCTCCTCCAACCTCCCCACTGCCGCCCTCCCGGGGTTCGACGACTGCACGGAGATCTCCTGCGTGCGCCGCCCGGGCTGAGCGGAGGGACCTCCGGTTCGACGATCGTAACCCCCACGCCCCTTCCCCCCGACCGCCCCTGGGCGGCCCCGACCCGGGATTCGGGTTCGGCGGCCCGGGTGCCACAGTGGGGCGGTGACCCGAGCCGCGCGGCCGCCCGACGAGGGTTTGCACTTCTCCGGGACCCGCGGCCGCTGGGTGCTGCTCGCCACGATCCTCGGCTCCGCGGTCGCCGGGCTCGACGCGACCGTGGTCAACCTGGCCCTCCCCGCCATCGGCAGGGACTTCGACGCCGGGGTGTCGACCCTCCAGTGGATCCTCACCTCGTACCTGCTCACCCTGGCCGCCCTGATCCTCGTGGGCGGCAGCCTCGGCGACCGGTTCGGGCGCCGGAAGGTGTTCCTCATCGGGGTGGTGTGGTTCGCGCTCGCGTCCGCGCTCTGCGGCCTCGCGCCCGACGCGACGTTCCTCGTGCTGGCCCGCGCGCTGCAGGGCGTGGGCGGCGCGCTGCTCACCCCGGGAAGCCTGGCGATCCTGCAGGCGAGCTTCGTGCCCGAGGACCGGGCGCGTGCGATCGGCGCCTGGTCGGCCTTCGCCGGCATCGCCACCGCGGTCGGCCCGCTCGTCGGCGGCTACCTCGTCGACGCGGTGTCGTGGCGGGCGGTGTTCCTGCTCAACCTCCCGCTCGCGGTCGTCGTGGTGCTCGTGTCGTTGCGCCACGTCCCCGAGTCGTCCGACCCCGACGCCCCGCACGGGGTCGACTACGCCGGTGCGAGCCTCGCGGTCGTCGGGCTCGCGGGCGTGACCTACGCGCTCGTGGAGGCATCGGGCTCGTCCGCGCCCATGCTCAACGCGGGCATCGGCGCCATCGGCGGGCTGGGCCTGGTCGGCTTCGTGCTGGTGGAGCTGCACAGCCGACATCCGATGGTGCCGCTCGACGTGTTCCGCTCCCGCCAGTTCACCGCCGCCAACCTCGTCACCCTCGTCGTCTACGCCGCGCTCGGCGGGATGCTGTTCCTGCTCGGGGTCTACTTGCAGACCGCGCTCCACTACTCGCCGATCGAGGCCGGCCTGGCGATGTTCCCGGTGACGCTCATCATGCTGGCGCTCTCGGCCCGCAGCGGTGCGATCGCGACCCGGATCGGGCCCCGGCTCCAGATGAGCGTCGGCCCGATCGTGATCGCGGCCGGCCTGCTGATG
>JADGOM010000227.1 GCA_017882925.1 Acidimicrobiia bacterium | reverse complement strand
GCGTCGCCGCGTGACGACCACATCGCCACGCGGTGGGCGATCGACGTTGCCGCGACGAGTCCTTGCCTGTCGCCCGCGACCGCCGTGACCGAGCCGGGCTGAGCGGCCAGCACCTGCTTCGTCCACTGGTCGCCGTCGGTGGAACGCCACACCGCGGGGACGCCCGTCGACGGCGGCCCGTCGCTGCCACCGATCACGAAGGTGCCGTCGACCGCGGCAACCGTGCTCAGCGCGGTGGTCCCGAAGTCGAACGGCGACCGGTGCCACGCGGTCCCGTCGGACGAGACCCATACCTCGAGCGGCCCGCCCGCGGAACCCCCTTTGATGGCCACGATGCGATCTCCGATCACCGCGACGTCGTCGAGCCGGTCCGCGCCCCACGGCTGCGGGATCGACGTGAACGTCGTGCCGTCGGTCGACTCCCACATCTCGCCGTGGAAGTTGTGGATGTCGAACAACAACAGCCGTGAGCTGGTGGGTACGAGCCGCTGCTCAGAGAGGCTCCCGAGCGCGAACGAGCCGTAGTCCCAGACCTTCCGCCACTTGACGCCGTCGTGCGACGACCAGACAACGGGTTCCGCGGCATAGGTGTCGCCCGCGCCAAATGAGTTTCCGGCAGCGTAGAGATCGCCGCGCCACGTCGCCATGTCGGTGATGGGCGCGATGCCCGGGAACACGCTCTTGTCCGTGGGGATGTGCGTCCAGCCCGGGCTCGATCGCGCGTCCACCGGCCGGTTCGGCGCATGGTCATCGGCGCGGACCCTCCCCGTGCCCTCGCCGATTCGTGCGACCAGCAGCCCGCCCACCACCACGACACAGAGCAACGTCACGATCGACAACAGCCCGAGGCCGCGCGTACGCGCGCGCGAGCGCGTGCGGATCCGGGCTTCGATGCCGCTGAGGTCGAGCAGCCCGGGATCGAAGGCCCGGTTCAGGTTGTCCTTGAGCTCCTGGTCCATGGTCATTCCTCGCGGGCCATCAGGTAGCCGGCCAGTGCGGTTCGGGCCCGGTGCAGGTGGACGCGGGCCGTGGATTCCGAGCAGCCGAGGATCTCGGCGACCTCGGCGACCGGGCGGTCCTCGAGGTAGTGCAGGGCAACGGCTCCGCGTTGCTTCGGCGGCAGGCGGGCGATCGCGGCCCGAAGATCGAGGCCCGATCCATCGGGTCCGGCCGCGATCGGCTCGAGCTCGCCGAGTCCGGGACTCTCGGAGCGACGGGACCGGATCGCCTTCCGGACCGCCACCCGCCGAACCCACGCCCCCGGCTTCTCGTATTGCGACACCTTCCGCCAATGACGGAACGCGGCCAGGAACGCATCCTGAGCGATCTCCTCGGCGCGACCGCGGCTTCCGACGATGGCGAAGCACACCCTGGTCACGGGCGGGAACTCGCGGGCGAAGAACTCGCTGTAGCCATCGTCACGTCCTGACACGACACCCCCTACCTCTTACACAGGCGCGACGACACCCAGAGGTTTACTCGGAAGCCGGGATTCCCTGCTCGGGCTGCGCCGGGCACGTAGAACCACCCCGGAATGCCGGGTGAGCACCCGAGATTGCGCCGTGGCCCGGACCGCTGAGCCGCCTACTCTCGGCGCATGCCCGAGGGCGACACGATCTTCCGGTCCGCACGCACGTTGCGGCAGGCGCTGGCGGGCAAGCAGCTGCGCCGGTTCGACGCGACGCGGCTCGTCAATCGGGGTCCGAAGCCCGGCACCGACATCCTCGACGTCGAGGCCCGCGGCAAGCACCTGCTGATCCACTTCGGCGACGGCACGGTGCTGCACACCCACATGCGGATGACCGGGAGCTGGCACGTGTACCGCGCGGGCGAGCCCTGGCGGAAGCCGGCGGGCTACGCCCGCGTCGTGATCGAGACCGAGGACGACGTCGTCGCGGTGTGCTTCTCCGCGCCCGTCGTCGAGCTCCGGCGCGATGCCGACGCGTCGGTCGCGCACCTCGGGCCCGATCTGTGCCGACCCGACGTCGACCTCGGCGAAGCGGTACGGAGGTTCCGCGCGCTTCCGCCGTCGACCGAGCTCGGCGTCGCGCTGCTCGACCAGACCGTCGCGAGCGGCATCGGCAACGTCTACAAGAGCGAGACGTGCTTCGTGTGCCACGAGGACCCGTTCACCCCGATCGGTGACCTCAGCGACGAGCGTGTCGCGACGCTCTACGCGAACGCGGCGCGGCTTCTCCAGGCGAACCTCGAGGGATTCGACCGGGTCACCGTCGGCCGAGGTCTCGGCGTGTACGGCCGCCAGGGCAAGCGTTGCCCGCGCTGCGGCACCACGATCCGCATGCGCCACCAGGGCGAGCAGGCCCGGAGCACCTACTGGTGCCCCGGCTGCCAGACCGGCCCGAAGGCGGACTGAAGGCGCAGAGTCAGCAGTCCGCCCGCCCTCTCGTCACCTCGACTCGATGACGACCATGTGCGGGTCGACCATCGAGTCGCTCATCTGCAGCGTCGGCGCCGCGGCCGTCAGCGCCTTCGACGCGACGTCGGCCGGGCCCTCGAACTCGTAGAGCGCGACGTACGTGTGCGTCTGCGGGAACACCTGCTCCTCGGCGACGCGGTAGCGCTGCGCGGAGACGAACGGCCCGAGGGCGAGGATCTCGGGGACGTGCACGTTGTCGTACCAGTCGTTGAACTCCTCGTCCCGGCCCTCGGCCGCGTTGGTGAAGACGATCAGCTGACCACTCATGGTTCCCCCCAGGGTTGCGTCGGCGACAGTTGATCGCACCAACCCGTCGCCGTCCACCGGACGCGGTGCGTCAGAGGGGGAAGAAGCAGGCGCCGACGGTGTCGGGGCCGGTGCGGGCGCCGACCGACGGGCCGATGCGGTAGTGCACGAGCTCGGCGACGCATGAGAGCGCCCGCAACCGGGCCGCGAAGGCCTCGGCCAGGTCGGTGGACCCGGCGTCGCCGACGCCCACCCGTAGCGGCCCGCCGGCCGCGTGCCGCTCGGCGTAGTCGGTCATCACGTCGAGGGTGGCATCGACGTCGTAGACGGTGCCCACCTGGAGCAGCTCGCCGTGCTCGGAGGCCATGATCGCGGTGCTGTCCCGCCCGGCCGCCCGCCGGTCTGTGCGGGAGCTGCCGGCCCCGAGCGCCCGCGCGCCGACGACGAAGACGTAGCCCAGGCTGGTCGCGGTGCGCCTCGCCGCGTCGACCGCCGCCGCGAGGTTGCCGCCGTCGGCCAGCACCTCGCCCGCCGACCACACACAGCACGCGACCGGGAACGAGATCGTGCCGGTGTCGACGACCTCCACCGGGATGGGGCTCATCGGCGCCGCCCGGTAGACGGCCTCGATGATGTCCGAGCTGTTGGCCCCGGCGTGGATCGACAGGATCTGCGTGGCGCCCTGCTCGGCCGCGGCCTGGTACTCCGACAGCACCTCGCCCGGCGCGGGCGCCGCGGTCGAGGTCACCGCACCCGCCGCGAGCCGCTCGTAGAACTCCTCGGCCGAGATGTCGATCCCCTCGCGGAGGGGGATGCCGTCGACCACGATCGTCACGGGGACGATGCGTACGTCGTAGCGCGTGCGCAGCGACGGCGGCAGCTGCGAGGTCGAGTCGGTGACGATCGTGATCACGCGGAGGCACCGCTCCCCGCGAGCCGCGCCTGGCGGAACTTCAGCACGACCATCGCCGAGCCGGCCGCGGCGCTCGCGACCAGTCCGACACTCGGTTCCGGACCCCACAGGTTGGGCCAACGCTTGCGCCACCAGAGGAGCGACGCCGCGATCCACGCGACCGCGCAGATCTGCGCGCTGCGCTCGGCGTTGCGCACCGCGGCCGAGCTGAGCCCCGCGACCGCGGCGTCGATCGGCCAGTACGCCGGGAAGACCGCGGCGCACGCGCCGGCGGCGGTGCCGATTCCCTTGCCGCCGTCGAACCCGGTCCAGACGGGCCAGATGTGGCCCGCGATGGCCGCGGTGGCACCGACGTAGGCGCCATTGTCGCCGCCGATCGCGCCACCGGCGAAGCCCGCCGCCATGGCCTTGGCGATGTCGGCCCCGATGACCGCGACGCCCCACTTCTTGCCGATCACCTGCATCGCGTTGAAGCCGCCGGGGTTGCCGCTGCCCTCGGATCGCAGGTCGACCGACCCGCGCGTCGCGACCCTGCTCACGATGTCGGCGGACGGAATCGTCCCCAACAGGTACCCGATCACGCCGGACCCGACGATCCTTCGGAAGCTCACGCCTGCGCAGTGTACGTGCGCGCGTCGACGACTTCCCAGGTGCGCGCGCGATCGCGTGTGGCAACCGGACGGCCGGCCGCCGCACGCACGCGCAAACGTCAACCGCCCGAGACGTCCTGGGGCTTCGTCTTGCCGGCGCCGATCCACGGCATCATCGAGCGCAGCTTCTCGCCGACCTTCTCGATCTGGTGCGACTGGCCCTCTTCGCGCATGCGGTTGAAGTTGGGCCGGCCGTTGCGGTTCTCCTGGATCCACTCCTCGGCGAACTGGCCCGACTGGATCTCACCGAGGATCTTGCGCATCTCGGTCTTGGTCGCGGCGTTGACGACGCGCGGCCCGCGGGTCATGTCGCCGTACTCCGCCGTGTCGGAGATCGAGTAGCGCATGTTGGAGATGCCGCCCTCGTAGATGAGGTCGACGATGAGCTTCACCTCGTGCAGCGTCTCGAAGTACGCCGACTCCGGCTGGTAGCCCGCCTCGACGAGCGTGTCGTACCCGTTGCGGATCAACTCGACGAGCCCACCGCACAACACGACCTGCTCACCGAAGAGGTCGGTCTCGGTCTCCTCCTGGAACGTCGTGTCGAGCACACCGGCACGCG
>JADGOM010000226.1 GCA_017882925.1 Acidimicrobiia bacterium | reverse complement strand
GTCGTCGACCTGCCCGTGCGCGCCATCGTGAGCATGACGTACAGCGAGAACCACCAGACCCAGACCGGCAGGATCGTGGGCGAGGTCCCGTCGGCGTGGGTGTGGCCGTTCCGGCACCAGCGCTACGACGGGTTGATGGCCCGCCTGCAGCCGGCGTAGCTACGCGACGCGGTGGGCCGCGTCGGGGCTGGTGAGGAAGCCGGGAATGTGCTGGTGCTGCGCGCGGTCGGCCGCGACCGTCGCGGGCCGGAGCACGTGGCAGTACTCGAGGATCTGGTTCTCGGCCTCGGGTGAGAGGTCGGAGAACTGCACGCCGACGTGCTGGACCTCGGGGTCCTCGGTGCCGATGACCGCGCGGACCGCACCCTTCACGTCGACCCGGCGGGTTGTGCCGTCGAGGGCGGGAAGGCGCAACGAGAGCGTGAGCGGCGTCCCCACCGCGGGCGGGTGCGAGTACAGGAGCCCGGCGCCGTGGTGGTTGAGGTCGACGACCCGGATGAGCTCGTCGTCGACGCTCGCGCGCACGTCGACGGGGAAGCGGTAGACCACACGACGTTGCCGGCGGGCGACGAGAGCACGGAGCACGAGCCCGATGACGGTGAGCTCCACTGCGCCGATGGCGAGGCTGCCCAACAGCGCGAAGCGCGGCATGCCGTGCAGCCCGAGCACGCCGGCCGCGGCCAGGCCCCGCAGCACGAGCGCGACGAGCAACGCGCCCGCACACGCGGTGAGGAGGCGCAATCGCGAGAGCGTGGAGAGGCCACCTTCGTCGGTGCCCATCTTCGGGGTGACCTTGAACTTGCCGGCGCCGGGGATCGCGAGGCTGAGGAACGCGCCGGTGTAGACGCCCATGGTCATCCACCCGTGGCGGGTCGCGGCGAGCGGGCCGGAGACGCCGCGTCCGAGGGCGCGCGTCGAGATCAACGAGAGCACGACCCACGGGGCCCAGAGCACGCCGAACAGGATCGGCTCACCGCGCAGCGGGAGGAGGCCGGTGACGAGCGTGGCGCACAGCACGCTCACGAGGGCGAGGCGCTGCGGGCCGGCGACGTAGTGGAACAGCGACGCGAAGTACGAGACCCGCTGCTTGAACGTGAGGTGGCGGCCGGTGACCGGATTCTGCTTGGTGAGGAACACGCGCAGGTTGCCGCGGGCCCACCGGCTGCGCTGCAGGAGGAACGCGTCGAGGTCGTGCGGCGCGAGCCCGAGGAGGAGCGTCTCGTCGTGGTAGTGGGTGTGCCATCCCTGCTGGTGCAGGACGATCGTCGTGTGGAAGTCCTCGGCAATCGTCGCGGTCTGCACGCCGCCGATCGCGATCAGCGGCTCGCGGCGGATCACCGTGCCGGAGCCGCACCAGAACACGCCGTCGTGGCGGTCCTTGCCCGGGCAGATGATGCGGAAGAACAGCGACTGCTCGTGCCGGTCCTCGGCGACGTGCTGGATCGAGTCGAGGTTGTAGAACTCGTGCGGCGCCTGCACCAAGACGACCTTCTCGTCGTCGAAGTAGCCGACGAGCGCGTCGAGGAAGTGCGGCAGCGGCACGTGGTCGGCGTCGAGGACCGCGATGAGATCGCCCCGCAGGTGCGGCAGCGCGGCGTTGATGTTGCCGGCCTTGGCGTGCGAGTTGTCCGGCCGGGTGAGGTACTCGGCGCCGAGCTCCTGCGCGAGCTCCGCCATCTCGGGCCGGCGGCCGTCGTCGAGCAGCCACGTCGTGTGCGGGTACGTCAGCGCGCGGCACCCGAGCAGCGTCGCCCGCAGCACCTCGGTGCCCTCGTCGTACGTGGGCACGATGACGTCTACGGCGTAGCCGGGGGTGGCGGAGGGGTCGCGCCGGAACGGGACCCGCCAGGCCAGGAACGTGAAGAGCAGCAGGTTCACCCAGCCGGCGAGCTCCGCGACGAGCAGCACGACGTACATCTCGGGCTGGGCGCCGGCGTGGGTCCAACCGATGCGCCAGACCAGGTAGACCGCGCCCCAGGTGAGGGCCACGAGCGCGATCCATCGCACCCGATCGTCATTCCGTCGTGTCCCGTTCGTCACCCGCAGGTGATCGGCACACCGGTTCGCGGGCTTGAGATCCCCGCCTCAGCCTGGGGGTCAGCTGGGGACGGGCACCGCGCGGCCCAAATAGAGATAGCCCCACGGACGGGCCATCTTCGGCCCGCGCATGTACTCGTTGTGCAGGTCGGCGAGCTCGAAACCCGCATCCCGCACGAGCGCGTCCATCGGCCGGTCGATGTTGCAGCCACCCGCGACCCGCTGCTCGAGCCCGTTGCATCGATGCTGCCAACGGGCGACGTCCGCATCGGGGCTCAGCCCGTGCTCCAGGAAGTGGAACCGGCCACCCGGCTTGAGGATGCGCCGGACCTCGCCGAGCGCCCGCGCCGCGTCGGGGATCGTGCACAACGTGAACGTGGACAGCGCGGCGTCGACCGACGCGTCGTCGAGCGGGATCTCCTCGCCGTCGAGCCCGATGAACTCGACCCGCACGGGAGAGGCGGCGACGCGCCCGGCGGCGAGCTGCCGGCCGAGGCCCGACGGGTCCACGGCCAGGACCGTCTCGACCTCCGGCGGGTACACCGGCACGTTGAGCCCGGAGCCGAAGCCGATCTCGAGCACGGTGCCGTGGAGCCCGGCGACGGCCCGCTCGCGGTAGCGCCGGATGTCCTTGCCCGACAGCGCACGGTCGACGATCCGCGGAACCACCCGGTCGTTCCACATCCCCATGCGCGCAGTGTAGGGACGGCGCGACCGACGGCGGGTCCGGAAACCCGGACGGAGGACCCTGCGCTGTCGCTCGCACGTGGCGGGGGGTCGCAGTGCCCTCCAGGTCATTCAGGAATCGATGAGCCCTTGTCCGATCCCGGTTCTTGCGGGCGGAGTGGCGGGTGTTCCGCGAGGAAGCCGTCGAGCATCCATCGCGCCGCGTTGAGCATCGTGTCCTTCGCCTGGCTGGTTTCGAGTCCGCAGACGTCGCGGAGCACGAGCACCGCTTCGGTGCCCCAGACCAGTGCGAGCGCGTTGATCAGTTCGTCAACGGTCTCGGCGGGTAGCTCGCGTCGCAGAGGTTCGACGACTTTGGCGTTGTAGGCCATGCGTCGACCTTCGCGCACGGGGACGCGCTCGTTGGCCGGCAACGTCGACTGCTCGTACCACCGCTCCATGCCGGCACGCGCGAGGTTTCGGTACGGGAGTTCGTCGTCGAGCATGTGCCAGCCGAGGCCCGCGACCACCGCGTCGAGCCGAGCCCGGGGATCGTCGCCCGCACGATCGATTTGATCTGCGTCCCACGTCTTGACGATCTCGAAGGAGGCTTCCTCCCACAGCGCCTGAGCATTCGGGAAGTAGCGGTAGGCGGTCGCAGGTGACATCAGCGCCCGGTCTGCCACGTCGGGCATCGACGGCGCCTTGCCTTCACGGATCAGCTCAACCGCCGCGGCGATCAGAGCCCGTCGGGTCCGAGCCTTCTGATTGGTTCGTCCCGAAGATGTTTCCGCTGGTTGCCCTTGACGTGCGATAGCCATCTCATGATACTACCGACTTACAACGATGCGTCACAACACGCACGAAGGAAGGTCTTCGTATGGAGCAGGCTCAGATGCTGGCGCTGGTGGAGCGGCACCTCAAGGCGGAGGGTGCGGGCGACGTCGAGGGCGCCATCGCGGTCTACGGCGCCGACATCGAACACGACGTGGTCGGCTTCCCGACCGGCGCGCTCCACGGCGTCGAGGCCGTACGAGGCTTCTACGAGGAACTGACCGCGAACTTCAGGACCGAGGAAGAGGTGCCAACGCATCGCTACTTCACCGACGACGCCATGGTCCTCGACCAGGAGATGACCGGCACCGTGACCGGCACGTTCCTCGGCCTGCCTGGCAACGGCAGGCGCATCACCTTCCGGGTCCTGCACATCTTCGAGTTCGGCGCCGGGCTCATCACCCGCGAGAACGTCTGGCTCGACGTCGCTTCGATCCAGCATCAGCTCGTCTAGACCCGCCGACCCGACCTTGGGAACCGCGTCATCGACAACGAAAGGGAATCCGTGATGGAGCGCACCGACGTGAACCCGTGGGAGTGGTCAAAGGCGTTCGGCTACTCGCAGGCGGTGAAGGTCGTGCGCGGTGAGCGGGTGCTGTTCTGTGCCGGCCAGACCGCGACTGGCCCCGATGGGGCACCTCCGGCGACGACAGACATGGCCGAACAGCTCGCCGTATCGCTCGCGAACCTCCGAACCGTCTTGGAGGCTGCCGACATGACGATCGCTGACGTCGTTCGCCTCACGGTGTACACGACCGACGTCGACGCGCTTCTCGCCGCGTACGGATCCCTCGCCGAGGCGCTGGCTCCGAACTTGCCCTCCATGACGCTCGTCGGCGTCAGCCGTCTCGCCTTCCCCGAACTCAAGGTCGAGATCGAAGCAACCGCAGCCGCCTAGCCAGAGGTCCAGTCCGGTTGTTGTCGTGAGCCGGCCGACCCGAAGTTGCGAAGCAACCGCCATCGGTAGTGGCCGGGCTTGCGGGCCGCCGACGGCCGGCTGTCCGAGGAGCCGAACTCCGACTTCGGCCTCGCCGCGCTCATGTGGGTCACCGGCATGACGCCCGGCTGGGTCGCCAAACCGGTGGGGCCGCGAGCAGTGCGGCCTATTCGGTCAGCTCGAAGCGCACGCCGAGGTTGTCTTCGGGCGCGATCGCGAGCGAGCCGGTCGCGTCGCCTTCATACAGCCTGATCCCGCGTTCGGCGCAGTATTGGCGGGCCTGGTCGAGGCTCCGGACCGAGAAGACCGCGGAGCGGACGCCGTCGCCGTAACGGTCGACGTGCGTTCTGAGCGGTCCGTCGCCGACCGGCGCCATGATCTCGACGGTCGAGTCGGCGAGGGCGAGGCCGACCGCGCGACCCGCGACCGCAGGACGGTCGGCTTCATAGCTCGGCGTCGCCCCGAGGAGGTCGTGGAAGAACGCGACCGCGGCGTCGAGGTCGGAGACCGCGACGCTGTAGCGCTCGAGGCCGGTCAGACCCAGCGGGTGCTCGTCCCGCCAATACACCGCGGGATGCATGGGCTCGATCCACGTCGGGTTCGGGTCGGCGTGGAAGTTGCCGTAGTTGAACTCGAGCGCGACGCCGAAGCAGTCGGCCGGGTGCGTGTGCAGCGCGATCCCGATGTCGCGCACGATCCGGATGCCCCGCCCGAGCACGGTGTCCCGCACGGCGTCGACGTTCGCGACCTGGTACTCGACGCCCACGAAGTGCGGCCCGTAGCGGGCGTTGAGGAGGTACTCGTGCGGCACGAAGAGCTCGAACAGCACGCCGCCGATCACCACGAGTCCCGCGTGCCACTCAGGCCGCGGCAGGTCGAAGACGAACTGCGCGCCGAAGCGCTCCCGGAGGTGCTCGACGCTCGCGTCGAAGTCTTCGAGCACCACGTTGAGGTGGTTCATGTGCAGGCAGCGAATCGATCCGGCCACCGGCCCCCCGGGAATCAGGTCGGACGCGTCGCTCCGATCGTGCCGCTGAACGTAGCCCCCCGGCGCGCTACGAAGCGCCGACCAAGGTCCGCGGGCCCTCGCCCACGTAGCGGGCGGTCGGGCGGACGAGCTTGCCGAGCTGCTTCTGCTCGAGGATGTGGGCGCTCCAGCCCGCGACCCGGGCGCACGTGAACATCGACGTGAACATGTGCGGCGGGATCTCGGCGTAGTCGAGCACCACGGCCGACCAGAACTCCACGTTGGTGCGCAGCACGCGGTCGGGCCGACGGGCCGTGAGCTCCTCGATCGCGGCCCGCTCCAGCTCCTCGGCCACCTCGTAGCGGGGCGAGTCGAGCTCCCGGGCGATCTTGCGCAGCACCCGGGCCCGCGGGTCCTCGGCCCGGTACACGCGGTGGCCGAAACCCATGAGCCGGTCGCCGTTGTCGAGCGCGCGCCGCACCCACTTGTGAGGGTCGCCCTCGGCCTCCACCTCGTCGAGCATCGTGAGCACCCGCGCCGGGGCGCCGCCGTGCAGCGGGCCGGAGAGCGCGCCCACCGCGCCCGAGAGCGCGGCCGCCACGTCGGCACCGGTGCTGGCGATGACGCGCGCGGTGAACGTCGACGCGTTCATGCCGTGCTCGGCGGCCGTCACCCAGTACGCATCGACGGCCTTCACGTGCTTCGGGTCGGGCTCACCCCGCCAGCGGATCATGAAGCGCTCGGCCACGCTGTCGGCCTCGTCGACCCGGCTCTGCGGCACCGGCGGCAGGCCCGGCCCACGGGCCGACTGCGCGACGAACGACAGCGCCATCACGCTGGCCCGGGCGAGCTCGTTGCGGGCCTCGGCGT
>JADGOM010000225.1 GCA_017882925.1 Acidimicrobiia bacterium | reverse complement strand
GGCGCGATCATCCTCGCCAGCGACGGCTCGCGGATCGCGCGGGCCAACGTCCACCTCGTGCCCGATCCCGACATCGTCACCACCGAGACCGGCACCCGCCACCGCACCGCCGAGCGCGTGGCCCGCCAGATCGACGTGCCCGTGATCGCGGTCTCCGAGGACATGGCGGTCGTGGCCATCCACCGCCGCGGTCTCAGCCGCACGCTCGAGCCGATCCCGCGGGTCCTGGCCCGGGCCGACCAGGCCCTGCAGATCCTCGAGCGCTACAAGACCCGCCTCCTGGCCGTGAGCACGGCGCTGTCGGCGCTCGAGGTCGAGGACCTGGTGACGGTCCGGGACGTCGCGACGGTGCTGCAGCGGGCCGAGATGGTCCGGCGGATCGCGGAGGAGATCCGCGGCTACGTCGTCGAGCTCGGTTCCGACGGGCGGCTCGTGCTGCTCCAGCTCGACGAGTTGTTCCTCGGGGTGTCCGACGACCGCACGCTCGTCGCCCGGGACTACTTCGTCGACGACTCCGCGGAGCACGTGCAGCGGGTGCTCGACGAACTGGCCGACCTCTCCACCGACCGGATCCTCGACCTCGCGTTGGTCGCGGAGCTCCTCCGGCTCCCGTTCGAGTCCGGGCTCGACACCGTGCTCCAGCCCCGCGGCTACCGCCTGCTGCACAAGATCCCGCGGCTGCCGGACGCGGTCGCCGACCGCGTGGTCGAGCGCTTCTCCACGCTGCACAAGATCCTGCGCGCCAACGTCGCCGACCTCGTCGAGGTCGAGGGGGTCGGGGAGGCCCGGGCCGGCGCGATCAAGGACGGCCTCGCCCGCCTGGCCGAGTCGTCGATCCTCGAGCGCTACGCGTAGCGCGCGGTACCTTCCGCCCATGGGACTACTCCGTGAGGGCCGTCACGACGTCGAGTCGGAGTCGGTGACGCTGAAGCTCGACGTCGACGAGGTGCCGGCCTTCCACGTCCGGCCCGAGGGTCTGCCCGTCGGGGGGGTGGTGTTCCATCCCGACATCAGCGGGCTGACCCCCGCGGCGGAGGACATCGCCCGGCGCCTGGCCACGCGTGGCCTCGCGGTGTGCGCCATCGAGCCGTTCTTCACGCTCGACCCCGCGGTGCGATCGAGCCTCGACGCCGAGCGCAGGATGGCCGCGGTCCACGACCTCGACGACGCCGACCAGCTCGCCGCGTTCGCCCGGGCCGCGGATCACCTCGTCGTGCACGACGACGTGTCGACCGTCGCGATGCTGGGCTTCTGCTTCGGCGGGATGTACACGCTCAAGGCCGCGGCTGCCGACCGCTTCGACCGGGCCGTCTCCTGCTACGGCATGGTCCGCGTCCCCGAGCAGTGGCGCGGCCCGGGCCAGGGCGAGCCGCTCGAGCATGCCGCCGACGTGTGCCCCACCCTCGCGATCTTCGGGGGCCACGACGACTTCACCCCCGCCGCCGACATCGAGGCGCTCCGCGAGCGCTGGGCCGGTCGGCCCGACTGCGAGATCGTGGTCTATCCCGACGCGGCCCACGGGTTCATGCACGCGCCCGAGCGGCCCACGCACCGGCCCGACGACACCGTCGACGCGTGGACGCGGATCCTCACGTTCCTCGGCGCCGACGCCGAGCGGGTGGCGAGCGTCGGCGCTAGCTGACCGACCGTTCGGCGATCGCGGCGCGATCGAGGATGCGGTAGCGGTTCCGGCCCGAGACCCGGAGCCAGCCCAGCTTCACGAACAGCGCCAGCGCCTTGTTGACCCGCTCGCGGGACGCGCCGACCATCCCCGCGAGCTCCTCCTGGGTGATCGGGAGCTTGAAGTCGTCGGAGTCGCCCGACAGCTCGAGCAGGCGCTTCGCGGTGCGGGCCGGCACGTCGAGGAACACGGTGTCGGCGAGCGCCTCGTCGGTGGCCCGCACCCGTTGGGCGAGCATCCGGATCACCCCCCAGAGCAGGTGCGGGTTCTCCTGCATCACCTCGGTGATCGGCCCGTAGGGGACCTCGGCGACCACGGTGTCCATCAGGGCCCGCACCTCGGAGGCCCGGGGGGCGCCGTCGAACAGTCCGAGATCGCCGAAGAGGCCGCTCGGCCCGAGGACCGCGACGAGCGTCTCGCGGCCGTCGCCCGAATGCGTGGCGATCGCGACGCGGCCCTCGATGACGATGTAGAGGCTCTCGCTCGGGTCGCCCTCCGCGAACACGCGCTGGTTCCGGGAGTAGCGGTGCCGGATCGCCGTCGCGGCCAGGCGCTCCTGGATCGCCGGCTCGAGGTGGTGAGCCATCGCTTCGATGTTGTGGAGCCGGCGTTCGGCCATGGAGGGCGGTCTCCGTGAGGTCGGATCCGGAGACTATCCGGGCCCCGGCCGACCTTCCCGGAGGAGCCGGGAGGTGTCCGGGGGCGACGGAAGGCGAAGGAGGGTCACCTGGTAGAATTGGCGTCCCGCTGCCGAGGAGTGTCATGGCGTTCGACGTCGGTGACAAGGTCGTTTACCCGCATCATGGTGCCGCCACGATCGAGAGTCGTGAGCGGGTCATGTTCGATGGAGCCAAGCGCGACTACCTCGTGCTGCGCCTCGCCTACGGCGAGCTGACGCTGAAGGTTCCGGTCGACAAGGCCGAGGCGATCGGCCTCCGCGACGTGATCAACGACGAAGAGGTCGAGGAGGTGTTCGCCGTCCTGCGCAAGAAGGAGGCGCGCACCCCGAGCAACTGGTCCCGCCGGTACAAGAACCACGTCGAGAAGCTGAAGAGCGGCGACATCTACCAAGTGGCCGAGGTCGTCCGGAACCTCTCCATCCGGGAGAAGGACAAGGGCCTCTCGGCGGGGGAGAAGCGGATGCTCGGCCAGGCCCGCCAGATCCTGGTCTCGGAGCTGACCTTCGCCATCGGTGTCGATCGTGAGGCCGCCGAGGCCAAGCTCGACGAGGTCCTCGCCAGCTAGTCCCGCAGGGCTCCCGGCCGGGTGCTCCGGGCTCGGGAGGCCCGCGAGCAGGCGCTTTCGCGCCCCGGGGCCGTCGCGAACCGCCGTCAAGCGAACCGCCGGCCGTGCCGATGTCACGACGATGACATCGGTGGGACCCACGTGACGCTGCATCTCCGCCGCCGGGGCCGGAAGGCCGGGCCGACGCCACCGGACGCCGGACCCGGGCCCGAGGAGGTCCCGATCCCGCTCGCGGCCCTGCCCGCGGCGCCGGCCGGGCCGCACCCCGACGACCTCATGCGCGGCTCGATCAGCCGCCCCGTGTCGGCCTTCGTCGAGATCGCCCGGCTCTGCATCGTCGCGCTCACGACCGCCGCCGGGCTCTGGATGGCGCGCGGGCTGGACGCCACCCAGCAGGGCGGCCTGGCGGTCATGGGCTGCCTGATCGGCTACGTGATCGGCGGCGTGCTCGGGCGCCTGCTCGTGCGGGCGGTCGACGTGGTGGAGCACAAGGCCGACCGGCTCCCCCCGGCGCAGCTGCTCGCCGGGCTCATCGGTGCCGCGGTCGGCGCGGTCGCGAGCGGATTCGTCGCGGTGACGTTCGTGATCCTCCTGCCGCTCACGCTCGGTCTCCCCGCCGCCGCGCTCGCGTTCTGGTTCTGCGGCTACATCGGGTTCCGGGTGTTCGTGCACGAGAGCGAGCAGCTCTTCGGCCTCCTCGGGCTGTCGACCCGGCCGCTGGTGCAGGCCCGCACCTACGACCACGCCGACGGGTTCCTCGTCGACACCAGCGCGGTGATGGACGGCCACCTCCTGCCGCTCGCTCGCTCCGGGCTCCTCGCCTCCGACCTCATGGTGCCGCGCTTCGTGCTCGACGAGCTCCAGGGCTTCGCCGACTCGCCCGACCCGACGCGGTCGCGGCGCGCGCAGCGGGGGCTCGAGGTGCTCGACCTGATCCGGAGCGAGGGCCCGTCGCGGCTCTACGTGCTCGATGACGAGGTTCCGGAGCTGCAGCAGGTCGACGCCAAGCTCATCGCGCTGGCGAAGAAGCTGCGGGTCCGGGTGCTCACCAACGACACCAACCTCGCGCGGGTCGCCGAGGTGCAAGGGGTGCCGACGGCCAACCTCCGGAAGCTGGCCACGGATCTCGGCCCTGAGGTCAACACCGGTGACGTGCTGGTGGTCGTGCTCAACCGCGTCGGGCGCGAGCAGGGGCAGGGTGTGGGCTTCCTCAGTGACGGCTCCATGGTCGTGGTGAACGGTGGCGCCGAGCTGGTCGGGCGGGGCGAGGTCCGGGTCTCGGTCGCTTCGATCGTGCCGACCGCGGTGGGTCGCATCGTGTTCGCGGTGCCGGCGCCCCAGCCCCGACCGCCCGAGACGGGCGCGCGCCTGCGGGCCGTCAGCCAGCACCCGAGCAGCGGTCGCGGCTCCGCCACCGCCTGAGCACGGGTGATACTGGCGCCGTGGACGTATGGGGCATCGTGGTCGCAGCCGGCGCCGGTCGGCGTTTCGGCGGGGCGAAGCAGTTCGAGGCCCTCGGTGACCGGAGGTTGGTCGACCGGGCGGTCGAGACCGCGCTCCTCGGGTGCGACGAGATCGTGCTCGTGCTCCCCGCGGGGGCCGAGTGGGACGGCCCCACCGTCCGCGCGGTCGTCGTCGGGGGCGTGACCCGATCGGATTCGGTGCGGGCCGGCCTCGCCGCCATCCCCGATCACGTGGCGGTCGTCGTGGTGCACGACGCCGCCCGCCCGCTCGCGAGCCCGGAGCTGTTCGAAGCGGTCATCGCAGAGATCGCGGCCGGGGCCGACGCCGCGGTGCCGGGCGTCGCGGTCACCGACACCATCAAGCGGGTCGACGGTTCGCGGGTCGTCGAGACCGTCGCCCGCGACACGCTGGTCGCGGTGCAGACCCCGCAGGCGTTCGCCGCCGCCGCGCTTCGCGCCGCCCACGCGGGGGCCGGCGACGCGACCGACGACGCGGCGTTGGTCGAGGCGGCCGGCGGCCGGGTCGTCGTCGTCCCGGGCGAGCCGCACAACCTCAAGATCACCGCGCCGCGGGATCTGGCCCTCGCGCTGACCTGGATGGAGGACGCGTGAGCCTGCGGGTCGGCCTCGGCTACGACGTGCACCCGTTCGGCGGCTCCGGCGCCCTCGTGCTCGGCGGCGTCACCATCGACCACCCGCGGCTCGCGGGGCACTCCGACGCCGACGTCGTGGCCCACGCGGTCACCGACGCCGTGCTCGGGGCGGCCGGCCTCCCCGACCTCGGGACGATGTTCCCCGCCTCCGACCCGCAGTGGAAGGACGCGTCGTCGATCCGGTTCCTCGAGGTGGCCGCGGGCCGGGTGGCCGAGTCCGGCTGGTGGGTCGAGAACGTCGACGTGGTGGTCACGGCCGAAGTTCCCCGGCTCGCACCACACCTCCCGGCGATGGCGGAGCACCTCTCCGCCGCGCTGCACGCGGCGTGCGGCCCCGGCGGCGATCCCGTGTTCGTCGCGGTGAAGCCGAAGCGAGGCGAGGGCATCGGCGCGATCGGCCGGTCGGAGGGCATCGCGGCCTGGGCCGTCGCCCTCCTGCAGCGCTGACGCGACGCGCGACCGGGCCCGCGCGAGGCCGCAATCCCGCCGAGCCGGGATCCGGGGGCTACTAGCGTCCCCGGCGTGGAGCTCTACGACACCATGGCGCGCAGCAAGGTGGCTCTGACCACGCGCGATCCCGGCCGCGTGTCGATGTACGTCTGCGGACCCACCGTCTACGACGTCCCGCACCTCGGCCACGGCCGCACCGCCATCGTCTACGACACGATCCGGCGGTACCTCGAGTGGTCGGGGTACGCGGTCACGTTCGTCAGCAACATCACCGACGTCGACGACAAGATCATCCGGCGCGCGCTCGAATCGGGGCAGACGGAGCCCGAGCTCGCCCGCACCTACGAGGACGTCTATTTCGAGCAGCTCGAGCGGCTCGGCGTGCGCCGGCCCGACGAGGTGCCGCACGCCACCGACTACATCGGCCCGATGCTCGAGCTCATCGCCGAGCTCGTCGAGTCGGGTCACGCCTACGTGGTGCCGGGGAAGGGCGTGTACTTCGCGGTCGCGTCGTACCCCCACTACGGCGAGCTGTCGGGCCGGACGCTGGCCGACCTGTTGGAAGGGGCCGGCGCCCGCGTCGACGTCGACGAGGAGAAGCGCAGTCCCGTCGACTTCGCGCTCTGGAAGGCGGCGAAGCCCGGCGAACCCGCCTGGGACTCCCCGTGGGGCGAGGGTCGACCGGGCTGGCACATCGAGTGCTCGGCCATGTCGCTCGGGCTGCTCGGCGAGGGCTTCGACCTCCACGGTGGCGGCGACGACCTCGTCTTCCCCCACCACGAGAACGAGCGGGCCCAGGCCGAGGGCGCGGGCCACCCGTTCGCCCGCCACTGGTTGCACGCCGGCATGCTCAACGTGTCGGGCGAGAAGATGAGCAAGTCGCTCGGCAACTTCCTCAACCTCTCCGACGCGGTCGACGCGCACGGGCCGCGCGCGCTCCGCCTGCTCGCGTTGCAGCACCACTACCGCCGTCAGATGGAGGCGGGGCCCGACGCGCTCGCATCGGCCGCGGCCGCGCTCGAAGGTCTCGATGCGCTGGATCGCAGCGCACGGGCCGCGGGCATCCGGCCCGCGGCCGCGCCCGATCCCGACGTCGTCGCGTCGTTCCGGGCCGCGATGGACGACGACTTCAACACGCCGGTGGCGCTCGCGCGCATCTTCGGGGCGGTGAAGCGGGCCAACGTGGCGATCGCCGGCGGCGACACGGCGACCGCGGCGACGATGCTCGCGACGGTGCACGAAATGATGGCCGTGTTGGGCATCGATGCCGCGCCGACCGGCGCCGACCGTCGTGACGACGTCGCGGAGATCGACGTCCTGGTCGCCCAGCGCACCGCGGCCCGCGCCGATCGCGACTTCGCCGCCGCCGACCGGATCCGCGCCGAGCTGTCGGCCCGCGGGATCACGCTCGAGGACACTCCCACCGGCACGATCTGGCACCGATGAGCAGCCGGAGCGGACCCCGGCGCCGGCCCGGCAACGACCGCCGCGACGCCGAGCCGCCGCGCGACCGCGACCGGGGCCCGAGCCGGGATCGCGACCGCAGTGGCGTCGGCGGCGACCAGATCGAGGGCCGGCGCGCGGTCCGCGAGCTGTTGCGGGCGCGGAGCCGACGCGTGCGCGGCGTCTCGGTCGCGCAGGGCCTCGCGGCCAGCGACCTGATCGACGAGATCGTCGAGCTGGCCGAGGGCCTGGGTGTGCCGGTCCGTTGGCTTCCACCCGAGCGACTCGACGACATGGCGCGGACCGAGGCCCCGCAGGGCGTCATCGCCCGGGCCGATGCGCTCGCGCCCGCGGATCTCGACGCGCTGTTGCAGGACCCGGCCGCGTTCCTCGTCGCGCTCGACGGCGTCACCGACCCGCAGAACCTCGGCGCGATCCTGCGCACCGCCGAGCTCGCGGGCGCGACGGGCGCGATCGTGCCGCGCCACCGCGCGGTGCACGTCACCCCGGCGGTGGCCAAGGCCGCGGCCGGCGCGATCGAGTACATCCCGATCGCGGTCGTGGGCGGGGTGCCGCAGGCGTTGGAGCGGGCGGCGCGTGCTGGCGTGTGGACGGTGGGGCTCGACGCCGACGCCGACTCGTCGCTGTTCGACCTCCAGATCGCCGACCGCCCCATCGTGGTGGTGCTCGGCGCCGAGGGCCGTGGGCTGTCGCGGCTGACGCGGGCCCGGTGCGACCTGGTGGCGGGCATCCCGATGTCCGGGCGCCTCGACTCACTCAACGTGAGCGTCGCCGCGGGGCTCGCGCTATTCGAGGTCGCGCGCCGCAGAATGGGTTCGCCCGAGTAGCCTCACCTGCTTCGCCGGAGTAGCTCAGTCGGCAGAGCAGCTGTCTTGTAAACAGCAGGTCGTCGGTTCAATTCCGTCCTCCGGCTCCCCCATCCGCGACTCTTCGGCGCGGATCGGAAATGCTTGACCCCCACCCACCCACCGACCAGGATCGGCGCCGATGGAGCTCTCCGAACGAGCACGTCCCGCACGTGCGCTTTCCGAACGAGATCGCGCCATCCTCGACTTCGAGCGCACGTGGTGGTCGGGGTCGGGTTCGAAGGAGGCGGCCATCCGTGAACAGCTCCGGATCTCGCCCACGCTCTACTACCGCGAGATGAGCGCGCTGCTCGAGACCGACGCCGCGCGCGCGTACGACCCGCTCACGGTGAAGCGGCTCCGACGCCAGCGCGAGCAGCGCCGGCGGATCCGCATCGAGGGCCGTCGCGCGGATCCGGGGTCCCGATGACCGACGCGACGATGCTGCCCGGCGCGTCGACCCGGCCGCGCCGCGGCGACGGCACCCACGGCCGGGGCTTCGCGGGCTCGATGGCCTTCTCCGCGCTGCGCGCCGGCGGGCTCATCGCGGTCGCGATCGTGATCGGCCTCGCGCTGCTGCAGGTCGTCGACAACGGCGGCGGTGGGGGCAAGGGAAGCGGCAAGGTCGCGGCCGGCACCACCTCCACCACCACGACCGCGGCCGGCGCGTCGACCACGACCGCCGCCGGCGCCACGACCACCACCGCCAAGGGCGCCACCACCACGACGAAGGCGTTGAAGCCCGCGGCCGAGGTCCAGGTCGTCGTCCTCAACGCCAGTGGGGTCGCGGGAAACGCCGCCGCGGTGTCGAGCAAGCTCGCGCCCCTCGGCTACAAGATGCTCACGCCCGGCAACGCCACCGGCACCACCGGCACGACCGTCTACTTCAAGCCGGGCTACGACGGTGAGGCCACCGCCATGGCCGCGAGCCTCGCCACGCCGCTGAAGAGCGCGCCCGGGGCGTCGCCGGTGGTCAAGACCGCGGCCATCCCGGTGCCGACGCCGGCCGGCTGGTCCGCGGGCACCGGGGTCCAGACGGCCAACCTCGTGATCGTCGTCGGCGCCAAGTAGCCGGCGCACCCGCCCGTAGGCTCGTGCGATGACCCTGCCGCCGGGCTTCGCGCCGTTCCTCGCCGATCCTGCACGCGCCGCGGTGCTCGTCGACTTCGACGGCTCCCTGGCGCGGATCGTCGACGACCCCGGGTCCGCCCGGGCCGTGGACGGCGCGGCCGACGTCCTGCGGGCGCTGGCCCGGTCGTTGGGCACGGTCGCGGTGGTGAGCGGCCGGGCGGTCGGCTTCCTCCGCGACCGGTTGCCGATCGAGGGCGTCGGGTTCTACGGCCTCTACGGCCTGGAGTCCGACACCGGCACCGGGGTGGTGGCCCACCCGGAAGCGACCGCCTGGCGGGATGTCGTCGAGCAGGCCGCGGCCGAGGCCGACCGGCGACTCCCGGGGATCCTGGTGGAGCGCAAGGGCGGCCTCACGGTCACGCTGCACTGGCGCAACGCGCCCGACCGGGATTCCGAGGTGCGCGCCGTCGCGGCGGAGGTGGCCCGGGCGCACGGGCTCGAGGCACCCGAGCGCGGGCGGATGGCCGTCGAGATCCGGCCCCCGATCCGCATGGACAAAGGCCGGGTGGTGGAGGCGCTCGCGACCGGGCGCGACGCGGTCGCGTTCGCGGGCGACGACCGCGGCGACCTCCCCGCGTTCGACGCGCTCGACGCGCTCGAGGCCGCGGGCCGCATCCGCACCGCGTTGCGGATCGCGGTGCGTTCCGACGAGGAGCCGCCCGAGCTGGTCGAGCGGGGCGACGTCCACGTCGACGGCCCCGACGCGCTCGTGGCGATGCTCGGCGAGTTGGGACGGGCGCTCAGCGGGTGATCGGTGCCGCGGTGCGGACGAGATCGTCGAGCCAGCGCTGGGGAGTGCGCGCCGCGGCGAGTGCGCGCAGCCGTTCGGCCCGTGCGGTGCGCTCGGCGGCGGGAGCCTCGAGCGCGTGCAGCATCGTTGCCGCGGTCTGCACGAGGTCGAACGGCTGTACCTCGAGGACCCCGGCGCGCAGCTCGTCGAACGCGCCCGCCTCGCGCGAGAGGCACACCGAACCCGCGCGCTTGTTCACGAGCGGCCCTTCCTTGGCCACGAGGTTGAGCCCGTCGCGCACCGCGTTGACGAGCAGCACGTCATAGCGCTCGAGCGCGGCCATGCTGCGCGCGTAGTCGTCGTGGGTGTCGAGGACGATCGGCTGCCAGTCGGCGGTGCTCCAACGTTCGTTGACGCGCGCGACGGTCTCCTCCACCTGCTCGCGGTACGCGACGTAGGCGGGCAGCGTCGCGCGCGACGCGTAGAGCATCGCCGCGAACACGACCCGGCTCCTCCACTCCGGGTGCTGCTCGAGCAGCAGGTCGTAGGCGAGGAAGCCCCGGGTGATGTTCTTGGACAGCTCGAGCCGGTCGGTGCGGACGATCAGCGCGCGCTCGCCGACCTCGGCGTCGAGTCGCTCACGCGCGGAGGCCGCGGCGTCGGAGTCGAGCACGGTGGCGATGGCCGCGGCGTCGGGCCCGAGCGCGCTCGTGAACGCAGGCGTGATGCGGGCATCGGGGCCGAGCACCCGGCGGGCCGAAGCGGTGTACGCGTCGCCCCACCGTGCGGTGTGGAACCCGCACGGCACCTGGGCCATCGCCGCGCAGAGGTCCCGCGCGACGTGGTCGGGGAGGACGCCGATCCAGTCGGGCGGGCAGAACGGGATGTGGGTGAAGTACGAGAGCCGCACGTCGGGGCGCTCGGCTCCGACCATGGCCGCGACCAGCGCGAGCTGGTAGTCCTGCACCAGCACCGTGGCGCCGGGCTCCGCGCAGGTGATCGCGGCGTCCGCGAAGGTGCGGTTCACCGCGACGTAGCTGTCCCAGGCGTCGCGGAACTCCGGTCCGAAGCTGGGCTCGTTCGGCAGGTCGAAGAGCCCGTGGTGCAGGAACCACAGGACCGAGTTGGAGACCTCGTCGAGGTGTTGGCCGTGCACGCCGGGGTCGAGGGCGAGCAGGTGCAGATCGATGGCCTCGGCGTGCGCGGCTCCCGCGGCGACCGCGGCCCGGTCGTCGTCGGTGATGGCCGCCGCCACCCAATGGTTCCGGCCGGTGTCCGCGTGGTCGGGCCCGGGGGTCGCCCCCTCGGCCAGGAGGGGCCGCAACGCGCTCGCCAGGCCGCCGGCGCCGGGACGAGCGGTGAAGCTGCCGTCCGGCTCGGCGCGGAAGCTGTACGGGCCTCGGTGGCTGACCACGATCACCGGCGCATCCTCGCATGCCGGGAGCGCGGATCGACGCAACGGGCCGGACGCGCCCCGGGTGGCGGTTGTGCGGGGTCGGACCGGTCAGGTGAGGACGGTGAACAGCTCGAGCCAGTCGGTGACCTCGCGGGTGCTGAGGAACCGCTCCCGCACGTACTCGCGGCCGGACTCGCCCATCTCGGTGGCCCGCACCGGGTCCTTGAGCAGCCCGAGGATCGAGGTCGCACACTCCTCGATCGAGTCCACGAGGTAGCCGTTCTCCCCATCCACGATCTGCCGGATGATGCCCCCGGCCCGGCCGCCGACGACGGGCCGGGCCTTCCACAGACCTTCGCTCACGGTGAGCCCGAAACCCTCCCGCAGCGACTTCTGCACGACGACGTCGGCCTGGGCCTGGAACGCGTTGATCTCGATGTTGCCGACCTGCTGGAGGTTGGAGAGCAGGTGGATCGCATCGTCGCCCCCGCGGGCCTCGAGGATGTCCTCCCAGATCTGGAAGCCCTCCGGGTCGTCCGTGGCCATCGAGCCGGCCAGGATGAGCTGCGCGGCGGGGAAGTCCTCCCGTACGAGGTTGAACGCCTGCATGACGCCGAGCGGGTCCTTCCACGGGTCGAACCGGCTCACCTGCGTGATGACGGGCCGGGCGACGTCGACGCCGTACTTGCGGCAGACCTCGATCGTGACCGCGCCCGGCAGCTCCATGTTCTTGACCGACATCGGATCGATGCACGGCGGCGCGATGACGATGCGCTCCATGTCGAAGGTCGACGGCACGTACTCGGGCATGGTCCAGACCGACGCGTCGTGCAGCTCGACGAACGGCCGGAAGAAGCGCCAGACGCGCTCGTTCACCTCGGTGAGGTCGATGTGGCAGCGCCAGATCCACTTCGTGTTCGGCCCGTTGATCGGCGACTCGCGCAGGTAGTGGAGGAGCGCGGCGGGCTGGGGATCGTGGATGACGATGAAGTCGTACTCACCCTCGTGGTCCATCGACTGCGCGTTGTCGAGGATCATGTCGAGATAGATGCGCTCCATCTCGAGCGTCCAGTCGATGTCGGCGCCCTGGAGGGCGTTGTGCACCTGCTTGGTGACGCCGAAGAACTGGTCGCTCCCGCGGATCACCTGCCACTCGGCGTGGAGCCCGGCGCTGTTGAGCAGGGGCACGTGCGTCGCGAGGAGCTCGGCCACGCCGCCGCCGTACGCCGTCGCGTTGACGTGGAGGACCCGGGCGCCTTCGAGGGGCCGGGCCAGCTCGCGGATCCGCTCGATCGCCGCTTCTCCGGAGTGCTCCGCGAAGCTGCCGAGGTCCTTCTCCAACAGCGGCACGCGCTCGAGCACCCGTGTTGCCTTTCGTCGCCGGTCCCGGAATACGGGACAATCTAGCCAGTCATGTCTGTTGCGGTCGCGTGTCCCGACAAGTTCAGAGGCTCGTTGAGCGGTCCCGAGGCCGCGGCGGCCTTCGCGGCCGGGCTGTCACGCGCCGGATTCACCGTCGTGCGCGAGATGCCGCTCGCCGACGGTGGTGAAGGCACCCTCGACGCGCTGTTGCACGCCCGCGGCGGCACGCGTCGTCACACTCGGGTCACCGGCCCGCTCGGGGAGCCCGTCGACGCGGAGTGGGGGATGCTGCCCGACGGGACCGCGGTGATCGAGATGGCGCGCGCGAGCGGGCTCGCGCTCGTCGGGAGCGGCAACGACCCGTTGCGTGCGACGACGCGCGGCACCGGCGAGCTGATCGCGGCGGCGCGCCGTGCGGGCGCGCGACGCGCGGTCGTGGGTGTGGGCGGGAGCGCGACGACCGACGGCGGGCTCGGCGCGGTCGACGCGCTCGGGTGGTCGCTCGCGGGCATGCCGGTCGCGGTCGCGTGCGACGTCACCAGCGCGTTCATGGACGCGGCGGTGCTCTACGGCCCGCAGAAGCACGCGAGCGCGGCGCAGATCTCGCTGTTGACGCGCCGGCTCGGTCAGGTCGCGGAGCAGTACCGCACGCGGTTGCACGTCGACGTCACCGGGCTGGAGGGCGCGGGCGCGGCGGGTGGGCTCGCGGGTGGGCTCGCCGCCATCGGCGCGGTCATCGAGCCCGGTTTCGACGTGATCGCGCGCGCGGCGGGGCTCGACGCGCTGCTCGAGGACGCCGACTTCGTGGTCACCGGCGAGGGGCGCCTCGATCTCACCAGCCTGGCGGGCAAGGTCGTGGGCGGCGTGCTCGAGTGGGCAGCCGAGCGCGAGCTGCCCCCGGTCGCCGTGATCGCGGGGCAGGTCGTCGACGAGGCGCGCGAGGCGGTCGCCCGCGACTACCCGGGTACCAACGTGCTCGCGCTCGTCGACCGGGTCTGGCAGTCGGGGGAGGCGTTCTCCCGAGCCGCGCTGCTGGCCGAGGAGGCCGCGCTCGAAGCGGGTCGGGTCGCGCTCGGCGCGTGAGGTCAGGCCGAGCGGTCGAGGCCGAACTTGGCCCGGTACGCCTCGACGCTGCGGATCTCCGGCCGTTCGCGCACCTCGATCGGGATGTGCTCGACATGGTGCTGCGCGTCGAAGCGCACGAGCTCGGTCGCCTCGGTCTCCTGGAGGCCGGCGCGGCGCAGCACGATCTCGACGATGGCCGCGGCCTGCGGTCCGAGCTCGGTCAGACGGCGGTTGCGGTGCTCGCGCACCCCGAGGTCGACCTGGGCGACGGTCGAGAGGCCGAAGCGCTCGATGATGTCGATCAGCATCGCGACCTCCACCCCCCAGCCCTGCACGAACGGCACCGCCTCCAGCACCTCGCGCCGCCCGGCGTACTCGCCCGCGAGGGGCTGCACGATGCGCGCCACCTGCGGGAAGAGCTGGGAGAGCAGCGGCCGGGCGACGAGCTCGGTGACCCGTCCGCCCTCGCCGACCTCGCCGTGGTACGGGCGGAGGTAGCAGCCCTTCACGAAGCCGACCTCGGGGTCGGTGAGCAGCGGGCCAAGCAGGCCGGTCACGAAGTGCGGGGAGAACTCCCGGATGTCGGCGTCGATCCAGCACACGAGGTCGCCGTTGGTGGCGTAGAGCGACTTCCACAGCACGTTGCCCTTGCCCGATCCGGGGCCCGACTGCGCCAGGACGGTCTCGACCCGCACGACCCGGGCCCCCGCCGCCGCGGCCGCGGCGCCGGTGCCGTCGGTGCTGCCGTCGTCCATCACCACGATCTCGTCGACCAGAGGGGCGTCCTCCACGAGGGCGCTCCGAACGGCCGAGACGATCGCTCCGACCGTCGCCGCCTCGTTGCGGGCGGGCAGGCACACGGAGATCGACCGACCGGTCCGGGCCTTGGCCTGCACGAGCCGGTCGGCCGGGAACTCGTCGGCAACCCGGGGGACGACCGAGAACGGCATGGCCCTCATCGTACGGTCCTGGCCGGGCCCCGCACGCCGGGTGGTAATCTGCACCCCGAAATACGCGCTCATCAAGAGCGGCCGAGGGACAGGCCCCATGACGCCGCGGCAACCAGCTCTCCTCTCCGGTCACCGGGGCCGGAGGAGGCCAGGTGCCAATGCCTGAACGATGAGTCAGCCGAAGAGCGGTCTCCGCTCGAGGCGCTCGAGAGCGCGTCGGGACCGGTCGATCACCAGCAGGTGACGACCCTGGAGAGAGGAGACCGCGGTGGCATCCGTCCATGGCGTGCGATGTCGTGAGTGCGGGCGGGAGTACGACGTCGCCCCGATCTACACCTGCGAGTGGTGCTTCGGCCCGCTCGAGGTCACGTACGACTACGACGAGATCCGCAGCACGATCTCGCGGGAGCGGATCGCGGCGGGTCCGCTGTCGATGTGGCGCTACCAGGATCTGCTCCCGGTCGATCGCAACCCCGCGCTCGACCTCGGGGCCGGGTTCACCCCGCTCGTGCGGGCCGACCGGCTCGCGGCCGAGCTCGGCCTCGGCGAGGTCTGGATCAAGAACGACACGGTGAACCCCACCAACTCGTTCAAGGACCGGGTGACCTCGACCGCGCTCGCGAAGGCCGTCGAGTTCGGCTTCACGACCGCGGCCTGCGCCTCCACCGGCAACCTGGCCAACTCGGTGGCGGCCCACGCCGCCCACGCCGGGCTGCGGAGCTTCGTGTTCATCCCCGCCAACCTCGAGCAGGGCAAGATCGTCACGACCGCGGTCTACGGCGGCAACGTCGTGGCGATCGACGGCAACTACGACGACGTCAACCGCCTCTGCGCCGAGCTCGCGGGCACCTACCGGTGGGCCTTCGTCAACGTCAACCTGCGACCCTTCTACGCCGAAGGCTCGAAGACGCTCGCCTTCGAGACCGTGGAGCAGCTCGGCTGGCAGCTGCCCGACCATGTGGTCGTCCCGATCGCGAGCGGCTCGTTGCTCACGAAGATCCGCAAGGGGTTCGGCGAGCTCCACAAGGTCGGGCTCATCGACGAGGAGCCCCACGTGCGGGTCAGCGGGGCCCAGGCCGACGGCTGCTCGCCCGTGGCCACCGCGTTCGCCTCCGGCTCCGACACGATCAAGCCGGTGAAGCCGGACACGATCGCCAAGTCGCTCGCGATCGGCAACCCGGCCGACGGCTACTTCGCCATCGACGCGGTGCGCCAAAGCGGGGGTTCCATCGGCTCGGTGTCCGACGACGAGGTGGTGGAGGGCATCAAGCTGCTCGCCCGCACCGAGGGCATCTTCGGCGAGACGGCCGGCGGCGTCACGATCGCCACGCTGCGCAAGCTCGCGCAGGAAGGCGTGATCCACCGCGACGAGCGCGTCGTCGCCTACATCACCGGGCACGGCCTGAAGACGATCGAGGCCATGGCCCCGACCGTCCGGCCCACCGCGGTGATCCCCGCAACGCTCGACGCGTTCCACGACGCGTTCGACCCGTCCCTCCTGGAGGACTGATCAATGGCCGTCACGCTTCGAATCCCCACGCAGCTGCGCGAGCTCGCCGGCGGCGCGGCCGAGGTCGAGGTGGAGCCCGGCACGGTCGCCGGGATCCTCACCGAGCTGGAGACCGCGCACCCGGGCTTCCGCGACCGCCTCCACGACGAGTCCGGCGGTCTGCGCCGCTTCGTCAACGTGTTCGTCGCCGACGAGGACATCCGCTTCCTGCAGGGCGTCGACACGGTGGTCGCCGACGGCCAGACCGTGAGCATCATCCCGGCGGTCGCGGGCGGCTGACCGACCGGGGACCGGCCCGTCGCGCGCGGCGGCTCAGGCCGGGGCGTGCGCCGGGTCGTGCGCGACCCACATGAGCTGGGCCACCGCGAGCGGCACGACGTGCTCGCCCGACCCGCTCGAGATCGCGACCCCGGTGGGGGTGAGCCGCTCGAGCATCGCCTCCTGGCCGGGGATCAGCGCGGCCCGGGCCAGCATCCGGGTCGCGTCGTCGTCGAGCTCGATCTTCTCGCTGATGCGGGCGACCACGAAGCGGCCGGGCGGCGCGGTGGAGAGGAGCACGGTGTCCTGCTTCGCGTGGGCGGGGGCGTGCTTCGAACCGGGGATCGGGTTCCCGTGGGGGCAGGTGGCCGGGTCGCCGAGCAGCTCGACCAGCTTCCCCTCCACCTCTTCCGAGATGGCGTGCTCCCAGCGGTCGGCCTCCTTGTGCGCCTTCTCCCAGTCGAGCCCGATGACGTCGACGAGGAGGCGCTCGGCGAGCCGGTGGCGGCGCACCACCGAGGTGGCGAGCTTGCGGCCGGTGTCGGTGAGCCGGAGGCTGCGGTCGCCCATCAGCTCGGCGTAGCCCTGGTCGACGAGCCGGTTGACCTGTTCGGAGACTGCGGCGGCGGAGAAGCCGAGCCGTTCGACGATCCGGGCCCGGATCGGGGTCACGCCCTCCTCCTCGATCTCGAGGATGGTCTCCAGGTACTCCTCGGTGGCGTCGTGCATGTTCGCCACGGGGGCCTCCGGTGCAGGGTGACGGAACGATCAGAGTACCGCTCGGGGGTTGCGCCGTCCGGGCCGGCGGGGACCCGCGGGTGACTTGCACTCTCCCCCCGAGAGTGCCAACATCTTTGGCACTCGACCCCCCAGAGTGCTAACCGCCGCGCTGAGGGGTCGTCCCGCGTTTCAGCTCAGCAAGTCCGCGTGACCGTCCGTTCGAACCACTACTTCAGCAGCAATGTTGCTGCCCCAGGGGGTACGTATGCCCAAGCAGATCGCCTACGCCGAACACGCCCGCCGCTCGCTCGAGGCCGGCATGAACAAGCTCGCCGACGCCGTGCGCGTCACGCTCGGCCCGAAGGGCCGCAACGTCGTGTTGGAGAAGAAGTGGGGTGCGCCCACGATCACCAACGACGGCGTGTCGATCGCCAAGGAGATCGACCTCGAGGACCCGTACGAGAAGATCGGTGCGGAGCTCGTCAAGGAAGTCGCGAAGAAGACCGACGACGTCGCCGGTGACGGCACCACGACCGCCACGGTGCTGGCGTGGGCGATGGTCCGTGAGGGCCTGCGCAACGTCGCGGCGGGTGCGAACCCGATGACCCTGAAGAAGGGCATCGAGGCCGCGGTCGTCACGGCCGTCGAGTCGATCAAGACCGCGAGCGTCAGCGTGAAGAAGGACCCGGCGCAGATCGCCAACGTCGCCGCCATCTCCGCGGCCGACAAGGAGATCGGCTCGATGATCGCCGAGTCGCTGGAGAAGGTCGGCACCGACGGCGTCATCACCGTCGAGGAGAGCCAGACCTTCGGCATGGAGCTCGACCTCGTCGAGGGCATGCGCT
>JADGOM010000224.1 GCA_017882925.1 Acidimicrobiia bacterium | reverse complement strand
TGCACCCGGAGATCGAGGGCTTCCCGATCACCGCCGGCAACGCGTCGGGCCTCAACGACGGCTCCGCCGCGATGGTCATCGTCGACTCCGACTACGCGGCCGCACACGGTCTGAAGACGCTGGCGACGGTCCGCAGTTGGGCGTCGGCCGGCCTCGAGCCCCGCAACACCGGCCTCGGCCCGACCCTCGCGATCCCGAAGGCGCTCGCCCGCACGGGCCTCGACGTCTCCGACGTCGACCTGTTCGAGATCAACGAGGCCTTCGCGTCGATGTGCGTGGCGAGCACCCGGATCCTCGGCATCTCGCACGACATCACCAACGTCAACGGCAGTGGCTGCAGCCTCGGCCACCCGGTGGCGGCCACCGGCGCCCGCATGCTCATCACCCTGATGTTCGAGCTCGCCCGCCGCGGCGGCGGCATCGGCGTCGCCAGCATGTGCGCCGGCGGCGGCATGGGCAGCGCCACCGTGATCGAAGTGCCCGGGAACTGACCCTCTGGTTGCTGCGCAACACTTCTGGGCAGGTCGAGGTCAAGCCCTGGGGAAGAGCCCGTGAGCCCTGCTCACGGGCTCTTCCAGTTCAGCTCGAACAGGTCAGCTGCAGCTCGGTGAGGACGTTCGCCGGGACGTCGCCGCAGCCGACGTCGGCGCTACCGCCGCTCAGGACGGTCCAGCCCGAGCCGGCGTTGCCGAGGACGGCGTAGCCGGTCTGGAAGTCGGCCTCGTGGCCGGCGCTGGGCACGAAGTCGGCGGCCGCGAAGTCGGGGTTGGACGCGGCGTAGCGGATGTTGGTGACCACGTACGTGGCCGGGTTGATGCCTTCGAGGAACTGGGCGACCGTCGCCCGGATCGCGGCGTCGTTCGCCGCGCGCGACGCGGTCGTCGGGGCCGGCGGCGCGGTGGTGGTGGCCGCGCGTGTGCCGGGGCCCGCGGCGGTGACCCGCGGTGTCGTGGTGGAAGGCGGCATGGTCGTGGTCGCCACGGTCGTGGTCGTGGTCGAGCGCGGCTTCGTAGCCGCCGGTTTCTTGGCCGCGTCGTGGGTGGCCCCGCCGCACGCGGCGAGCAGGACACCCGCGGCGACGGCCGCCACGAGCGCGGTGCGGGGGTGTCGGCCCACGGGCGGTCCCTCCGGTTTGCCCGGCAACGACGCCGGGAAGGTCAGGGCGGGGACATCGGGTCGGCCTTGGTACGGTCGGCCTCTATGCATTCTGACCTGGCGTTCGCGCTCGAGCTGGCCGACGAGACCGACGCTCTGATCCAGGCCCGCTTCCGGGCGTCCGACCTGTACGTCGAGACGAAGCCCGACTCGACCCCCGTCACCGAGGCCGACCGCAACGCGGAGATGCTCCTGCGCACCCGGATCGGTGAGGCCCACCCCGACGACGCGATCCTCGGCGAGGAGTTCGGCTCGGAGGGCGAGAGCGGCCGGCGGTGGGTGCTCGACCCCATCGACGCGACGAAGAACTTCATGCGCGGCATCCCGGTGTGGGCCACGCTCATCGCGCTGGAGATCGAGCGGGTGCCGGTGCTCGGCGTGGTGTCGGCGCCCGCGCTCGGGCGGCGCTGGTGGGCCTACCGCGACGAGGGCGCGTTCGTGAACGCGGTGCCGATGCAGGTGTCGGGAGTCGCGCGGCTGGCCGACGCGCAGCTCGCATACTGCGACGTACCGACGTTCGACGCGACCGGCCAGGCCGAGCAGCTCCTGGCGCTCTCCCGTGCGTGCGGCCGTTCCCGGGGGTTCGGCGACTTCTGGTCCCACATGCTGGTGGCGGAGGGCGCCTGCGACATCGGGCTCGACCCGATCGCCGCCGAGTGGGACCTGGCCGCGCTGCAGGTCATCGTGGAGGAGGCCGGGGGCCGCTTCACCGACTTCGACGGCAATCCCCGGCCCGACGGCGGCAGCGGCATCTCCACCAACGGGCTGCTCCACGACGCCGTGCTCGCACGCTTCGCGTGACGGACCGGGTGCCGTCTGCACGCATTACTCTGACGCTCCTGTCAGCTTGTGGGGGAGAGGTATGAGCGAGGTCACGGTCGGGATCGACATCGGCACGGGTTCGGTGAAGGCCGTGGCGGCCGACGCCGAAGGCAACGTCCTCGCCCGGGTCCGCGTCCCGCACGAGATGCGGGTCACCGCCCCCGACCGGCTCGAGCACGACGCCAACCGGGCCTGGCGCATGGGCACCCGCAAGGCGCTCAAGGCCCTGGGCCGGACCGACGTGAAGGGCGTGTCGGTGGCGGCGATGGTGCCGTCGCTCACCGCCGTCGACCGCCGCGGGATCCCGCGCACCCCCGGCCTGCTCTACGGGGACGTGCGCGGCCGCACCCCCGACGCCGGCGCGGGCAACCCGGCCGAGACCGGCGAGCTGGTGCAGTTCCTGAAGTGGAGCATGGGGCAGTACCCGGAGGCGGCGGGCTTCTGGCCCGCGCAGGCCGTCGCCAACCACGCGCTGTGCGGCGAGGCCGTGCTCGACACGTCGACCGCCGCGTGCGCGATGCCGCTGTTCGACTGGGTCGGCTGGAACGAGGAGGTCATGGCGGCGACCGACGTCACCGTCGACCAGCTCCCGCGGCTCGTCCCCACCGCGTGGCGGGCGGGCACGGTCGGCGGGGGAGCCGAGGGCGACGGGCCCGCGCTCGCGTCGGGGTGCATCGACGCCATGGCCGAGCAGATCGTGGCCGGCGCCGACAACGACGGCGACGTGCTGATCATCCTCGGCACCACGCTCATCACCTGGGCCGTGACCACGAAGGAATCCGCTGCCCCCGGCTTCTTCACGATCCCGCACACCGCCGCGGGCAAGCTCCTCACCGGGGGCCCGAGCAACGCCGGGGGGCTCTTCATCAACTGGGCGCTCGCGTCGCTGGGCAAGGCGCGCGGCGTGCCGGATCCGTCGTCGGTGCCGGTGTGGGCTCCGTACCCGCGGGGTGAGCGCACGCCCTACAACAACCCGTACCTCAAGGGCTTCCTCGGCGATCTCGATCTGATGCACGACGCCACGTCGATGCGCCGGGCCGCGTTCGAGGCCAGCGCGTTCGTCGCCCGCCGCACCATCGAGGCGGCCGGTGCCGACAGCAAGCGGATCGTGCTCACCGGCGGCGGGATCCGTGCCGCCGAGTGGGTGCAGGCGATGGCCGACGCGACGCAGCTGCCGGTCGACTGCGTCGCGGTCCCCGAGGGCGGCGCGCTCGGCAGCGCGTTCCTCGCCCGCGTCGCCGCCGGTCTCGAGACCAACATGCTCGACGCCGCCCGCTGGGCGCGGGTCGGCACCCGGGTCGAGCCCGATCCCCGGTGGGTCGAGCCCACCAACCAGCGCTACCAGCGGTTCCTCGAGCTCTCCGACTCGGTCGCCGACGGCAAGATCTAGCTCCCCCCACCGCACGACCAGCTGCACCACCAACCGCAAGGAGCCCCCATGACCGCCGACGAAGCCGCCATCGCCGAGCTGTACGACAACTTCGACGCCGGGGCGCAGTTCGAGGGCTCGGTCGCGGGCAACGTGCGCGACCCGTATCCCGAGCTCGCGCGCAAGCGGCGCGAGTCTCCGGTCGAGGGCCGCACCATGACGTTGTTCGCCGGCGGCGCGGCCGACGGGTCCGAGGACGTGACCCAGGACGCCTTCTGGGTCTACCGCTACGACGACGTGAGCGCCGTCCTGCGCGACAACGAGTCGTTCTCGTCCGAGTCGGTGCGGGAGATGATG
The DNA here is from genome assembly GCA_017882925.1 of Acidimicrobiia bacterium. Classification (GTDB taxonomy): domain Bacteria; phylum Actinomycetota; class Acidimicrobiia; order IMCC26256; family Chersky-534; genus Chersky-534. Next base: position 4,710 of record JADGOM010000224.1, on the reverse strand, counting down.
GGCCTGGTCATGGGCCCCTACGTGATGGTCGGCCTCGACGAGCCCGACCACAAGCGGCACCGCAACCTCGTGGCCCAGGCGTTCCGCCAGCGCGCGCTCCAGCGCTGGGACGGCGACCTCGTCGTGCCGATCGCCGACCAGCTCCTCGACCGGATCCTGGCCCGGGGCACCGGCGAGGCCGAGCTCGTGCGTGACTTCACCTACCGGCTCCCGGTGCAGGTCATCGCGGGCATCCTCGGCCTGCCGCCCGGGGACTACCCGAAGTTCCACAAGTGGGCCCTCGCGCTGATCAACGTCACCGCGGATCCGGAGGAAGGGATCGCGGCGTCGGAGTCGCTCCGCGAGTACTTCGCCGACGTGTGCGAGCTGCGCCGCAAGGACCCGCGCGACGACGTCATCTCCGACCTCGTGCACGCGGAGGTCGACGGCGAGCGCCTCGACGAGGAGGAGATCCTCTCGTTCTGCCGGCTGCTGCTGCCCGCGGGCGCCGAGACCACCTACCGCGCCACGGGCAACTTCCTGTTCGGCCTCTTGAGCAATCCCGACCAGATGGCCGCGCTCATGGCCGACCCGGGCCTGATGACCGCGGCGATCGAGGAGTCGATCCGGTGGGAGCCACCGCTGCTCATCGTGTCGCGGCGCGCCACCCGCGACGTCGAGCTCGGTGGCGTCACGATCCCGGCCGGGGCCGACGTCGTGCCGAGCACGGGCTCGGCGTGCCACGACGAGACCCGCTGGGGCGACACGAGCGAGCAGTTCGACATCCGGCGCGAGCCGCAGCCGCACATCGCGTTCGGGGCCGGCCCGCACATGTGCCTGGGCATCCACCTGGCCCGCATGGAGATGCGCGCCACCGTCGACCGCATCCTCACCCGGCTGCCGAACCTGCGGTTCGATCCCGATCGGGCCGGCACCGACCCGCACATCCACGGCGAGACGTTCCGCTCCCCGACCGGCCTCCCGGTGCTGTTTGACGCGTAGCCGCAAGTCCGCATGCAACACGCGTGTGTCATCCTCACGGTCCGGGCCCGCCGAACGTCAACGTGGGCCGGTAGCGTGACGACGTCGGCATGAGAGGGGAACCGGTGGCACTCGAAATCTCGATCAACCGCGAGACCTGCATGGGTTCGGGGAATTGCTCGTTCTGGGCGCCGGGCGTGTTCGACCTCGACGACGACGGGATCGCGTTCGTCGTCGACATCGACGCCGGGCCCGAGGAGAAGATCATCCTCGCGGCGCAGGGCTGCCCCACCCAGGCGATCACGCTCACGCGTGACGGCCGGCCGGTCGAGTAGCGGACCCGTTCGCGGGTGGCGGGACTCCCGATCGTCCTGGTTCACGGGGCCGGGCACGGCGCCTGGTGCTGGGAGCGCATGCTCCCGTTCGTCACCCGGCCGGTGCTGGCCGTCGACCTCCCGGGGCGGGGCGGCACGCCGGGTGACCTCGAGACGCTGACGGTCGACGAGTGCGCGGCTTCGGTGGTCACGGATGCCGACCGGGCCGGGTTCGACCGCTTCGTGCTCGTCGGTCATTCGCTCGGTGGCCTGACGACCTCCGCGGTCGTGGCGAAGGCCCCGACCCGCGTGGGGCAGCTCGTCTACCTGTCGTCGGCGATCCCGCCGGAGGGTGGCTCGGTGCTCGACACGCTTCCGGTGGTGACCCGGTTCATGGCGCGCCTGGCCCTGAAGCAGGCGGACCGGAGCCGGCGGCCGGCGCGCGCCGGACTGTCCGAGGCCCGGATGCGGAAGATGTTCTGCAATGACATGAACCCGGAGCAGGCCCGGTTCGTCGTCGAGAACTGCGGGCCCGACGCCGTCGGTCTCCTCCGCGAGCGGGTATCGCGGGCCGCCATCCCGGCGAGCCTGCCGAAGACGTACGTGAGGCTCACGCGCGACGCGACGATCCCCCTGAAGAAGCAGGACGCGATGATCGCCAACCTCCGCAGCTCGCCCGGCGGCGCGGTCGAGGTCATCGAGCTCGATTCGGGCCACGACGCCATGATCAGCCACCCCGCGGAGCTCGCCGCCGTCATCCAGCGCTACTGACCCTGCGGTCTCCGTGCGTATCTCAGCTACGTATTCGGTGGTTCAGGCACGCACAGGGGTTCAGTGGAGTCGGAGGGTGGAGCTCTGGGGTGTGACCCGGGGGACGCTGGTGCGTTGGACGACCCGGCCGTCGGCGTCGACCGCGGTGTCGGTGTTGCTGCACCCGCCGTCGGCCTCGCGCTGGTAGTTGACCGTCACCGCTTCGGCCGCCACCCGCTCACCGGCCACGGTCACCGCCGCGAGCGCCGACCAGCCGATCGTGGTCGGCGCGGCGTCGCAGTCGGCGAAGACCTCGGACCAGACCATCGGAGCCGAGAGCGCGACCCCACCGGCGTGGAGGACCCGCAACGGTTCGCCGTCGATCGATCCGACCCAGCCGTCGGCCCCCCGGGCGATCGACAAGCGGTACGGGCGGCCGGCCTCCCACGGGTAGTCGCGGGTGTTGGCGTTGTGCAGCGCGCTCGGCCGGCTCGCGACGCTCCCGGCGAGCTCCTGCCCGCGCTCGTCGTAGCCGCCCCAGTTGGCCGCGGTGGAGCCGGGGTGCGACGGGTGCCACTGGAGGCCGAGGTGGCCTGCCCCCCGCGGCCCGGCGCCCGCCGCGACGAACGACGCCTGGAGCGCCCAGAACACGAGCCGGTCGTGGGCCGGCCGGCCGAGGACCTCGAGCGTCGCCGACACCTCGGCGAGGGGGCCGCACCCCGCGGGGAGGTGCCAGAACGCGTGGAACGACGACGCGCCGTTCGCCGACCGGGGCGGCCCGGAGTCGCGTGCACGGTTCCACCAACGCCTCACAGGATCCGCAGGCTACGACCCGGCCCGCACCCCGGCCCGGGATGCGGCCTCTGAACCTGACGTGCAGGTCAGGGTGTGCGAGCATCTCCGCCGTCCGCCGGTGCATCTTCCCGGCGCGGTTCGCCACCCGTTCACCACTTCGACCAGGAGCGCCAAGCATGCCCATCGGGATCTCCGAGGAGCACGAGGAGCTGCAGAGGACCGCCCGTCGCTGGGTGGAGCAGTACTGCCCGCCGAGCGTGCCCCGGGCCCGCCTCGACGCCGAGACCGAGCTGCTGCCCGAGTTCTGGAGCGAGCTCTCCGACCTGGGCTGGCTCGGCATGCACGTGCGGGAGGAGTACGGCGGCATCGGCTACGGCCTGCCCGAGCTCATCGTGGTGCTCGAGGAGCTGGGCCGCGCCGCGGCGCCGGGGCCGTTCGTCCCGAGCGTGGTCGCGGCCGCGCTGGTGCAGGCCGGCGGCAACGAGGCCGCGGCGAAGTCGCTCCTGCCCGCGTTCTGCACCGGTGAGGCCATCGGGGCCGTCGCGTTCTCGGGCGCGCTCGCGGCCGAGCGGGTCGACCGCGGGCTGCGGGTGAGCGGCACGCTGCGCCCGGTGTTGAGCGGCGCGCTGGCCACCCACGTCGTCGCGAAGGCGGCCACGGCCGACGGCGCCGAGAGCTGGGTCGTGCTCGGCCCCGACGACTTCGTCGCGACCGAGCTGCCGACCCTCGACCCGGTCCGACGGGTCGCGGGCGTCGAGGTCGCGGGCACCGTGATCGCGTCCGACCGCGAGCTGCCGGTGCTCACGACGCGCGTCGTGGTCGACACCGCGGTGGTGCTGTTCGGCGCCGAGTCCGTGGGCGTGGCGCAGTGGTGCGTCGACACGGCTGCCGACTACGCGAAGGTCCGCGTCCAGTTCGGCCGCCCGATCGGCCAGTTCCAGGGCGTCAAGCACCGCTGCGCCGACATGCTCGCCAAGACCGAGCTCGCGCGCGCCGCGGTCTGGGACGCGGCCCGCGGCGACGACGACCCCGACATCGCGTCGCTCACGGCCGCGGTCGCGGGTGCGCTCACGAGCGACTCGTCGTTGCAGACCGGCAAGGACTGCATCCAGACCCTCGGTGGCATCGGCTTCACGTGGGAGCACGACGCGCACTTCTACATGAAGCGGGTCGCGGTGATCCGCCAGCTGCTCGGGGTGAGCAGCATGTGGCGCGTGCGCGTCGCGCAGCTCACCGAGGCCGGCACGCGCCGGCGCCTCGCGGTGGACCTCCCGCCCGAGGCCGAGCAGTACCGCGGCGAGCTGAAGGCGTTCCTCGAGACGGTGAAGCCGCTCGAGGGCAAGGCCCAGCGCGTCGCGCTGGCCGAGGCCGGCTACATCACGCCGCACTGGCCGGAGCCGTGGGGCATCGACGCCACCGCGCTCCAGCAGCTGGTGATCGAGGACGAGTTCCGCAAGGCGAAGGTCGTCCGGCCGACGATCGCGGTGGGCGCGTGGGCGCTGCCCAACCTGATCGTCTACGGGACGGCCGAGCAGCGCGAGCGGTGGATCCTGCCGACGTTGAAGGGCGACATCACCTGGTGCCAGCTCTTCAGCGAGCCCGGCGCCGGTTCCGACCTCGCGTCGCTCACCACCAGGGCCGAGCGGATCGAGGGCGGCTTCCTGGTCAACGGGCAGAAGGTCTGGACGTCGATGGCGCAGACCTCGGAGTGGGGGATCCTCCTGGCCCGCACCGACCCCGACAAGCCGAAGCACGACGGCATCAGCTGCTTCATGCTCGACATGAGCCTGCCCGGGATCGAGATCCGGCCCCTGCGCGAGATCACCGGCGAGGCCTGGTTCAACGAGGTCTTCTTCGACGACGTCTTCATCCCCGACGACTGCCTCGTCGG
>JADGOM010000037.1 GCA_017882925.1 Acidimicrobiia bacterium | reverse complement strand
CCCGGATCGCCATGTCGGCGCAGCGGTGCTTCACCGCCTGGAACGTGCCGATGGGCTTCCCGAACTGCTCCCGGACCTTGGCGAACTCCGTCGAGGCGGTGAGCGTGGCCTCCGCGATCCCCGAGGCCAGCGCGGCCACCAGCACCGCGGCCTCCGCGAGCGCCGTTCCGGTGCCGGACCAGAGGGCCGCGTGCACGTCCTGGACCTCAACGGTGCGTACCTCGACCTGAGGATCGATCGAGCGCACGACGTCGCCGGCGGGCAATTGGTTCGTGCCGATGAGAGCCCCTCCGCCCGTGACCGCCATCAGCACGTGAGTCGATCCGGTGCCGTCGAACAACCGCAACCGGCCGGAGACCCGCGCGTCGCCTCCTTCGGACCCGCCCACGCGGGTGACGCCCATCAACGCTTTCAGCGGAGTCGCCATCGCGACGAGGGCCCGGCCGGCGCGGATGTCGTCGTGGGTCTCGGTGTCGTCGGCGGCCTCCGCCATCCGCGCCGCGACCACCGTCGCGAGGAACGGGCCCGGGACGAGCGCGCGCCCGAGCTCACGGAACCGGAGCGCGTGGTCGGTGAGCGTCGTCTCCTCCGACCCGTCGAACCACCCGTTGGCGGCCCACTGCGCCCACAGGTCCGCGCCCGACGTGGTTGCGACCAACGCACGCGTGCGCGCCGCGAGCGCCTCCTCCCGTGCATCGGGCAGCAGATCCACGTCAGCCCCCCTCGGGGTTCACGGGCACGTCAGCGGTCACGGGGGAGCCCCAGGACGCGCTCGCCGATCACGCTGCGCTGGATGTCGCTGGTGCCGCCGCCGATGGTCTCGGTGAAGCTCCAGAGGTACTCCTTCACCCAGTCGCGCCTGCCCTCGGGGGCCATCTCCAGCGCGTTCGGGCCGAGCACGTCCATCGCGAGCAAGCGGACCCGCTGGCCGAGCTCGCCGTGGAAGATGCGTCCCATCGAACCCTCGGCGCCGGGAGTGCCGTTGCGGTCGACGCGCGACAGCTCCACGTAGGTCATGGCCCGCAGCGCCGCGACCTCCGCGCGAGCGGTCGCGAGCCGACGCGCGATCTCGTCGTCCTCGATCGGGGGCGGCCCTCCGACGGGACCGGGGAGCCGGGCGAGCTCGATGAGGTCCTCGACCGCGCGCGCCAGGCTCACCTGGTCGGCGATGCGGCCGGTGCCGCGCTTGAGGTAGAGGCTCGACGACACGACGTGCCAACCCGCGTCGATCTCACCGACGACGTTGGTCCGCGGGATGCGGACGCCGTCGTACGTGACCCGGCAGAGGTGGCGGGGACCGGAGATGGTCTCGATCGGTTGCACCGTGAGGCCCGGCGGCCGTGGGTCGAGCGGGCAGATCAACCACGTGATGCCCTGGTGCTTCGGCGCGTCGGGGTTGGTGCGGACGAGCAGCTCCTGGAAGTCGGAGATGTCGGCGTAGCTGGTCCAGATCTTCTCGCCGGTGACGACGATGTCGTCGCCGTCGACCACGCCGGCCGTCGACATCGCGGCGAGGTCGGATCCCGCGCCGGGTTCCGAGTAGCCCTGGGCCCAGACCTCCTCGCCCCGCAAGATGCGCGGGAGATGCTTCCGCTTCTGCGCCTCGGTGCCGTGCAGCATCAGCGTGGGGCCGGCGTCGTTCACGCCCACGAACCCGGTACCGATCTTCGGGCCGCCGGCGCGCGCGTACTCCTCGTGCCAGATCATCTGGCGGAGCGACGAGAGCGCGCGTCCGCCGTACTCCTCGGGCCACGAGATGCCGGCCCAACCGCCCTCGTACTGCTTCGCCTGCCACGTCATGTCGAACTCGCGCATGGCGACGCCGTCCTCGGGCTGCGGCTCGCGGGGCACGTTGGCCCGGAGCCACGCCTTCGCCTCCTCCCGGAACGCGAGGTCGGCCTCCGTCATCGCGAGATCCAACGCGACCGCTCCTGTCGTCCGCGGCCAGCCGACCGGCGAGCGCACTGTAGCTAGGCTCGAATGTTGCCGCTACCGGCGCCGCGACCCGATCGGAAGCCCTGGAGCGATGGCCGCAGAGCAGGCGAGACCGCCGTCCCGACGCGACCTGATCCTCGAGGTCGCGGAGCTCCTCTTCACCGAGCGCGGCTTCGACGGCACGTCGATCGACGCCATCGGCGCCGACGTCGGCTTCACCGGCCCCGCGATCTACTACTACTTCCACACCAAGCACGAACTGCTCGCGGCGGTCCTCTCCCGCTTGAGCGACCGGGGCTACGAGCGGGCCGAGGCCGCGGTCGACGGCGTCGACGACCCCCACGCGGCGCTCGACGCGCTGATCGCGTGCTGGGTGGACCACGTCTTCGACAACCGCGACCTGATCGCGGCGTACCTGTCGGAGCGGGCGCAGATCCCGTCGCAGGATCTCGGAGAGTCGGCCCGGAACGAGCGCCGGACCATCGACCTCTGGGCCCGGGTACTCCGCCGTATCCGACCCGAGCTCACGCCGCGGATCTCGCGGAGCGTCGCATTCGCGGCGCAGTGGCTGGCCTACAGCGTGAGCATCAGCGGCCAGGCCGACACCCCCGCCCTCCGCGCCCGCCACGTCGCGATGACGAGGGCCATCCTCCGCGCCCCCTTCAACCCCTAGTGCGTCCCCTGACGACGCATGACGTCGTCGAGAGACGCACTGGAGGGGACGGGCGGGCCGCGCACGGGCTCGGGGCCGCGGCGCGTAAGGTCCGTGCGGACGAAGGTGAGGACCGCATGCCACTGGTTGGTGAGTACGAACCCAGCCCGTCGAAGTGGGCGCGGGACCAGGTCGCGCGCTACGAGGAATCGGGTGGGACCGAAGGCCTCGAGCTCCAGGGGAAGCCGGTCATCATCCTTACGAGCGTGGGGGCCAAGTCCGGCCGGATCCGCAAGACGCCGCTCATGCGCGTCGAGCACGACGGCACGTACGCGGTCGTCGCGTCGGCGGGTGGCGCCCCGAACCACCCGGTCTGGTACCACAACCTCGTCGCCCACCCGCACGTCGAGCTGCAGGACGGGCCGGGGAAGTGGGACTTCACCGCCCGCGAGGTCACCGGCGACGAGAAGGCCGTCTGGTGGGAGCGCTCGGTCGCGGCGTGGCCGGCCTACGCCGACTACCAGCAGAAGACCGATCGGCCGATCCCGGTGTTCGTGCTCGAGCGGATGACCCCGTAAGTGGCGCGCCTCCGATGACCCGGCGGGCGCGCCTGCCGGTGGTCGCGGTGGCCTTCGTGGCGGGGCTCGCCTTCCTGAGTGCGTGCGGCGGGTCGAGCTCGTCGGCCGCGTCGAAGTCGACCCCCACGGCCCGCAGCACGACGACCCGCGCCGCCGCGACCACCAACACCGTGGCCGCGCCCGACCCCGCCCGGCCGTACACCGTGCACGTGCCGCCCGGTTACTCGGCCGCGAAGCCCGCGCCCCTGCTCGTGATGCTGCACGGCTACGGCGCGACGGGAGCGATCGAGGACAAGTACCTCGGGCTCAACGCGGCAACCGACGCCCACGGGATGCTCTACGTGTTCCTCGACGGCAAGGTCGACAGCACCGGGAAGCAGTACTGGAACGCCACCGACGCGTGCTGCGACCTCGACCACACCAACGTCGACGACTCCGCCTACGTCAACGCGGTCATCCACGCCACCGAGCAGCAGTACTCGGTCGACCGGCACCGGATCTTCGTGCTCGGGCACAGCAACGGCGGCTTCATGTCGTACCGGATGGCGTGCGACCACGCCGACGAGATCGCCGGCATCGTGAGCCTCGAGGCCGCCACCTGGGCCGACACCACGAGGTGCAAGCCGTCGGCGCCCGTGTCGGTGCTCGAGGTGCACGGGACCGGCGACCAGACGATCAGCTACGACGGCGGCACGATCGCGGGCAACCGGTACCCGAGCGCGACCGACACCGTCACCGCGTGGGCCGCGTACGACCGCTGCGGCGCGAAGCCCGTCGACCCCGCGCCGGCGCCGGTCGACGTCGAGCGGGGCGCGGTGCCCGCGACGGTGACCGCCTACGCGGGCTGCGCGAAGCAGAGCGCGGTGCAGCTGTGGACCCAGCCCGGCGGCCCGCACATCCCGCTCTGGTCCGCCACCTTCGACGACCAGGTCCTCAACTTCCTCCTCGCCCACCCCAAGCCCTAGCGACGGCCAGCCCGTGCGGGCGTGCCGGGATCGGCCCGAACCCACCCGCGTCGGTCACCGGCCGAGGAGCCAGGCGGCGTTGTCGTGGTAGAGGCCGACGGTGGCGGGCGAGCGCTCGGGCCCGCCCGCGGCCGTGAAGTCCTCGAGCGGATGGGCCGAGCCCTCGGCGTGCGGGTAGTCGCTGCCGAACATGTAGACGTCGCCGAAGGCCGCCGCGAGCTGGGCCGGCCGCTCGAAGCCGAACGCGGCGACCCGCACCTGGCGCCGGAGGTACTCGCTCGGCGCGAGCTTCAAGCGGTCGACGGGCACACCGTTGTAGGAGGCGTGGAAGCGGTAGCACGCGTCGATCGTCGAGAGGAACGGACCGAACCACGACGACGTGAACTCGACCAGGCCGACGCGCAGCCGCGGATGGCGAGCCAGCACCCCGCCGACCGCGAGGTCGGTGAGCGCGAGCTGCGGCGTGACCGCGATGAACGTCGACATCAACAGCGGCTCGATCTGGTTGACGTCGTCCTCGTACCACGCGTCGGCGAACGGGCGGGGCCCATCGGAGATGTGGAAGATCACGCCGACGCCGCGGTCCTCGAACATGCTCCAGCAGCGCTCGAGGTCGGGATGCGAGAGCGGCATGCCGTCGACCGGGCCGACGGGCACCATCGCGGTGGTCACCCCGCCACCCGCGAGCGCGGCGAGCTGGCCGTCGAGCCAGCCGGGATCGCGGAGCGACACGTGCCCCACCGGGTGCAGGCGGCCCGCGCCCCCGGGCCGGATGCCGTCGAGCGCCCAGCGGTTCCAGGCCTCCATGTTGGCGAGCTGCGCCTCCGGTTGGTCCTCGAGCGCGCGCACCCAGAACAGCCCGAAGTTGGGGAACACGAGGGCTTCGTCCACACCCTGCTCGTCCATCAGCCCCACGCGCGCCGCCGGGTCGCGGTCGCACGCGGGCAGCTCGTCGAACGGGACCTCCGGCCGCGCTCCCGCGCGCTGCCGGATGCGACGGGCACCCATCGGCCCGATGTCACCCGGCGTGTGGACCTCGGCCAGGTGGATGCGCTCGCCGCCGGGCGCGGTGAGCCACGCGTAGCCGAGCTCGTCGTCCTCGATCCGCAACGCGAGGTGGCGACGGGCCGCGGGCAGGTGGTCGGCCCAGAGCGTGCGGGTCTCGAACAGGTGGGTGTCGGCGTCGATCACAGGGACGGCCATCGCCGCAGCGTAGGGACGCCGGCCGTCGGACGCACCGCCGACCCCGCATCGTGCGGGGCCCGGAGGTCAGTGGGCGCGGTTGGCGCGGAGGCGGCGGAAGATCGGGATCGCGGCGAGCGTGGAGCCTCCGACCGCGATGACGAGCACGGCGAGATCGACCGACCACCGGCCCTGGTTGGCCCAGTAGACGTCGCGGAGGTCGAGCAGGAGCGCGAACTCGTCGGCGATGAGCGCGACGCCGATTCCGTAGAGGATCCCGACCAGCGGGTGGCTCCGGGTCTTCTCGTCGCCGCGCAGCGCCACCGCGCCGACGACGACCAGGATCAGGATCCCCCACATGTAGTGGTGGATGTGGGTGTTGCCGGAGCTGATGTTGCGGAACGGCCCGTCATGGGCGTGGATGCTGTAGGTGATGCCGCGCACGACCGCGAACGTGATCGTGAAGGCCAGCCACGCCCAGAGGCCCGAGCGCTCGGCCGGGCTCAGATCCTCCCGGAACGCGGTGCGGATCTCGCCGACGATCGACTCGTTGGCCGGCACCGCTTCGTCACTCATCCGGCCAACCTCACGAAGTAGCGCTCGCGCTCCGGCTAGCCCCGCGTCGACGCCACGCTGGACGTCGCCGCGGGCGCCGTGCCGCCGGGCGGCGCGGTGGTCGTCGTGGTCGTCGTGGTCGTCGTCGGGAGCGGCACCCTCGTGATGCCGAGGGCTACGAGGTTGGGGGTCGACGGGTGCGCGGTGCCCGCCGGGCCCGCGGCGAACGCGGTGAGGATGTTGGCGGTGATCTTCTGGATGCGCGGGTCGGGGACCATCGGCCGATCGGCGGGACACCCCGTGAGGAGCTTGCAGATCCACGCGCCGCTACCGGTCGAGAAGACCCCGGCCCCGCTCGGCGCCGTGTAGTAGGCCACGTCGGAGTAGCTGCGCCGGCCGCGGCACGTGAGCGGCGAGTGGAACAGGACCTGGATCGACGAGGGCGTGGAGACCTGTGGGGTGACGCGGTCGTACTCGCTGCCGACCATGCCGGACACGTGATCGCCGTTCCTCATGCCGCTTCCGGCGAACATCCAGGCCGTGGCGTCGGCGACCACGCCGTCGACGTTGACCGGGTTGCACTCGTAGAGAACGCCGGTGAGCGAGCTCTCGGGCCGGGCCGCCGGTGGCTCGCGCCAGCTCGTGGTCACCTGCGCGTTGTCCTTGCCGGTGTACGGATCGAGCGCCGCGCTCCGGTAGTTGACCTCGTGGCGCATCGGGCCGAGCGGCGACGGCTCGAGCCGGATCCGGCGGAAGACGGCGTTTGCCCCGAAGAACGCGAGGTTCGTGCCGTGATCCCGGGCCGCCTCCACGCCGCCGCGCATCGCGAGCGACCAGTACTCGTCGTGGCCCAGCGAGAGCACGGCGCGGTGCGCGGGGAGCCGCTCGGGGTGCGCGGCGACGTCGACGCTCGTGACGTAGGTGACGTCCAGACCGAGCTGCTCGGCCAGCCTCACGAGCGGGTACTCGTTGCCGAGGAAGTCGGCCGACCCATCGTTGTCGTAGGGCCGGTCGAACGAGACCACGTTGGACCGGAGCTTCGGATTCGCGTAGGGGCCCTTGTAGAGGCTGTAGTTGCCCCAGTAGTTGTAGGCCTGCCAGGTGGTCACCGCGTTGACGATCTCGATCGCGGCCGTGCTCGTGTCGTTGCGGACCGTCAACGGCACGTAGTGCTGCGCCGGGCCGCCGCCCACCAGCTTCAGCAGGTAGTCGCCCGGGGTCCAGTCGGGCCCGACGCTGACCTGGGTCGAGGGCTGCCACCGCGCGTCGATCATCCGGTTGGGGGCGACGAGCACCGGCTTGGCCTGCACCCGCGCGGGCAGCGTCGGCGACGTCCACACCAGGCGCGCGCCGGCGCCGCCGTAGTAGCCCATGCGGTAGGCCTCGATGTGGAACTCCGACGCCGAGCTCACGTAGAGCGTGACCGTGTCGCCCTCGACCGCGCTCACCTTGTCGGCGTAACCCTCGATGCCGGTCGTCACGGTGCCCGGCGGCAGGCGCCACTGCGTCGTCCCCACGCGCTGGTTCTCGGCGGGGATCGTGGGGATCTTCGGCTCGCCGAGCGTCAGCGAGTTGGCGAGCACGCGCGCCGGGGGCCCGGACGGCGTGGCCACCCGCGTCCTCTTGGCCCCGTCGTTCGACAGCAGGTAGATGGCGCCCAACCACGAGAGCGTGAACACGAGGGCGATCCCGACCACCAGGAGCTCGCGGTGCAGCCGGCGTCGTCGGGCCCGGGAACTCCGGTTGTGGCGGGGCATGGAGGCTCCGATGGAGGCGCTCGACGGAGGGCGGGCGTGGTCGGAGCGTCATGGTAACGACCGCGGCAGACCGGGGGCAGGCACCACCGGAGCTGGGCCGGGCGACCCGCCACGAACCGGATCGGCCGAACGGGCTCGCCCCGGACGCTCAGACGCCGCCCTGTCCCCTGCGGATCTCGCGCTCGATGTCGGCGTCGGTGATCGGGCGCCGGAAGAAGACGTCCCACGCGTTGAGCGCGAGCCCGACGCCCCAGCCGAGCAGCACCCACGCGGGCCAGAAGTAGCCCGCGCCCGTGATCGCCCAGATCCCGATCAACATCGCGTTGATGACGACGTAGGCGACCAGGTGCGCGGAGAAGTCCCGCCGCTTCTCGAGTCGCTTGCGCGCCGCCTTGCGGACCTCGTCCTCGTCGATCGATGCCATCGTCCGACCTCCCTTCCCCACCGCCGAACGTACGGAACTGCGGCCCCCGGCCGACAGGGCCCAAAGTCACTCCGCGCCTGTGACACCGAAGGTCCTTCGGCCCTACTCACCACCTCCCGTGCCGCGTTCAATCGACGGCAGGCGGCGCGACGGTCGCGACGCGGAAATGGCAGCCATGGACTTTCTCGACACCCAGGGTCATTCCCGCGCCGATCTCGAACGGCTCCCCGCGCGATCGGCGTGAGCGGGGTGCTGCTCGGGGCGCTCTACCTCTTCAGCACCGTCGGCATCCTGATCGCGCTGCCGCTCAAGCAGATCGGCCTCACCGAGGGCCTGGTCGACACGTTCAAGGCCGTGTTCGGCAACGGCAGCGTCTTCGTCTGGGTGCTGGCGATCGGCGCCATGGCCACGTACTTCGGCAACATGGTCACCTGGAGCCTCGGGGCGAACCGCAGCGCGGTGGAGTCGGCCAACGCGGGCGAGCTCCCCAAGCTCCTCGCCACCGAGACCCGCCAGCGCACCCCGAAGTGGGCGTTCATCCTCACCGGCGTGATCGCCACCGCGATGTTGTTGTTCGCCGGCCTGTTCATCCGCAGCGAGGACGACCTCTACTTCGCGATCTTCGCGGCGTCGTCCGCGATCTTCCTCCTGCCGTACCTGCTCATCTACCCGTCGATCATCATCCTGCGGCGCAAGGATCCGGCCCTCGAGCGCCCCTACCGGGTGCCCGGCGGCACCGTCGGCCTCTGGTTGTCGACGGTGCTGTCGACCGCCGCGATCGCGGTGGCGTTCGTGCTCTTCATCTGGACGCCGGGCGACCCGATCAGCTGGTCCTACACCGGCCCGCTCCTCGTGATCGTGGGCGTCACGCTCGTCGTGGGCGAGATCATCGTCTGGTCCTGCTTGCGGACGCGCACCCCCGACGGGCTTCCCCCGACCCCGCTCGAGGTCGTGGAGGTGCCGCGATGAGCACCGTGCGCGGCAGCACCCCGCGCGACGACGGCTTCGTCATGCCCGCCGAGTGGGAGGAGCACGACGGCACCTGGTTGGCGTGGCCCGAACGGCCCGACAACTGGCGGCTCGGCGCCAGGCCCGCGCAGGACGCCTACACCGCGGTCGCCACCGCGCTGTCGACCCACGAGCTCGTCACCGTCGGCGTGTCCGACGAGCAGTACCCGCACTGCCGCACGAAGCTGCCGCCCGCGGTGCGCGTCGTGGAGCTCTCGACCAACGACTCGTGGATCCGCGACATGGGCCCAACCTTCGTGGTCAACCGGGCGACGGGCGCGCGCCGGGGCGTCGACTGGATCTTCAACGCGTGGGGCGGGCTGGAGGGCGGCCCGTACTTCCCGTGGGACAAGGACGAGCGGGTCGCGCGCAAGGTGCTCGAGATCGAGGCCGCGGACCGGTACGTGTCGCCGTTCGTGCTCGAAGGCGGTTCGATCGACGTCGACGGCGACGGCACCTGCCTCGTGACCGAGGAGTGCCTCCTCAACGCGAACCGCAACCCCGACCGCACCCGGGGCGAGATCGAACGCAACCTGCGCGACCACCTCGGTGTCGACCGGGTCGTGTGGCTCGGTGCCGGCGTGTTCCAGGACGAGACCGACGGCCACGTCGACAACCTCGCCCGCTTCGTCGCCCCCGGGCGGGTGGCGCTCACGTGGACCGACGACGTCGACGACCCGCAGTACGAGATCTCGCTCGACGCGCGCACGCGGCTCGAGGCTGCGACCGACGCGAAGGGACGGTCGATCGAGGTGCAGCTGATCCCCGCGCCGGGGCCCTTGTACAGGACGGCGGAGGAGGCCAGCGGCGTCGACTCGGTCGAAGGCACCCTGCCCCGCCGCGAGGGCGACCGCCTCGCCGCGAGCTACGTCAACTTCTACATCGGCAACCAGGTCGTGCTGGTGCCGATGCTCGACCCCCGCCGCGACGACGAGGCGCTCGAGATCGTCGGCAAGCTGTTCCCCGACCGCGAGGCCGTGGGCATCGACGCCCGCGAGATCCTCCTCGGCGGCGGCAACATCCACTGCATCACCCAGCAGGTCCCCGTCCGCCCGCCGGCGCCCTGAGCGCGGTAGGCGTTCACTGACTACACCTGGTGGAGTCGGTGAACGCACTCTCGGCGCGGGACGCGTCAGCCGGGCCGGGCGCGGGCTTCGGCGACGATCTCGGCCTGACGTTCGGCCGCTGATGGTTACCTCTTGTAACTGACCCCACCATCAGGCACCATCAACCGCTATGAACGACGGCACCTCGATGTCACCCGGGCACACTGCTGATACCCGCGACCTGGGTTCCGGGGTCGGGAACACCCACGCCTGCGAGATCCGCGACCTGCTCGACCGGCTCGCCGACAAGTGGTCGTTGCTCGTGGTCGAGCTCTTGGGCGACGGCAGCCGTCGATTCACCGAGCTGCGACGGGAGATCGACGGCATCAGCCAGCGCATGCTCACCCTGACCCTGCGCCACCTCGAGCGCGACGGCCTGGTGCGGCGCACGGTGCACGCCGTCGTCCCGCCCCGGGTCGACTACGAGCTCACCCCGCTCGGCTCCACCCTGCTGGTGGCGGTCGAGCCCCTCGTCGAATGGATCCGCGACCACCGTGACGAGGTCGCCGGCGCCCGTGACCACTACGACGAGCGGGGTGCAGCCCAGAAGGCCCGCTCGGCCGGCTGAGCCCTCCCCGGGGGCCCTCGGGACCGGCCCAATTCTCGCGGAGCGTGTCTGTTTGCGCGCGGACCGCGAAATCTGGGCTAGGAATTGGGGACGACCAGCGGGCGCAGGGAGGCGCGGGCGGTGGCACGGAAGCACGCGGGGATTTCACGGACGGCCCGCATCGTGGCGCGCCTGGTGACGCTCGCCCTGGCCGTCACGACGGCCACCGGACTCGCACCTCGGCCCGCCGGCGCCGCACCTGCCACGGCGACCGCGTCGACGCCGGGCGGAGTGCCGGTGTCCGGCGGCTACTGGCTGTTCGCGCGTGACGGCGGGGTCTTCACCCACGGCGACGCCGACTACTACGGCTCCGAAGGCGCCCTCCACCTCAGCCAACCCATCGTCGCCGCCGCCCCCACCCCCACCGGCCACGGCTACTGGCTCTTCGCGAGTGACGGCGGCGTCTTCACCCACGGCGACGCCAACTACTACGGCTCCGAAGGCGGGCTGAAGCTCACGAAGCCGATCGTGGCCGCGGCTTCGACCCCGTCGGGCCACGGCTACTGGCTGTTCGCGAGTGACGGCGGCGTCTTCACCCACGGCGACGCCAACTACTACGGCTCCGAAGGTGCGCTCAAGCTCACGAAGCCGATCGTGGCCGCCGCTTCGACCCCGTCGGGCCACGGCTACTGGCTGTTCGCGAGTGACGGCGGCGTCTTCACCCACGGCGACGCCAACTACTACGGCTCCGAAGGTGCGCT
>JADGOM010000223.1 GCA_017882925.1 Acidimicrobiia bacterium | reverse complement strand
GTGTGGTTCACGGGCATCGGGTTCCGGCTCACCCCCGGGTTCGAAGGCGGGCTCGGCGGCGAAGGCCTGCTGGTCGCGCTGATCGCCCGGCGCAGCGTTGTCGCCACTGTGCCGATCGCGATCTTCTTCGGCGCCCTGCACTCGGGCGGCGGCTACCTCGCGGCTACCGGCGTGCCATCGAACATCGTCGACATCATCCGGGGACTCGTGGTGCTCGCCGCGATCATGCCCCCGGTCGTGCTGCACGTGTGGGAGCGCCGGCGCTCGCTGCGGATCGCGAAGCGATCGGCCGAGTTCGAGCTGGCGGGATCCGAACTGGTGGAGGTGGCGGCGTAATGGCCAATCCGGTGACGACGATCCTGGGCAGCACGATGCGGCTCACCGCGCCGCTCGCGTTCGCGGCGAGCGGCGAGTACGTCGCCGAGCGCGGCGGCACCCTCAACATCTCGATCGAGGCGATGATGCTCGGCGGCGCGTTCTTCGGCGTCGTCGGCACCTCCACCTTCGGCAACGTCTTCATGGGCCTGGTCTCCGGCGCGGTGGCCGGGCTCGCGATCGGGTTCATCCACGCCAACCTGAGTCATCGGCTCAACGCCAACACCTTCGTCGTCGGCCTCACGCTCAACGTCCTCGTGCTCGGCCTCACCAGCTACCTGCTCGAGACGATGAACCCCGAGTCGCTGCAGGCGGGGATCATCAAGGTCCCGTTGCTGCACTCGTTGCCGATCGTGGGTGAGGCCGTCTTCACCAACCGGTGGCCGATGTTCCTCCTCCTCCTGATCGTGCCGTTGTCGTGGTACCTCGTGAACCGCACCCGCTGGGGACTGGAGCTGCGCGCGTGCGGCGAGAACCCGCAGGCGGCCGACGTGAGCGGCATCAACGTGAACCACCGCCGGCGCCAGGGCCTCTACTACGTGGGCTTCATGGCCGGGCTGGGCGGCGCCTACCTCTCGGTCGCGGAGGTGGGCCTGTTCAACCAGAACATGACCGCGGGCCGCGGGTTCCTCGTCAACGCCGCGGTGATCTTCGGCGGTTGGCGGCTGGCGGGCATCATCGGCGGGTGCTTCCTCTTCGGCGGCACCGACGCCCTCCGCCTGGCGCTCCCGGCGCTCGGCTACTCGATCCAGCCGCAGCTGCTCATCGTGCTCCCCTACCTCTTCGCGATCCTCGCGATGTGCTTCTTCGCCAAGCGCAACCAGGCGCCCGCCGCCCTCGCGCAGCCCTTCGAACGCGGCCTCACCTGACGCCGGGCCGCGCGCGTGCGCGCGCGGCTGCTCCGCCGTCCCGGTTCGTCGTGTCCCAACGTCCAAGGACCCCGTCACATGGACCACCGCCCGCTCGGCCGCACCGGCATCTCGGTGAGCACGTTCTGCCTCGGCACGATGATGTTCGGCGCGTGGGGTGACACCGATCAGGCCGACTGCACCGCGATGGTCGACCTCGCGCTCGACGCCGGCGTCAACTTCATCGACACCGCCGACGTCTACGACTTCGGCGTGTCCGAGGAGATGCTCGGCACCGCGTTGAAGGGCCGGCGCGACTCGGTCGTGCTGGCGACGAAGTTCAACAACCCCGTCGACGACGACGTCAACCACCGCGGCAACTCCCGCCGGTGGATCATCCAGGCCGTCGAGCACAGCCTGCGCCGCCTGGGCACCGATCGCATCGACGTCTACTTCGCGCACCGGCCCGACCCGCACACCGACATCGACGAGACCCTCGGCGCCCTCTCCGATCTCGTCCACCAGGGCAAGGTGCTGGCCATCGGGTCGTCCACCTTCCCGGCCGAGCTGATCGTCGAGGCCCAGTGGACGGCCGAGCGGCGCGGACGCGAGCGGTTCTCGGTCGAGCAGCCGCCGTATTCGATCTTCGTGCGCGGCGTCGAGCGCGCGGTCCTCCCCACCGCGCAGCGCCACGACCTCGGGGTGATGGTGTGGGCGCCGCTCAACGGGGGCTGGCTCACCGGCAAGTACCTCCATGGCGACGCGCCCGAGGGCTCGCGCGCCGCCCGCCAACCCGACCACTTCGACTTCGAGTCGGAGTGGCGCGCCCGGAAGCTCGACGCGCTCGGTCAGCTGGCGAAGCTGGCCGACGAGGTCGAGGTCCCGCTCCCCCACCTCGCGCACGCGTTCGTGCTCGCCCATCCCGCGGTCACCAGCGCGATCCTCGGACCCCGCACCCCCGATCAGCTGCGCGACGTGCTCGCGGGGGCCGACGTCCGGCTGTCGGCCGAGGCCCTCGACCGGATCGACGCCATCGTGCCCCCGGGCGTCGACATCAATCCCGCCGATCGGCAGTACGACCCGCCCGCGATCGTCGACCCGGCCCGGCGCCGGCGGTGAGCCGCCCGATCTCGGGGAGCGCCGCCGCGGGCGGCCGGCGTGCCCGTCGTGTGGGTGCGGCTCGTGCAGCACCGCGAGAGCCCGTGGCACGTCTCCGACTGGTTCCGCGGCTACGAGGGCAACGAGCACGGCCCGTGCGTCGCGGGCACCGGCAGCGTCGACCGGTTCGGCGTCGAGCCTGCACCCGGCGAGCTCGTCGTCGACAAGCACCGCTACAACGGCTTCCTCGAGACCCCGCTCGAGAGCATGCTGCGGTCGATGGCCGCCGACTACGCGCTGGTGTCGGATGTCGACGGCATCCTGCCCGCGCTCGCCTGAGCGCGGCCGGGATGGGCGGGTCGCAGCTACTCGGCGCTGAGCCCGGAGAGCCCGCCGACCACCGGCTGGATCGGCTTCGCCATGAACGCGCGGACCGCCGGTGCGAACTCCTCCAGCGCGATGTTGTCGTACGCGGGATCGAAGGCCGGCTGGTCGAACTCCTCGCAGAACTCCGCGGTGAGGTCGAAGTGCTCGTGCCCCCGGAACTCCTCCCGCGCGTTGCGGTCGCCGCCGACGTAGTGGAAGAAGTAGTAGCCCTGGAAGATCGCGTGCTTCTCGACCATCCAGTACAGGTCGGGGCGCGCGAACGGCTTGACCACCGCGGCGGCGATGTCGGCGTGGTTGTAGACGCCGAGCGTGTCGCCGATGTCGTGGAGCAGCGCGCAGACGACGTAGTCGTCGTCCATCCCCGCGCGGTACGCCCTCGTGGCGGTCTGCAGGCTGTGCTCGAGCCGGGTGACGTGGAAGCTGGAGCCCTGGTCGTCGAGCAGCCGCATGTGGTCGAGCACGCGGTCGGCGAGCCCGGCGCGGAACGCGACGTCCTCCTCGCGCAGCGCGTCCCAGTCCTCCTGCGTGCTGTCCTTCATGGCCGTGAACCACGTGCGCGACGGGTTGACGATCTCGGTCACGGGTGCCTCCAGGAGCTTGGGGTGCCGTATGGTCCGACAGTCGGACACTCTAGTGACCGACCGACCGCGCTTCTACCTCCCGCCGCGGCTTCATCCGGCCGAAACCCGCCGTCGGCCCCGAACCGGAGCGCGCGACCATGAGCGACCCCACCGCCGCCGTGCAGCTCGGTGCCGGCTTCCCGCGCGAGCTCGTCGGGTCCGACCGCGGCGCGGCGCGCGCGTACCTCGACGCGATCGCGGCCGCGGGTGTCGGCTACCTGTCGGTCTCCGATCACGTGATCGGAGCCGACCCTGCCTGCCACCCCGGATGGCCGGGCCCCTACGACCTCGGCCGGCCGTCGAGCGAGCCCACCGTGCTGCTCGGGTACCTGAGCGCGCTCACCGACCTCGAGCTCGCGTCGGGCATCGTCGTGCTCCCCACCCGCCCCGCCGCGCTCGTGGCCAAGCAGGCCGCGGAGATCGACGCGCTCACCGGCGGCCGGTTCACGCTCGGCGTGGGGCTGGGCTGGAGCCCGGTCGACTTCGAGGCGATGGGCGCCGACATGCACACGCGCGGCGCGCGCTTCGAGGAGCAGATCGAGGTCATGCGGCGGCTCTGGACCGAGCCGGTGGTCACGTTCGCGGGCCGCTTCCACACCGTCACCGGCGCGGGCATCAACCCGCGCCCGGTGCAGCAGCCGATCCCGGTGGCGATCGCGACGACCGACGCCCCCGCCGCGCTCCGGCGCGCGGGCCGGATCGGCGACGGGTGGATCCCGGCGATCCCCGTCGGGCCCGGGCTCGACGCCGCGAAGGCGATCGTCGACCGCGCCGCGCGCGACGCGGGTCGCGACCCCGGGAGCATCCGCCTCGAGGGATCGATCGCGCTGCGACCCCAGGGTCGCGATCACGTGCTCACGGAGCTCGACGCTTGGCGGGCCGCCGGCGCGCGGCGCGTGCTCCTGAGCACCACGGAGCTCGACGGTGGGCTTGACGCCCACGTCGAGGCGATCACCGGGGCGGCCCGGGCCGTCCGGGGTCGATGAGCCCGCGGCCGGTTGCTCGCAGACGACCGGGTCACGGGGCCGGGATCTCCTTCAGCAGCACGTCACGCGTGTAGCCGGTGAGGAAGAGCGTGCTGCCCCGCTGCAGGATCGCGCGCATGTCGTCGTGCTGCGCGTGGGTGGAGAGGAACTCGTCGAGCGTGGTCAGGTCGGGCGCGTCGAAGATCCAGTGGGCGATGCCGTACTCGCCGTAGGCCTGCATCCACGCGGTGACGGTCATGCCCGGCCCCGCGTACTTGTTGAGCCCGGCGGTGTAGTCGGCGATCCAGGCGCGGACGAGCGCGCCGTCGCTGGAGTCGATCTGGGACCTGCGGATCATGCGGACCATGGAAGTGCTCCTCGGGTCGGGGCCTCCGTCGGTCGAGGGCGGCCGGGATGACAGGTGGGGCGCAGCGCGGCGCCCGGCGGGCGGGCGGGCGGGCGGGCGGGCTACGGCGACGCGAGCTTCACATCCGTGCAGATCGAGCGGTGGACACACCGGGCGGTGACCCGCGCGTCGAGGTCGTGGTCGGCGGTGCGGTTCGGGCTGCTCACCATGGCGGCCACCGGTCGCTCAGAGGATGTAGGCGACGTTGCCCATCGGGCCGTCGATGTCGAGCCGGTGGATCACCCGGATCACGATCCGCCAGTCGCCGGCGTGGGGCCGGAGGCGGTAGAGGAGGGTCGCAGGGTGCGCGACGAGCTGCCCGCGCCGCCAGTCCCAGATCACCGCGCCGGCCCGCACCCGGAGGTCGCCGTCGGCCATCGCCCACGCCTCGACGTTGGTGATGACGCGTTGCGTGCGGGCCGGGGGGATCTGCGCGTGCGACCACCCGGTGTCGAGGAGCGCGATGCGGTCCTCGAGCCGGCGGTGGTCGTCGAGCAGGTACGAGACGGAGCGGCGGGGGTCCTCGATGGGCGCGGTGGACGGCACCCAGTAGATGCAGTCGTCGGCGAACAGCGCGAGCCAGTCCCTGTAGCGGCCGTCGTCGAGCAGGCGCGCCTCACGCGCGAGGAACGCCGACGCGACGTCGAGCCGGGCCGGGTCCGACGGCGCGGTCTCGGTCCGCAGCTCGGTGACGAACGCGACGAGCTCGTCGTAGGCGGCGGCGTCGAGGGCCGCGAGGTTCATCGAGCGGCTCCGGGGGTCGGGGGCGGCAGCCGGTCCAGCCGCACGAGCGTCGCCGCCAGCACGCGGACGCCCGCCGCGATGTGGGCCGGGTCGGTCCACTCCTCGAGGCAGTGGCTGCGGCCGTCGAGCGACGGCACGAAGATCATGCCGCTCCGGCCGATGCGCGCGATCTGGCGGGTGTCGTGCTCCGCCCCGCTCGCGAGCTCCAGCGGCTCGATTCCGGCGGCGCGCGCCGCGGCGTCGATGGCGTCGCGCACCTGGGGATCCATGGGCGTCGGCGCCTCGTCGCAGAGGACGTCGACCGAGAGGCCGACCCCGCGCCGCGACGCGGCCTCCGTCGCCGCGGCCAGCGCGGCGTCGCGCCGTTCCACGACCCAGCCGGGATCGATGCTCCGGAGCTCCACCCACACCCGGGCGCGGTCGGGCACCACGTTCATCGCGCCGGGCTCGACCTCGACCCGCCCGGTGGTCCCGACGCCGCCGCCACCCTGCGCCAGCGACTCCACCGCGAGGATCAGCTCGGCCGCGGCGCACGCGGCGTCGTGCCGCTGGTCCATCGGCAGGGTGCCGGCGTGGTCGCGCCGCCCCGAGAACTCGACCAGCACGCGGTGCACGCCCACGATGCCCGTGACCACGCCGATCACCCGGTCGGCGAGCTCGAGCACCGGACCCTGCTCGATGTGGAGCTCCACGAACGCGTGCGGCGAGGGCCAGCGGCCGCTGATCGCGGTCTCCGGGGCGCGGCCGAAGTCGGTGAGCGCCTGGGCGAGCGTCCGGCCCTGCGCGTCGGTGCGATCGAGGTCGGCCCGGGTCAGACCGCCCGTGACGCCCCGGCTGCCGACGCACGAGAGCCCCCAGTCGTTGGGCTCCTCGCCGAGGAAGTCGACGACCTGCAGGTCGTGGTCGAGCCCGATGCCCGCGGCGGCCAGCGCGCGGGCGGCCTCGAGGCCGCCCAGCACACCGAGGATGCCGTCGTACCGGCCCCCGCCGCGCACGGTGTCGGTGTGCGAACCGGTGACAACGGCGCCCGGAGCCCCGCGACCCTTCCGCGAGCCGATCAGGTTGCCCGCGCCGTCGGTCTCGACCTCGAGGCCGGCCTCCGCCATGCGGGCGGCCAGCCACACGCGGCCCGAGCGGTGCGCGTCGCGGAACACGCGGCGGGTCGAGCCGGGCTCGTCGGGCTCGCAGTAGGCCGCGAGCTCGGCGATGTCGGCGCGGACGCGCTCGACGTCGACCGCGACCGCGTCGGGCGCCGGTGCGCTCGTCCGCTCCGGGCCGGACTGCGGGGTGGTGGCCACCCGTCGAGACTATCGGTCAGACCATCGGACCGACACGGTGAGGAGCCCTTGTTCTCGCGGCCGTAACAACCGCGCGGCCCGCTTCCCGGCGCGCGCGGGGCAGGCTTCGCGGAGTTCGGTTGCGATTCGCATCGCGCCTCCGTATGGTAAGACCACCAGACCACGTACGCGCCGCGTCCGCCGGCCGTATCCCCGTTGCGTCCGAGGTGACCAATGTCGATTTCGTACTCCGCCGTCGGCGCGGGGAAAGAGCGCCGGATCCGCCGGTTCATCAAGGCCGACGGCCGTTCGCTGCTCGTCGCGGTCGACCACGCGGCGTACATGGGTCAGGGCCCGCCGCTGTCGGTGATCGGCGACATCGCGAGGGGCGGCCCCGACGGCGTGCTCGCCACGTGGCACGTCGCCCGCTCGAGCGCGGTGGAGCTCGCCGAGGCCGGCCTCGTGCTGCGGGTCGACGGCGGCATGTCCGAGCTCGGCGTGTTCCCCACCGCCGACGTCTCCACGCAGCTCGCCTCGGTCGACGACGCGCTGCGCGTCGGCGCCGATGCGGTCGTCGTGCTCGCGTTCCCCGGTACCAAGGACGAGGAGGTGTCGCTGCAGCGCCTCGCGCTCCTGTGCGCCGAGTGCGAGAAGGTCGGCCTCCCGGTGATCGCGGAGGCGCTGCCCGGCGGCTTCGGCCAGGAGATCGAGTGGAGCTTCGACACGGTGGCGCGCGCGGCGCGCATCGCGGCCGAGCTCGGGGCCGACGTCGTGAAGACGGTGTGCCCCGGTGATCCCCGGCAGTTCGACCAGGTCGTCGCCGCGTGCCCGGTACCGGTCGTCGCGCTCGGAGGCCCCCGGGTGGAGAACGAGGACGACATCGTCACCTTCGCCAAGGGCATCGTCGACGCGGGCGCCTGCGGTGTGGCCATCGGCCGCAACGTGTGGGGATCGCCCGACCCGGCGAAGCTCGTCGCCCGGCTCCGCGAAGCCATCCACGGCTAGCCGATTCACGGGCGTCGCTCGATCCACCGATCCGACCCATCGAACCCAGGCTCCCCGGGCCGGGCAGGAGGCCCCGAATGACCGACACCGCCGCTCCCCCGGTCTTCGACCCGAGCTGGGTCCGCTCCGACCCGTACCCGCAGGTCATCGCCGGGACCGAGGTCGGCGAGGGCACCCGCATGCCGCTGGTGAACCCCGGCACCGGCGTCGAGGTCGGCAGCTGGCTCGAGGCGACCGACGCCGAGGTCGACCGCGCGATCGCGGCGGCCCGGAAGTCGTTCGACGAGGGCACGTGGCGCCGCCGGCCGCCGGCCCGGCGCGCCGAGGTGCTCGAACGCGCCGCGCAGGCGATCCGAACCCGCGTCCCCGAGCTCATCGGGCTCGACTGCGTGAGCACCGGCAAGGTCTTCCTGGGCGGCATCGGGTACGACGG
This sequence comes from Acidimicrobiia bacterium, assembly GCA_017882925.1. Lineage (GTDB taxonomy): Bacteria > Actinomycetota > Acidimicrobiia > IMCC26256 > Chersky-534 > Chersky-534. The sequence continues at coordinate 9,325 of JADGOM010000223.1, read as the reverse complement.
CTACGAGGCCGTCAACGCGTTCCTCGGCGCCGCGGCCACGATCCGCGAGGCCGCGGGCGAGGTGCGCGAGGCCGCGTTCCCGCCGGGGCTGTTCCCGGGCGACGGCCCGCGGATCCTCTCGATCCGCAACCGCGAGCCGGTGGGCGTGGTCGCGGAGCTGCTCCCGTGGAACGCGCCGCTGTTCACCGGGAGCGAGCGCATCGCCGGCGCACTCGCGGCGGGCTGCTCGATCGTGGCCAAGCCGTCCGAGGAGTCGCCCGCCAGCTTCGTCGAGCTCGCCGGCATCCTGCGCGAGGCCGGGCTGCCCGAAGGGGTGTTCAACGTCGTGCTCGGCCGCGGCGAGACCGTGGGCGACCGGCTCATCCGCGACCCGCGCGTCGACCTCGTGAGCGTGACCGGCTCGGTCGAGACCGGCACCCGCATCTACGAGATCGCCGCGAGCACCATGAAGCGGGTCAACCTCGAGCTCGGGGGCAAGGCGCCGGTCGTCGTCTTCGCCGATGCCGACCTCGACGCGGTGGCCACCTGGGCGATGCTCGCCGCGTTCAACAACATGGGCGAGGTCTGCGTCGCCGGCACCCGCCTGCTCGTCGAGGCCACCGCGTACGACGACGTCGTGGCCGCGGTCGCGGGCGCGGCCTCCGGCCTCCCGATCGGCGACCAGTTCGACGCCCGGACCTTCATCGGCCCGCTCGTCAACGCCGAGCACGCCGACCGGGTCCGCGGGTTCGTGGACCGGGCCGTCAACGGCGGCGGCGCCACTCTCGTAGGGGGCGGGACCGTCCCCGACGGGCTCAACGGCGCGTTCGTCGCCCCCACGGTCCTCGGCGACCTGGACGCAGGCGCCGAGATCGAGCAGCACGAGGTCTTCGGCCCGGTCATCGCGGCCCACCGCTTCGCCACCGAGGAGGAGGCCCTGGCCCGGGCCAACTCCACGCAGTACGGGCTGAGCGCCTCCGTCTTCACCGGCAACATCGAGCGGGCCTTCCGCTTCGCCGACCGCCTCGTCGCCGGCAACGTGCAGATCAACCACCACTACTCCGCCGACAGCCACGTCCCGCGCGGCACCCCCCGCCGCAAGAGCGGCACCGGCCTCGCGGGCGTCGGCGCCTACCAGGCACCGAAGAGCATCGACCTCAACCTCGGCTGATCCGCCAGTTGCTGCGCAACGCGTCTGGGCAGGTCAAGGGCAGGGTCAGGGTCCAGATCGGGCGTTCCGACGCGTCGTGCGCACGGGCCCTGACCGTTGGATTCGGCACCGTTCCTGGCTTGTCGAACCGATCGCCCGGCCGTAGGGTTATCGGACCGATGGACTGACCATAGATCCAAGCGGCAGCGGGCTCGGGTGAGCCGCTGCAAGCGCGAATGGGGCGGGGTGCTTCAGTGCCGATCACGAGGATGAACCACGCGGTGCTCTACGTACGGGACGCACGCAGGAGTGCGGCCTGGTACCGGGACGTCCTGGGCTTCTCGATCGTCGTCGACGACGACATGGGCCGGTTCGCGTTCCTCCGGGCGCCCGCGTCCGAGAACCACCACGACATCGCGTTCTTCTCGATCGGCGAGGGCGCGGCTCCTTCCGAGGCGGGCCGGCGCACGGTCGGGCTCTACCACCTGGCGTGGGAGGTGCCCACGCTCGCGGAGCTCGAGGAGATGCGCGCCCGGCTCGAGCAGGTCGGCGCGCTGGTCGGGGCGAGCGACCACGCGGTGAACAAGAGCCTCTACGCGGCCGATCCCGACGGCCTCGAGTTCGAGGTGATGTGGCTGACGCCCGCGGCCTGCTGGGGTGCGGAGGAGCACCAGGCGATCATCCGACCGCTCGACATCGCCGCGGACCGCAAGCGGTACGAGCCCGACATCGACGATCGAGCGACCGCAGGGGACGCGACATGACTGGCGGCATCCCGGGGAACGTTGCGAACGGCAGCTCCCTCGTCTACTTCTACGACGAGGACGAGTTCAAGGAGACCAAGCCGGGCTTCCGCCGCCGGATCATGAACGGCGACACGCTCAGCCTCTGCTTCTGGCGCATCGCCGACGGCGCGGGGCCCACGCCCTACGACGGCCACCCGGAGAACGAGCAGTTCGGCCTGATCGTGAAGGGCACGCTCGACTTCCGCCTCGACTCCGAGGAGCGGATCCAGCTCGGCCCGGGCGACGTGTACCACGCGCCCCTCGGCACGCCCCACGGCGACAGCCACTTCATCGGCGACCCCGAGGTCGGTGAGGTCTGGATCGTCGACATCTTCGCCCCGGTGCGCGAGGAGTACCGCGGTGGCTGACTGGCGGCTCGCGGTCGACATCGGCGGCACCTTCACCGACGCGGTCCTCATCGACGGCGAGTCGGGCCGGGTCGTCGTCGACAAGACGTTGTCCACGCCGAGCCATCCGCTCGAGGGCGTGAAGCGCGGGGTGCTCGGAGCCCTGGCGCGCGCGGGCGTCACACCGGGCGAGATCCGGGCCCCGATCGTCCACGCCACGACGCTGGTCACCAACGCGTTGATCGAGGGGAAGATCGCGCGGGCGACGCTGGTCACCACGCTCGGGTTCGCCGACACACTGCTCATCCGCAACGAGCACCGCTACGACATGTACGACCTCCAGATCGAATTCCCCCCGCCCCCGATCCCGCGTGACCGCACCTTCGAGATCGACGAGCGCGTGTCCTCCGACGGCACCGTGCGCACCGTGCCCGACCGCGCCGCGATCGAGCGGCTCGCCGGGCAGCTGCGCGCGGTCGACGCCGAGGCCGTCGCCGTCTGCTTCCTCAACTCCTACGCCAATCCGGCCAACGAGCGCGCGGTGGCCGCGGGCCTGGCCGAGCTGCTCGACGTGCCGGTGTGCGCGTCGAACGAGATCGCGCCGCAGATCCGCGAGTACCCCCGCATGGTCACGACCGCGTGCAACGCGTCGACCATGCCGGTGATCGGCCCGTACCTCGAGGAGTTCCAACGCTGGCTCGCGGAGCAGGGCTTCGGCGGCAGCCTCCTCATCATGCTGTCCAACGGCGGCGTGGTCTCGGCCGACGTCGCGGCGAAGAACCCGATCCGCATGGTGGAGTCGGGCCCGGCCGCGGGCGCGCTCGCCGGCAGCTGGTACGCCCGGCGCCTCGACGAGCCGCGGCTGCTCTGCTTCGACATGGGCGGCACGACGGCCAAGTCGTGCCTCATCGAGGACTTCGAGGCCGAGCTCACCACCGACTTCGAGATCGCCCGCATGTACCGGTTCAAGAAGGGCTCCGGCTTCCCGGTCACGGTCCCCTCGGTCGACCTCGTGGAGATCGGCGCCGGCGGCGGCAGCATCGCCCGGGTCGACGACCTCGGCCTTCTGAAGATCGGCCCCGATTCCGCGGGCGCCGAGCCCGGCCCCGCCTGCTACGGCCGCGGGGGCGTCAACCCCACGGTCACCGACTCCGACGTCGTGCTCGGCAACCTCGACCCCGGGTTCTTCCTGGGGGGCGAGATGGTCCTCGACCTCGAGGCGGCCGAGCACGCGATCGGCAAGGTCTCGGCCGCGCTCGACACGTCGATCGTCGAGACGGCCGGCGGCGTGATCGAGCTCGTCGACCAGAACATGGCCGCATCGGCCCGCATGCACGCGGTCGAGCGCGGCGCCGACCTGCGCGGCGTCTCGCTCATCGCGTTCGGCGGCGCGGGCCCGGTGCATGCGTGCGGGGTCGCCGAGCTGCTCGACTCGCCCCGCGTCATCTTCCCGGCGAACGCGAGCGTCCTCTCCGCGTTCGGCGCGCTGGTCACACCGGTGCGCATGGACCTCGCCCGCAGCTTCGTCCGCAGGTTCGACGACGTCGCCGACGCTGATCGCGAGGCCCTGCTCGAGGAGATGCGCGCCGAGGGCCGGCGGGTGCTCGCGTCGGCCGGCGTGGCCGAGGGCGACGTCACCTTCCGCTACGGCGTCGACGCCCGTTACCAGGGCCAGGGCAACGAGATCACGCTCTGGGTCGGCACCGGCGAGTCGTGGCCCACCACCTCGGAGGAGCTGCTCGCCCAGTTCTCCGAGCAGTACCGCACGATGTACGGGATGACGATCCCCGACGTCGCGGTCGAGGTCGTCACCTGGCGCATCTCCGCCTTCGGCTCCGACCCCGCGCTCACCCTCCACGGGCTCGAGCCCACGGGCGCGGTCCCCGTGGCCAAGGGCACCCGGCCGGTGCGGTTCTCGCGCTCCGCGCCCGCGGTCGACGTCCCCGTCTACCAACGCAGCACGCTCGAGGTCGGCGCCCGCATCGAGGGCCCCGCGATCATCGAGGAACGCGAGACCACGACCGTGCTCCGGCCCACCTGGGTGGCGACGGTCGACGGCGACTCGTCGCTGGTCGCCGAGCGCGTGCAATGACGCCCACCCCTTCCTACTGACGCGAGTGGAGTGACGAGCATGGATTCCATCGAGCTCGAGGTGCTGTGGGGCAGCCTCATCAGCACGGTCAACGAGCAGGCGAAGGCGCTCCAACGAAGCGCGTTCAGCCCGATCGTTCGTGAGGCCGGCGACCTCGCCAACGCACTCTTCGACACGCGCGCCCGCATGGTCGCGCAGGCCGTCACCGGCACGCCGGGGCACATCAACTCGCTCGCGGTCGCAGCCGGCGAGATGGTCAAGGAGTACCCGATCGCGACGCTCGAGCCCGGCGACGTCCTCATCACCAACGACCCGTACAAGACCGCGGGCCAGCTCCTCGACGTCACCGTGCTCTCACCGGTGTGGCGCAACGAGCAGGTCATCGGATTCTTCGGCTCGACGATCCACCACACCGACGTCGGCGGCTACGGGATCGGCGCCGGCGCCCGCGACGTGTTCGAGGAGGGCCTGTGGATCCCCATCTGCAAGCTCATGAAGCGGCACGAGCGCAACCACGACGTGTGGAAGTTCATCCTGTCCAACGTCCGCGAGCCCGAGCAGGTCGCGGGTGACCTCCACGCGCAGATGGCCTCGGCCGAGATCGGGGCGCTGCGCCTCAACCAGCTCCTCGACGCCCACGGCCTCGACGACATCGAGGCCCTCGCCGACGAGGTGATCGAGCGGTCGGAGGAAGCAACCCGCCGCGCGATCCGGGCCCTGCCGGCCGGTACGTTCCGCGCCTCCTCGGTGCTCGACCTGGCCGACGGCTCCGAGATCACCATCGCGGCCGCGATCACGGTCGACCCGGTGAAGGGCGAGATCCTCGTCGACTACGCGGGCTCGTCGGCCGCCAGCCCCGCGGGCATCAACGTGGTGAAGAACTACACCCACGCCTACACCACCTTCACGATCCGCAGCGTGCTCAACCCCGACGTGCCCAACAACGCCGGCAGCCTCGCGCCGATCAGGGTCGAGGCCCCGCTCGGCAGCATCGTCAACGCGGTCTCGCCCGCGCCGTGCACCGCGCGCCACGTCGTCGGCATGTTCCTCCCGATGCCACTGCTTCGGGCGCTCTCGGAGTTCCTCCCCGAGGCGGTCATGGCCGAGGGCGCGGGCGCGGTGTGGACGTGCCAGGTCAACGGCACCCGCGCCGACGGCCGCCCGTTCATCACGTCGATGTTCAACTACGCCGGCGGCGTCGGCGCCCGGGCGCACAAGGCCGGGCTGTCGGCCACGGCGTACCCGACGGGCGTGAGCGCGGTCCCGATCGAGGTCGTCGAGTCGATGGCGCCGATGCGGTTCCTCCGCAAGGAGCTGCGGCGCGGCTCGGCCGGAGCCGGGGCCGACGACGCGAGCGGCGGGCTCGGCCAGGTGGTGGAGTTCACGGTCGAGAACGACCGCAAGTGGACCCTCAACGCGGTCGCGAGCCGTCTCGCCCACGCGCCGCAGGGCCTGTTCGGCGGCGAGGCCGGCCAGGTCGGTGCGTTCCTCGTCAACGGCGTGCCGGTGCGCACGCAGAAGCGCATCGACCTCGAGTCCGGCGACGTCGTGCGCATGGAGCTGCCCGGCGGCGGCGGATACGGCCCGCCCGCGACCGCGGCCACGGCTGCGGAATGAGCGCCGCCGCCCGCGCCACCTTCGCGGACCGCTGGAAGCGCGCGGTCGGCGCCGCGCCGGAGCACCTCTTCCTGGTGTGGGAAGACCGGGCCGGGTCGGTCACCTCGTGGACCTACGCGGAGTTCGACGCGCTCGTCGAGCGGGTCGCGGGCAGCCTCGCGGCCCAGGGGGCTACCCCCGGCCGGCGCGTGCACGTCGTGCTGGCCAATTCGCCCGCATTCGTCGCGCTGTGGTTGGCCACCGCCCGGCTCGGGGCGGTGCTCGTGCCCTGCGACCCCCAGTCGACCGCGGCGGAGATCCGGCGCCAGATGGAACGGACCCAGCCCGTCGTCGGCGTGTGCGGCAACGAGCGGGCCGAGACCTACCGCGAGGGGGCGTGCGGCGCCTGCGTCGTGATCGTCGTCGACGAGGACGACGCGGTGCTGCCCGGCCTGGCCCCGGTCGACGGCCCCGCCGCGCCGGCGGTGGCGGTGGGCCCGCTCGATCCCGCCGCGATCATGTTCACGTCGGGCACCACGTCGGAGCCGAAGGGCGTCGTCATCACGCAGGCCAACTACGCGTTCGCCGGTGACGTGATGGCCGCGACGGCCGCGCTCGACGCGACCCACCGGCAGTTCGTGGTGCTGCCCCTGTTCCACGCCAACGCGCAGTACTACTCGTTCGCGGCGGCGATCTCGGTCGGGGCCGCGGTCGTGCTGATGCCGCGGTTCAGCGCCACCGGCTACCTCGAGGCCGCGGCCCGCCACTCCGTCACCCACGGCAGCCTGTTCGCCGCGCCGATGCGGATGATCCTCGCCCACGACCCGCCCGCGGTTCCCGGCTTCGCGTTCCGTCACGTCTGGTACGCGCAGAACGTCACCAACGACCAGTACGACGACCTGAGCCGGCGCTTCGGCTGCCGGCCGCGCCAGCTCTACGGCATGACCGAGACGATCCCGGCGGTGCTCACCAACCCCGCGCTCGGCGGCATCCCCGCGGCGATGGGGCTCCCGTCGCTCGGTTGCCGGGTGGAGCTGCGCGTCCCCGAGTCGGACGACCCGGTGCCCGACGGCGACGTCGGCGAGGTGGTCGTCGGCGGCGAGCGGGGCGTCACGCTGTTCGCGGGCTACTACGACGACGAGGCCACCACCGCGGCCGCGTTCCGGTCGGGCTGGTTCCGCACCGGCGACCTGGCCCGGATCGACGCCGACGGCTTCTTCCACTTCGACGGCCGGCGGGGCGACATCCTCAAGGTCGCGGGTGAGAACGTGTCGGTGGTGGAGGTCGAGGCGGTGCTGGCCGAGCACCCGTCGGTCCTCGAGGCCGCGGTCGTGGGTGCGCCCGATCCGATCCGGGACGAGGTGCCCATCGCCTTCGTCGTCGCGGCCCCCGGGGCCGTCATCGACGTCGACGAGCTGATGGAGCACTGCGCCGGCCGGCTCGTGCCGTCGAAACGGCCCCGCCGGATCGACGTCGTCGACGAGCTGCCGCGCACCTCGGTCGGCAAGATCCGCAAGTTCATGCTCACCGCCTCGGCGGCCCGGTCCTGATGGCTCCAGATCCAGCAGGAGTGGGCCCAGCCGTGGGAACGTGGGGCTCCGGGCAATGGATGACGAGGGTGGAAGATGGCTGACGTGAAGTTCGAGCCGGTCGAGCGGCGCACGATCTCGGTCGAGGTCCGCGAGCGCCTGGCGGCGAGCATCCGCGACGGCCTGCTCCTGCCGGGGAGCCAGCTCCCGTCGGAGCGCGCGCTGTGCGAGCAGTTCGGCGTGGCCCGCACGTCGGTGCGCGAGGGGATCCAGGGCCTCGTGTCGCTCGGCGTCCTCGAACGGCGGGGCAACCGCACGTTCGTCACCGAGTCGATGCCCGACGTCTCGTTCGCGCTCGACGGCACCGACCGCCGCAAGGAGCGGGTGCGGGAGCTGTTCGAGGTGCGCCAGGTCGTCGAGATCCCGCTCGCCCGGCTGGCCGCGTCCCGCGCCACCGACGAGGACCGCGCCCGCATCACCGAGCTCGCGAAGCAGTTCCACGCCGACATGAAGCTCGAGGCGTTCCGGAAGCTCGACCACGAGTTCCACTGGGCCATCGCGCGCGCCTCGGGCAACGAGACGCTGCTCGAGCTCTACGGCAAGGTGCTCGACTCGCTGTTCGGCTCGGCCGAGTTCGACCAGCTGCTCACGTCGCATACCAACCGCGACGTCGTGCGCGACGTGATCCGCACCGCGGCCACCATGCACCGGCGGATCGCCAAGGCCATCGCCAAGGGCGACTGGTCCGACGCGATCGTCACCGCCGAGCTGCACCTCGACCACGTCGAGGACCAGATGATGGCGAGAATGGTCTGAGGTGAAGGCGTTCGTCCAGACCGGGTTCGGCGGGTCCGACGTGCTGAGCCTGGTCGACATCCCCGACCCGCGCCCCGAGCCCGACGACGTCGTCGTGCAGGTCGCGGCGGCGGCGCTCAACCGGCTCGACGTGCTGCAGCGGAAGGGTCCGGCGCTGCTGCCCGGGTTCACGCTCCCGCACATCGCGGGCATGGACATCGCCGGCACCGTGGTGGAGGTCGGCCCGGCCACCGTCGGCGTGGACCTCGGCGACCGCGTGCTGGTGAACCCGTCGATCGAGTGCGGCGTGTGCGCGGCGTGCCGGGCCGGCGACGACGCCTACTGCCCCAACAAGCAGGTCCTCGGGGCCAACGCGCCCGGCGGCTTCGCGGAGCGGGTCGTCGTGCCCCACACCCACGTGCACCGCATCCCCGATCCGGTGGGCTTCACCGAGGCGTGCACCATCCCCACGATCCACAGCACCGCGTGGGGCGCGCTGGTCGAGACCGGCGACCTGCGGGTGGGCGAGTGGATGCTCGTGCACGCGGCCGCGAGCGGCGTGAGCACGGCGGCCATCCAGCTCGCGCAGCGGATGGGCGCGCGCGTCATCGCGACCGCGGGCACGGAGGCGAAGCTGGAGCTCGCGCTCGAGCTCGGCGCGGAGTTCGCAGTGAGCAACCGCGACCCGGGCTGGATCGACGCGGTACGCGCGGTCACCGACGGCCGCGGCGTCGACATGGTCTTCGACCACGTGGGGCCCGCGCTGTTCGACGCCTCGATCCAGTGCCTGCGGCCGCGTGGGCGGCTCGTGTTCTGCGGCACCACCACCGGCGCCGAGGCGACGTTCAGCCTGCCGTACGCCTACCAGTTCGGCCTCCGGATCCTCGGCTCCGACACGTACTCCCGGGCCGAGTTCGCCCGCATGCTCGACTCCTACTGGGCCAGCGACTTCCGGGCCGTGGTCGACGTCGAGCTTCCCCTCGCCGAGCTCCCCGCCGCGCAGGACCGCCTCGACGCCAACGACGTGATCGGCAAGATCGTCCTCCACCCCT
>JADGOM010000222.1 GCA_017882925.1 Acidimicrobiia bacterium | reverse complement strand
GGGCCGTCCTCGTCGGCGAAGCCCCACTCCTCGCGCACGCGGCGGTGCCACATCTCCATGAGCGCCTCGGTCATCTCGACCGAGAGGCCGTGGCACAGCAGGTAGGCCTGGTACTCGTTGGCGTCGAACAACACCTTCTCGCGCCGCGACGCGGCGCGCCCGACGGTCGCGACCTGGAATCCGGCGTAGTCGGGCTCGCCGCTCTCGACCGGCCGGAAGAAGTCGGCGATGCAGAGGAACGGCTCCTTGCGCTGACGGGGCCAGCTGAAGCGCAGCCACTCGTCGCGGCGGTTGTCGTCCTTCCACACGATGAGCTCGTCGCCCTCGGCGTTGACCGGGAAGTACCCCCACGCAACCGACGGCACCAGCCAGCCCTCGCTGCGGGCGAGGTCGAGCTGCTCGCGCAGCACCGGCCGCAGTCGGGCCTTGAACTCGGCGTCGTTCTCGGCCGTGTTCTTGTCCGGCCGGAACTGCCACTGGTTGCGGTAGAGCGCGGTCTCGTTGATGTAGGCCGCGATGTCGTCGAGGCTCACGCCCTGCGCGACGCGTGAGCCGAGGAACGGCGGGTCGAACACCTTCACGTCGGTGGCGACGGCCGAACGGGCCGGGATCTCGACCGGCTCGGCCTCCGCGTCGAGCTGCGACTTCCGGGGCGGCAGCTTGCGGCCGCCGAGCTTGCGCCCGAAGTCGGGGTCGATGGTGCCGCTCCTCTTGCCCGCCATGAGCGTGTCCATGGTGTGCAGGCCCTCGAACGCGTCCTTGCCGTAGAAGACGCGGCCCTCGTACACCTGGCGCAGGTCGACCTCGACGTAGTTGCGGGTGAGCGCGGCCCCGCCGAGCAGCACCGGCGTGTCGCCGGCGAGCCCGAGCTCGTTCATGGCCTCCAGGTTCTCGCGCATGATCAGCGTGCTCTTCACGAGCAGGCCGCTCATCCCGATCGCGTCGGCGCCCACCTCGTTGGCCTTGTCGACGAACGCCTGGAGCGGCGCCTTGATCCCGATGTTGTGCACCTGGTACCCGTTGTTGGTGAGGATGATGTCGACGAGGTTCTTGCCGATGTCGTGGACGTCGCCCTTCACGGTGCCGAGCACGACGCGGCCCTTGCCGCCGCTGTCGTCCTTCTCCATGTGCGGCTCGAGGTAGGCGACCGCGGCCTTCATCGTCTCCGCGCTCTGGAGCACGAACGGGAGCTGCATCTCGCCCGAGCCGAAGAGGTCGCCGACCACCTTCATGCCCTCGAGGAGCACGTCGTTGACGATCGCGAGCGCGTCCTTCTCGTTGAGCGCCTCCTCGAGGTCGCTCTCGAGGTCGTCGCGGTCGCCGTCGATGATGCGCTGCTTCAGCTTCTCGTCGACGGTCCAGCCGGAGCGGTCCTCGACCTCCACCTCGCCGGCCACGACGTTCTCGAAGAGCGCCATGAACTCGATGAGCGGGTCGTAGTCGTCGGTGCGGCGGTCGTAGATGAGGTCGAGCGCGACCTCGCGGGACCGCTCGTCGATCTTGTGCATCGGCATGATGCGCGCCGCGTGCACGATCGCGGAGTCGAGGCCGGCCTGGGTGCACTCGTGGAGGAACACGCTGTTGAGCACGTGGCGCGCCGCGGGCTTGAGGCCGAAGCTCACGTTGGAGAGCCCGAGGATGGTGCTCGCGCCCGGGAGCTCCGCCTTGATGCGCCGGATCGCCTCGATGCTCTCGATCGCGTCGCGCCGGAGGTCTTCGGTGCCCGCGCTCAGCGGGAACGTGAGCGGGTCGAAGAGCAGGTCGGTGGGGTCGATGCCGTACTGCTGCGTGGCGATGTCGTAGATGCGGTGCGCGACGCGCAGCTTCCACTCGACGTCGCGGGCCTGGCCCTCTTCGTCGATGGTGAGGCAGATGACGGCCGCGCCGTATTCGCGGGCGAGGCTGAACACGCGGTCCATCCGCTTGCCCTCGCCCTCACCCTCCTCGAGGTTGGCCGAGTTGATGAGGGCCTTGCCGCCGTGGTGGCGGAGGCCGGTCTCGAGCACCTTGGGCTCGGTGGAGTCGAACACGAGCGGCAGGCTCGCCTGCGTCGCGAAGCGCGACGCGATCTCCTCCATGTCGGCGCTGCCGTCGCGCCCGACGTAGTCGACGCACACGTCGAGGACGTTGGCGCCCTCCTTGACCTGGTCGCGCGCCATCAGCACGCAGGCGTCCCAGTCCTCGGCGAGCATCGCGTCGCGGAACTTCTTCGAGCCGTTGGCGTTGGTGCGCTCGCCGACGCTCAGGTAGCTGAGCTCCTGCCGGATCGGCACGTGGCTGTAGATGGAGCTCACGCCGGGCTCGAACTCCGGCTCGCGCGGGGTCGGCGCCCGCCGGCCCACCTTCTCGACGACGGCCTGCAGGTGCGCCGGCGTGGTGCCGCAGCAACCGCCCACGATGTTGAGGCCGAACTCGGTGACGAAGCGGTCGTGGAAGTCGGCGAGCTGCTCGGGCGTGAGGTCGTAGTGGGTGTGGCCGTCCTTGATCGACGGCAGGCCCGCGTTGGGGATGCACGAGAGCATCGTGCGGCTGTGCTGGGCGAGGTAGCGCAGGTGCTCGACCATGAGGTCGGGGCCGGTGGCGCAGTTCATGCCGATGACGTCGGGCTTCATCGCCTCGAGCGCGGTGAGCGCGGCGCCGATCTCCGATCCCACGAGCATGCGGCCGGTGGTCTCCACGGTCACCTGCACGATGATCGGCAGCTCCTTGCCGGCGGCCCGGAAGGCCTGGCGGGTGCCGTTGATCGCGGCCTTGGCCTGGAGGAGGTCGATCACCGTCTCGATGATGATCGCGTCGACCCCGCCGTCGATCAGGCCCTTGACCTGGATCTCGTAGCCGTCGCGCAGCTCGACGTAGGGGATGTGCCCGAGCGACGGGAGCTTGGTCCCCGGCCCGACCGACCCGACGACGAAGCGGGGATGGTCCGGGGTGGAGAACTCGTCGGCCACCTCGCGGGCGATGGTGGCCGCGCGCACGTTGAGGTCGTAGGCCTGGTCGGCCAGGCCGTACTCGGCGAGCACGTTGGGGAACGCGCCGAAGGTGTCGGTCTCGACCGCGTCGACGCCGACGGCCAGGAAGCTGCGGTGCAGGTCGGCGACGACGTCGGGCCGGGTGACGACGAGGTACTCGTTGCAGCCTTCGAGCGCGGGGCCGCCGAAGTCGTCGGCCGTGAGGTCCTTCAGCTGCAGGTTGGTGCCGACCGCGCCGTCGAAGATCAGGACCCGCTCGCGAAGGGCTTCGAGGAAGGAAGTCATGGTCGGATCAGGTTAGTTCGCCCGGTCGACCCCACTTTCCGGGTATCGCCGGCGCGCGTCGGCGGCTCCCGGGCAGGTCAGCGGATGCGCGCGACTAGCCTCGGTTCCATGACCCGCGACGCCCCGAAGGTGTACACGCGCACCGGCGACGACGGCACCACGGGCCTGTTGTTCGGTGGACGCGTCCCGAAGGACGGGCCCGGCCCCGCGGCCTACGGCGAGGTCGACGAAGCCGTCTCCGCCCTCGGGCTCGCCCGGGCGCTGGTCGAGCGGGGCAGCGAGCTCGACGAGCTCGTCATCCGGCTCCAGCGCGAGCTGTTCGTGGTCGGCGCCGAGCTGGCCACCGCCCCCGAGAACCGGCACAAGTTGAAGGCCGGCACCACGCTCGTCACCGAGGCGATGGTCGTCGACCTCGAGCCGATCATCGACACCGTCACCGCGCGCTACGAGCCGCCCACGGAGTTCGTGCTGCCGGGCGAGCACCCGGTCGCCGCCGCGCTCGACCTCGCCCGCGCCGTCGTGCGGCGCTCGGAACGGGCCTCGGTCACCGCCGCGCGCGACGGATGGATCCCCGCCGACAGCCTCGTCGTGCCGTACCTCAACCGGCTCGCCGACCTCGTCTACACGCTCGCCCGCTGGCAGGAAGGCCACTTCCGGCCCATGCGGATCCCCACCGACGCCACCTGAACCAGGAGGACCAGTGCCCGTTTCCTTCGAGCTGTCCAGCACCGCGAGCGCGCGCGTGCGCACCGATGTGCTCGCCCTCCCGGTCTACGCCGGGCGCGTGCTGGGCCCCGGTGCCGAGGCCCTCGGTGCCGGCATCGCCGACTTCCTGGCCGAGGCCGGGTTCGAGGGCAAGGCGGGTGAGCTGCTGGCCCTGCCGGCCACCGACGTCGCCGCGAAGTCGGTCCTGCTCATCGGGCTCGGCGAGCAGGACAAGGTCACCGTCGACGGCATCCGGCTCGCGGCGTCGACGCTCGCGCGCCGGGCGGCTACGCACACCTCGTTCGCGACCACGTTGCTCGACGCCGGGCCCGACGAGCTCGACCGGGGCGAGGTCGCGCAGGCGATCGCCGAGGGCGTGATCCTCGGCGGCTACCAGTTCCTCCGCTACAAGAAGGACGCCAAGCCCTCGAAGCTGCGCAAGGTGACGGTCATCCGGGCCGGGCGCGAGAACCTCCAGTGGGCGCTCGAGCGCGGCGCGGTCGTCGGCGAGGCCGTCGCCTGGGCCCGCGACATCGTCAACGAGCCCGCGGCGGCCAAGTCGCCGGCCGCGTTCGCAGCGGCGGCGAAGAAGCTGCTGCGTGGCAAGGGCGTCACGGTCGAGGTGCTCTCGGGCCCGCAGCTCGCGGCGGCGAAGCTCGGTGGGCTGATCGGCGTGGGCCAGGGCTCGGAGCAGCCTCCCCGCTTCGTGAAGATCACCTACAGCCCGCGCGGCGCGAAGGGCAGCCTCGCGTTCGTCGGCAAGGGCGTCGTCTTCGACTCGGGCGGCCTGTCGCTCAAGCCGCCGGCGGGCATGGAGACCATGAAGACCGACATGGCCGGGGGCGCGGCGGTGATCGGCGCGATGTCGACGCTCGCGGAGCTCGGCGTCGAGGCCAAGGTCGTGGGCTACGTGCCGATGGTCGAGAACATGCCGAGCGGCGCCGCGATCCGGCCCGGCGACGTGCTCACGATCCGCAACGGCAAGACCGTCGAGGTGCTCAACACCGATGCCGAGGGCCGGCTGATCCTGGCCGACGCGCTGTCGATGGCGAGCGAGGCGAAGCCCGACGCCATCGTCGACCTCGCCACCCTCACCGGCGCGTGCCTCGTCGCGCTGGGCGACAAGTACGCCGGCCTCATGGCCAACGACGACGACTGGCGGGGCCAGGTCGCCGACGCGGCCGGCCGGGCCAGCGAGCGGGTGTGGGCGTTGCCGCTGCCCGCCGAGTACCGCAAGCAGCTCGAGTCGGAGGTCGCCGACCTCAAGAACATCGGCACGAGCTACGGCGGTGCGCTCACGGCCGGCCTGTTCCTGCAGGAGTTCGTGGCCGACGTGCCCTGGGCCCACCTCGACATCGCGGGCCCGGCGCGTGCGAGCGCGGACGACGGCTACAACCTGCGCGGCGGCACCGGGTTCGGCGTCCGCACGCTGGTCGAGCTGGCCGAGGGCTTCGAGGCGCCGTAAGCGAAGAGCTGCGCGCGGGCCGGTCCGGGGGGATCGTGGAGACGTTGCACGACGCGGTGGTGGTGGTGACCGGTGCGAGCCGGGGCATCGGGAAGGGCTGCGCGGTGGCGCTCGGCGCCGCGGGCGCGACGGTGTACGTCACCGCGCGCACGACGAGCGAGGGCGGGTCGGGGATCGCGGGGAGCCTCGAGGCCACCGTCGCGGAGATCGAGGGTCGGGGCGGGAACGCGATCGCCGTCCGTTGTGACCATGCGGACGACGATGACGTCGCCGCGTTGTTCGAGCGGGTGCAGCGCGAGCAGGGCCGGCTCGACGTCCTCGTCAACAACGCGTTCGGGGTGCCCGGGGCGATGGATCCGCAGGTTCCCTTCTGGGAGACGCCGATCCCCGATTGGGACGCGATGATCGACGTCGGCACCCGCTCCGCCTACGTCGCGGCCCATCACGCGGCGCAGCTGATGGTCCCGGCCGGCCGGGGATTGATCGTGAACGTCAGCTCCGCGGGCGCGGTGCGCTACTTCCACCATCTCGTCTACGGGATCGGCAAGGCCGCGCTCGACCGGTTCACCAAGGACGCGGCGCGTCCGCTCGCGGTGCACGGCGTCGCGATCGTGTCGGTCTGGCCGTTCCTCGTGCGGACCGAGCGCGTGGAGCAGATGCCCGGGATCGATCTCGCGGCGACCGAGTCGCCCGAGTTCGTGGGGCGGGGGATCGTCGCGCTCGCGACCGACCCCGACGTCCTGCGCTGGACCGGCCGCGCGGTCACGACGCATGCGCTCGCGCTCGACTACGGCTTCACCGATGTCGACGGCCGGCTCCCTCCCGACCAGCCCTGGAGCCCACCGGCGGGGTGAGGTTTGATGACGGTGTCGGGAACCACTCACCAGGGGGTCACATGACCGAGGATCCGTCAACCTTCGAGTACGAGGAGATCGACTTCGTCACCGGCCAGCCCTACGCGCAGTGGGAACGGGCGCGGCTGGGTTGCCCGGTCTTCGAGACCGCCGGTGCTTCGCTGGGGGTCGTCGGGCGGCCCATGTTCGAGGTGACCCGCTGGGACGACGTCGAGCACGTCTTGCGTGACGCCGACACGTTCTCGTCGTCGATCAACAACGAGCACATGCGCCCCTACATGGGCGAGCTGATCCTCGGGATGGACGGCCCGGAGCACCGCGCGTACCGGAACCTCGTCGCCCACGCCTTCCGCGCCTCGCAGCTCGAACGGTGGGACGAAGCCGTGATCCGCCCGTCGATCGAGATGTGCGTCGACGACGTCGCGCCACTCGGAAGGGCCGAGCTCGTCCGCGACATCACGAGGCGCTACCCGGTGCGCGTCATCTGCGCCATCGTGGGCGTCCCGGTCGAAGACAGCGACCAGTTCCACGAGTGGTCCGAGCAGATCAACGGCGGCCCGATGCATCCGGAGGCGGGGCTCGCGGCGTCCCGCGCGATGCGCGAGTACCTCGAGCCCCTGGTCGAAGCGCGTCGAGCCGACCCCCGGGGCGATCTGCTCAGCGACCTCGTGCACGCGGAGGTCGACGGCGAGAAGCTGACCGACGACCGGCTCTACGGATTCCTCCGCCTCCTGCTCCCGGCCGGCGCGGAGACGACCTTCCGGGCGTTGGGGAACGCGCTGACCGCGCTGCTGTTGGCCCCCGAGACCATGGCCCGGGTGCGGGCGGACCGTGCGCTCGTACCCGCGCTCATCGAGGAGACGCTCCGCTGGGAGACGTCGGTCACGCAGGTGAGTCGGGTCGCGGCCGCGGACACCGTCGTCGCGGGTTGTCCGATCCCCGCCGGCGCGGCGGTTGCCGTGATCGTGGGTTCGGCGGATCGTGACGAGTCCCGCTACGCGCGATCCGCCGAGTTCGATCTCGACCGATCCACGCAGACGCATCTCGCGTTCGGCACCGGCCCGCATCAGTGTCTCGGGATGCACCTCGCGCGCCTCGAGTTGCGCGTGGGTCTCAACGCGATCCTCGACGGACTGCCGAATCTGCGCCTCGATCCTGACGCCGATCCTCCGGTCATCGAGGGACTGGCCTTTCGTGGCCCGCGCTCGCTCCCTGTCGTCTTCGACGCCGTTGCCACGCGTTCGTGACGCCTGACGTCAGACGCGGCCCTCGGGCGCGTAGCCGTCGGGGATCCAACTCGGTGGGCGCCGTTCGACGAAGGAACGAAATCCCTCCACCACCTCCGGTCCGGCGATCGACGCGTCGAGGGTCATGCCGTCGATCTCGCCGTAGCGTTCGTTCATGATCCGCTTCATCTGCCAGCGCGCGTGCGGTGCGC
>JADGOM010000036.1 GCA_017882925.1 Acidimicrobiia bacterium | reverse complement strand
CCTTCCTCTACAAGCACGACGTGGTCGCGGGCACGCACGTCGAGCACGGGTTCGGGCCCGGCCGCATCGCGAGCGAGTTCGTCTTCGTGCCCGCGGCCGACGACGCGGGCGAGGACGAGGGCCACCTCATGGGCTACGTGTGGGACCGCGGCACCGGGCGGAGCGACCTCGTGATCCTCGACGCGCACGACTTCCCCCGTGAGGTCGCGCGGGTGCACCTGCCGGTGCGGGTGCCGCAGGGCTTCCACGGCAACTGGGTGCCGGACCGGGCGCTCGTCGAGGTCGGAGGCGCCGGCGACGGGACCGACGACGGGGTCGGCCGCCCCGCCCGGGCGTCCGGCTGGTGGATCCCACGCATGGGGTGAGAGCCTCACGACCGCTGCAATCCCCGGCCCGCCCCGAGAAAGCGTCTGGTTCCGATGTCCATTGCCATCACCGAAGACCATCAGGCCCTCGCCGACACCGCGGCCGACTTCCTGACCCGGCACGGCGCCCGGGGCGCGGCCCGCGCCCTGCTGGAAGCCCCGGTCGAGACGTTGCCCGACTGGTGGGACGCGCTCCGCGAGCTCGGCTGGCTGGGCCTGCACATCCCCGAGGAGCAGGGCGGGTCGGGCTACGGCCTGCCCGAGCTGGTGACGGTGGTCGAGGAGCTCGGCCGCGTCGCCGCGCCCGGACCCTTCGTCCCGACGGTGATCGTGAGCTCGGTGCTGGTGGCCGCGGGCGTCGACGACGTCACCCGTCCACTCGTGGCGGGGCTGGCCGACGGCTCGATCGCCGGCGCGGTCGCGCTCGACGCCGACGTCGAGCGGCGCGACGACTCCGTGAGCGGCCGCGCGATCGTCCTCGGTGGCGGGCTGGCCGATCTCCTGCTCGTCCCTTCCGGCGACGACGTCGTCGTCGTGCGCACGGCCGGTGATGGCGTGGCGGTCGAGGTGCCGCGGAACCTCGACCCGACCCGGCGCAGCGCACGGGTCACCCTCACCGACGCGCCGGTAGCGGTCGTCCTCACCGGGGCGCGCCGCAGCCTGGTCGACCTGGCCCGCACGATCCTGGCGGCCGAGGCCGTGGGCGTCGCGGGCGAGTGCACCACGATGGCGAGCGACTACGCGAAGACCCGCGAGCAGTTCGGCCGCCCGATCGGCACCTACCAGGCCGTGAAGCACCACTGCGCCAACATGATCGTCGCCACCGAGCTCGCGACCGCCGCGGTGTGGGACGCGTCACGCGCGGCCGCGGTCGGTGGTGAGCAGCTCGAGTACGCGGCGGCGGTCGCCGCGACTCTGGCCGCGACGGCCGCCGATCTCTGCGCCAACCTCAACACGCAGGCGCACGGCGGGATCGGCTTCACGTTCGAGCACGACGCGCACATCTACATGCGGCGCGCCGCGGCCCTGAGCGCGTTCCTCGACCCGAAGGCCGCCGCGGTCGCGGTCACCGACCTCACCCGCGCCGGCGTGCGGCGCGAGCAGTCGATCGACCTCCCGCCCGAGGCCGAGCCCGTGCGCGACGACGTGCGCGCGTTCGCGACCCGGATCAAGGACCTCGACCCCGCGACGCAGCGCGCGGAGCTCCTCGAGTCGGGCTACGGCACGCCCAACTGGCCCACGCCGTGGGGCCGGGCCGCCGGCGCCGTCGAGCAGCTGATCATCGAGCAGGAGTTCGCCGCGGCCGGGATCAAGCGCCCGGCCTACGGCATCACCGGTTGGGTGATCCTCACGCTCATCCAGCACGCCGACGAGGAGCAGGTGGCGCGGTGGGTGCGGCCCGCGCTGAGCCAGGAGGTCATCTGGTGCCAGCTCTTCAGCGAGCCCGACGCCGGCTCCGACGCCGCGGGCATCAAGACCAAGGCCACCCGGGTCGACGGCGGTTGGGTCCTCAACGGCCAGAAGGTGTGGACGAGCGGCGCGCACGTCAGCGCGTTCGGCCTGGCCACGGTGCGGACCGACCCGACGGTGCCGAAGCACCAGGGCATCACCACGATGGTGATCGACATGCACGCCCCGGGCGTCGAGGTGCGCCCGCTGCGGATGCCCACCGGCGCGTCGGAGTTCAACGAGGTCTTCCTCAACGACGTGTTCGTCCCCGACACCGACGTCGTCGGCCCGGTCGACGGGGGCTGGACCGTGGCCCGGGCCACGCTCGGCAACGAGAGCGTGAGCATCGGCGGCGGCGACGGGGGCATGACGTTCCCCGGTGACGCGCTCATCGGCCCGTTCGACGCGCACCCCGAGCGACTCACCGGCGGCGCGGCCCGGATCGGCACCTACATCGCCGACAGCCAGGCGATGGCCCTGCTCAACCTCCGCCGCGCGCACCGCGCCGTCGCCGGCGGCGAGCCGGGTCCCGAGGGCGCGGTCACGAAGCTGGTGCTCTCCGAGCTCGGGCACGAGGCGGCCGCGATCCTCCACGAGCTCGACGGGCCCGAGGGGGCGCTCATGGACGGCCCGGGGGCGATGTCGGGGAGCATGGTCCTGATGCACCGGGCGATGTCGATCGCCGGTGGCACGTCGGAGATCAAGCGCAACCAGATCGGCGAGCGGATCCTCGGCCTACCCCGTGACCCGCTCATGCGCTGACGCCCGCCGCGACACGCGGGCGTGGCCCGCCGCGCACGTCACGCACGTGGTGGTGGCCGGGCGCGCGAGCAGTCGCTCGGTCGCGATCCGGCCCCCGCAACCGGCGCAGGTGCCGTAGGTGCCCGCGTCGAGCCGCCCCAGCGCGCGGTCGAGGTCGGCGATCTCCGACCGGGCCCGCTCGAGCATCGACGTGATCTGCGCCCGCTCGAACCCGATGGTCGCGCCTTCGGGATCGTGCTCGTCGTCGGCGTTGGCCTCGAGGGTCGCCTCGACGATCGCGTCGAAGTCCTCCGCGAGCGCGGCGCGGCGGACCGAGGCCCGCGACCGCTCCTCGCCCGCGGCGGCCCGGAACGCCGCCAGATCCTCCGCGGAGTACGTCACGTCGGTGGTCACGGGGCCTCCCATCGTCGGCCTGACCGACGGTAGCCCCGGGAGCGCACGCTGTCGTGATATTGATTGACCGGTAACGGCGCCGAGGTGAGGGGGGAGCCGTGCATCCCGGAATCCACGCGCGGACCCGGCCCGACCACCCGGCGCTGATCATGGGCACCTCGGGCCAGGTCGTGACGTACCGGGAGCTCGACGAGCGGTCGTGCCGCGTCGCGCAGCTGCTCTGGGACGCGGGGCTGCGACCCGGCGACCACCTCGCCATCCTCCTGGAGAACCGGGCCGAGTTCCTGGAGATCGCGTGGGCCGGGCTGCGGTCCGGCCTCTACGTCACCGCGATCAGCACGCACCTCGTCGCGTCCGAGGCGGCCTACATCGTCAACGACTGCGAGGCCGCGGCGGTGTTCGCCTCGCCGGCGACCGGGGCCGTCGCCGCCGCGATCATCGCCGACACGCCCGGCGTGCGGGTGCGGCTCGCGGTCGGGGGCCCGGTCACGGGGCACTCCGACTACGAGGAGGCCATCGCGAAGTTCCCGCCGGTCCCGCTCGACGACGAGCCGCTCGGCGACTTCATGCTCTACAGCTCGGGCACCACCGGCCGGCCGAAGGGCGTGAAGCGCGCGCTGTCGGGCCGACGCGCCGACGAGGGCAACGCGATGCTCGTGCCGAGCATGCCGACCCGCTACGGCATCGGACCCGACACGGTGTACCTGTCGCCCGCGCCGATGTACCACGCGGCGCCGTTCAACTACAGCACCGCCGTGCAGGCGTGGGGCGGGACCGTCGTGATGATGGAGAAGTTCGACGCCGAGCAGGCGCTGCGGCTCATCGAGCGCTACCGGGTGACCGAGGGCCAGTTCGTGCCGACCATGTTCCTCCGGATGCTGAAGCTGCCCGACGCCGTGCGCCTGCAGTACGACGTGTCGAGCCTGCGCACCGCGATCCACGCCGCCGCGCCCTGCCCGGTCGCGGTCAAGCAGCAGATGATCGACTGGTGGGGGCCGATCCTGTTCGAGTACTACGCAGGCACCGAGGGCAACGGCGTCACCCACATCACGTCGGGAGAGTGGCTCGAGCACCGCGGGTCGGTCGGCATCCCCGCCGGCCCGCCGCTGCACATCTGCGACGACGAGGGCAACGAGCTCCCGGTGGGGGAGGAGGGCCTCGTGTACTTCGAGTCGCTCTCGGGCGCGCTCCCGTTCGAGTACCACAACGACACCGCGAAGACCGCGGGCACGATCAACCCCGTGCACCCGGGTTGGTCGACGCTGGGTGACGTCGGCCGCGTCGACGACGACGGCTACCTCTATCTCACCGACCGCAAGGCGTTCATGATCATCTCCGGCGGCGTCAACATCTACCCGCAGGAGATCGAGAACGTGCTCGTCATGCACCCGAAGGTCACCGACGTGGCGGTGTTCGGCATCCCCGACGACGAGTTCGGCGAGCAGGTGAAGGCCGTCGTCCAGCCCGCGGACACGGCGGTCGTGGGCGACGCGGCGGGCGAGGCCGCGCTCGAGCGGGAGCTGCTCGAGTACTGCCGGGCCAACCTCGCGCACCTCAAGTGCCCGCGTTCCATCGACTTCACCGCCGAGCTGCCCCGCATGCAGACCGGCAAGCTCTACAAGCGGGTGCTGCGGGATCCCTATTGGGCCGGCCGGGAGACCCGGATCGGCACCTGAACCTTTGTGCGTCCCCTGAGCACACATATCGTGCTCAAGGGACGCACAAACCTCACGAGTCGGAGGAAACCATGGCGGAGAACAAGAAGCCGAGCGCGATGCGGTCGCAGACGTTGACGAAGCCGATCGCACCGGCGATCCCCGACCTCACGCCGGAGCAGGAGGTCGCGCTCCTGGCGCGCTGCCTCCACGCCGAGGGCTACGACGACCACCTCGCGGGCCACATCTCCTACAAGCAGGACGACGGCACGTTCCTCTGCAACCCGTTCGGGATGACGTGGGACGAGCTGCGCGGCCAGGACATCATGCGCATGGATGCTGACGGCAACGAGATCGGCGGGCAGTGGACCATCACGCCCGCGATCCAGCTGCACGTCCAGATCCACAAGGCCCGCCCCGACGTCCGCGTGTCGATCCACAACCACTCGCGGTGGGGGACGATCTGGGCGGACATGGGCCGCGCGCCCGAGATCTACGACCAGACCGGCGCGTTCTACCACGGCAAGGTCGCGATCTACGACGAGTACTGGGGCGCGGTCGACGACGAGGCCAACGCGAAGGCGATCGTCGAGGTCATGGGCGACGCGAACGTCGGTCTCCTGCAGAACCACGGCGTCGTCATCCTGGCCAACGACATCCACCAGGCGTACCTGCGCGCGATCGCGTTCGAGTGGCGGTGCGAGCAGGCGTGGCGCATCGCCGCCGCGGGCGGCGGGCGCCCGATGAACCCGGCTGCCGCGGAGAACTACGGCGACTTCTTCAACACCAAGAACTTCCGTGGGCTGTTCGAAGCCATGGT
>JADGOM010000221.1 GCA_017882925.1 Acidimicrobiia bacterium | reverse complement strand
CTCCCCGCTACCCCCGGGCGGGCCGCCGGGCTCACGCGTTGGGTTGGCAGGTGTTGCTCGCGACGCCGTCTCGGCATCGGATTTCACGATCCGCAGCATCAGTCGGCGGATGAGCGCGCTGAACGGGCCAACGAGCATCCAGTAGCGGGCGAAGCGGCGCAGGCTCGTGGGGTCCGTTGCCGCCGTCCGTGTCTCAGACGTAATGAGGGCGCGCCCTTTGCCGTAGGGCTCCACCCGGATGTTGAAGGCGACCTTGACGTACCCGGGGGTGTCGAACTCGGCGAATCGACATGCTTCGACCTGCGGCGCGGGCTCATCAAGGGTGACCGCCCTCCAAGGTTGCACGACAGAGCCGAACACGATCTCGTGGCCGGGCCGCTCGCCCAGGAGCAGAAAGCCGGCGCGCTCCATGTCGTCGAGGGTCAACGGCGGGCGGGGAGTTCCCGAGGGCCGCCCCTTCAGGACCCCCTGCAGCCGATTGGGAAGGCTGCGCAGCTCCAGGAGCACCCGTACCACCGCGGAACGAGACAGGTCGCTCCGCCGGACCGCCTGCCACGTGAGGTCCGTGTCTGCGTCGACGACGACGGCGTGCGTCTCCGTGACGTCGTACTGGGGAAGGTAGCGGTCCAGGAGCATCGCTTCGGCCTCAGATTGCACACCAGCCGCCCCTCGTAAGGTCATGCCGCGAGCACCTCGGGACCTGTGTAGAGCGGTCCTCTTCACACTCTCCGGCCGCAGAGGAGTGCTCGCCAGAGGCGAACGTCCTGCCCCACCCGGCTCGCGGTGGAGCCCCCTGACCAATCCGCTCAGGCCATCACCCCTCGAGCGCGTTGCGCCAGGGGTCGAGGTCGAGCTTCGGGTAGCGGACCTGCGTGTCCTCGATCAGCTTCGCGGTCCACACGGAATGGCCGGGGGGCGGGAAGCCGAACAGCTCGAGCTCGCGCGGGGTCGACGCTTCCGCGAACTGCACCCAGCTCGGGTGCGTCGCGTCGTGTTGGGGCGCGTGGAAGCCCACGAAGTCGAGCCCGGCGACCTTGTAGCTCACGTTGTAGAGGAAGCGGGCCCCGTTGGGCTTCGTGATGTCGACGCCGCGGTGGAACGTGTCGTTGCGGTACGCCATCACCGAGCCGCGGATGCCGGTCGCCGGCCGCTCCAACGCGTAGATCTGCGGATCCTGCTCGGGGAAGAACGAGTCGTTGGGCGAGCGGTCGCCGGAGTCGCGCCGTGACACCACGTGCGTGGGCGCGCTCTCCTCGTCGACGTCCGACAGGTAGAGGAACATCTCGACGTGCCACCACGGCGGGCCCTCGAGCGGTGGGAGCCACGAGTGGTTGCGGTCGGTGTGCATCGGCTGCTCGTAGTCGGCGTCGCCGGTGTACTTGGCGTTGATCTGCGTCTGGTACACCTGCACCGCGGTGGTCTGCAGCGCGCGCTCGGCGAAGTCGACGATGGCCGGGTGCACCGCGAGCCGGCTCAGGTTGCCGGTCCCCCAGAACGGGAACGGGCTCCCCCACCGGTGCTGCTCGGGCCGGAACCAGGGGCCGTGCTCGGGCATCTCGGGGTAGCCGCGCCGCAACACCGCGTTGGTCTTGCCGGGCGAGATGTACTTCGCGGGATCGGCGTGGAACTTCTCGGGCTTGGGGAACACGTTCCATACGTCGACCATCGCCGCGTCGACGAGGTCGGTGGCGACGAGCCCGTCGAGGACCACATAGCCGTCGTCGTTCCACCGCGCGACCTCGTCGTCGCGGGCGAAGCGGCCCGGGTTCGTCCCGCCGATCGTGACCGCACCGTCCACCACGGAATGCCCGTCCTCGCCACCCGCCGGCCCTGGACCCACCGCACCTGCGCCGGGCGACGACACGTTAGGCCGCGAGCGACAGCACCAGCAGCGCCTGGCCGACGTGGTACGTCACCATGATCGCGACCGGCATCCACTCCTGCTCCCGCACGTAGCGGCGCCACCCGATCAGCGAGTCCGACACCATGAACAGGAGCGCGCCGAGCGCCGGCAGCACCCGGCCCGTCGCCAGCGCGCTCCCGACCATCACGGTGATCACGGCCACGTAGGCGACGACCGGCATGCGTTCCCGGCTCCCGCCGCGTGCCTTCATTCCGGCCAGCAGGCGGCGGCCGACGACGACCGCGCCGGCCCCGACCCCGACGACGCAGAGGCCCACCGCGATCGCCGAACCGCCACCGGCGACGTCGAGGCCGACGATGTAGCCGACGTGGGCGACGAGGAACGCGGCGAGCCCGGCCACGAACGCTCCGGGCACCATCATCAGCACGTCGCCCACGAGCGACGCGACCAGCGCGGCCACGAACCAGGGTTGCGAAGCCGGCCGCACCGGGTCGATCACCAGCGCGAGCCCGATCAGGAGCACGAGGACCGCGGGCTTGGCGACGTGCTCCCATCGCCGGGCCCGGCGTGCGACCGCGATCCAGTCGACGACCGCAACGGCAGCCGCGGCGGCGAGCAGGAGCCACGCGACCGGGTTCACGCGCCCTGTCTAACCGCGCCCCGGCGCCCGACTCCTACCCGGCCGACGGACTGCGGGACCGAAGCGACCGTCCCGTACGCTGCGGCGGTGGCGACGAAGCAGCGGATCGACCAGTTCGTCGCGCGCCGCCCCCTGCTGCGGCGCGCGCTCGCGGTGCAGTCTCGGTTCACCGAGATCCACGGCATCGCGCTCGCGTCGTCGATCACCCTCTACGCGTTCCTGGCCCTCTTCCCATTGCTCCTGCTCGGGATCTGGGGGCTCGGTCTCGTGTCGGGTGACTCCAACGCGTTCGTGCACGACGTCGTGCACAGCATCGGCTTCCGGGGCGACACCGAGACCCAGGTCATCGACACGGTCAACCGGGCCCGGCACAACGACGTGTTGGCCGGGATCGGCTTCGTCACCGCGCTGTGGGCCGTGAGCAACCTCACCCAGGGCCTCCAGAACGCCTGGAACTCGGCCTGGCAGGTGCGCACCCGGGGCCTGCGCGACCGCGTGCTCGGGCTCGCCTGGGCCCTCGGGGCGGGCCTGCTGATCCTGCTCTCCGGCTCGATCACCGCGTGGATCCGGGAGTTCGGCGTGGCGGTGCAGGTCCTCGGCGCGGTCGTCGCGCTGCTCGTCACCGTCGGGCTGTGGCTGTGGACGAGCTGGTGGCTGCCCAACCGCCACGTGCCACTGCGGGCGCTGCTCCCGGCGGCGGTCATCGGCGGCATTGCGTTCGAGGTGCTCAAGGTGGCGGGCACCTACCTCCTGCCCGCGGGCGCGTCGTCGACCAACCACGTCTACGGGTCGATCGGCCTCGCGTTCGCGATCGTGTTCTGGCTGCTGATCGTCGGCCGGATCGTGGTCTACGTCGCGTGCATCGAGGTCACGATGTGGGAGGCCGGCCACGGCACCGTCGACGCGACCGTACCCATCCCCGTGTTGCCGGGCGACAGCCAGGCCCAACGGACCGACCGGGTCGGGGGCCGCAAGGACCCGACGCCGCGCTGAGTCGCTCCGCGCGGAGTGCCGCGTCGCGGCCCGTCAGGGCGAGAGCCGCTCGATCCGCCACCCGTCGGCGACGCGCTCGTAGCGCAGGCGGTCGTGCAACCGGCTCCGGCGGCCCTGCCACAGCTCGACCTCGTCGGGCCGCACGACGTAGCCGTTCCAGAACGGCGGCTTCGGGATCTCACCGTCACCGAAGCGCGCCGCGGCTTCGGCGACGCGCGCTTCGAGCTCGGCCCGGTCGCGCAGGACCACGCTCTGCCGCGACGCCCACGCGCCGATCCGGCTCTTGAGCGGACGGCCGGCGAAGTACGCACGCGCCTCGTCGTCGCCGACGTGCGTCACCGCGCCGAAGGCCCGCACCTGCCGCTCCATCTCGCGCCAGTGGAACACGACCGCGGCGCGCGGGTTGGCCGCGAGCTCCCGGCCCTTCTGGCTCTCGTCGTTGGTGTAGAAGACGAACCCGCGCTCGTCGTAGCCGCGCAGGGCGACGACCCGGGCCGACGGACGGCCATCGAGCGTCGCGGTCGCGATCGTCATCGAGTCCGGCTCCGGGACCTTCGCCGCGACCGCGTCGTCGAACCAGCGGGCGAACTGCACCATCGGGTCGGGGTCGACGTCGTGCTCGTCGAGCAGCGGGCTCCGGTACTCGGTGCGCAGGGCCGCCATGCGTTGGTCCTGCGGGGAGTCGGCCATCCCCCGGAGGCTAGTGGCCGGCACCGGGGGGCCGGCCCGGAATCGGGCCCGGGTGGCGGCGGGCCAGCACCCGATACAGCCGGGCCCGGTTGTAGCGCTGGACCAGCAGGCACGGCCCGTTGGCCGCGAGCGCGTAGACGACCATCACCACGCCGAGCGCCGGCGGGTTCCACAGGAAGAAGAACGGCGCAGCCAGCATCACCCACCAGTGCGTGACCTCGGCCCGCCGCGTCTCCACCACGAACCGCTCGAAGTAGGCCGCGTCGTGCCCGCGGACGGCGCGCTTCGAGAAGCCGCCCCCGAACAGCGACCCGGCCTCGGGCAGACGGTCCTTCCAACGCTTGATCCGCAGCCGCCGGTAGACGCGGCCGTCGCGCTCGGCCGGCCGCAGGCGGAGCACGAACCCGTCGCGCGCGAGCCACCGCGTGGGCAGCCGGTGCGCGGCGAAGCCGACGGACGCGCTCCACGCGCCCCAGACGGCGACGTCGAGCACCACCGTCCAACCGAGCGACAGGTGCACCACCCGCACTCAGCCCACCCGCTTCGGTCGGTCGGGCAGTGCCGGGTTGGTGCGGACCGTCCGGCCCTTCCAGCGCACGGCGCCGCGCGCCGCGAGCACGACCGACCCCGCGAACACCACGACGAAGCCCAGTGCGAGCAGTGGATACAGCAGCGCGCTGATCACGGTGAAGTTGCCGAGCGCGCGCCACATCCACCACAGCTGGAGCGCGAACGCGAGGTAGATCACCGCGTCGACGCCCGACGGCGAGCCGCCCGCGACCGCGTCGACCAGCACCCGGATCCCCGAGTAGCCCGTGCCGAGGCACGCGCCGAACCACCCGACGATGAGCAGCAACCGCACGATGGGGGTGCTGGCCGCACCGCCGGCGAAGTTCTTGCTCCAGCCCTCCGCGAGCGCGCGGATCCCTCCCGGATACATGCGGAACTCCACCGCACCGCGGCCGCCGAAGCACTCGACCGGCGCGCCCGACGCGCGCACGCGCGTCGCGAGGCTCACGTCGTCGAGCACGTCGCCCCGACCCGCGGCGTGCCCCCCGGCCCGCGCGTACGTGGCCCGGTCGAGCGCGAGACACGGCCCGAACGCCCCGACGACGCGCGCGCCGGGACGCGCCGACGCGATGCCGGTGCCCATCACCGCGATCAGGTTGAAGAACGCGGACAGCCGCTCGTAGGGCCGGCGCATCCGGTGGTACGGCTGCACCGATACGAGACCGCCGGCGCGCGCCCGCTCGCGCTCGACCCTCGCGAGGAGGTCGGGGCCCGGGTCGGTGTCGGCGTCGAGGAACACGAGGACCGCGCCCGCGGCCGCGGCCGCGCCCCGGTCGCAGGCCCACGCCTTGCCGGTCCAGCCGTCGGGCAACGGCACGGCGTCGATCACGCGGGCGCCACCGGCGACGGCCACGGCGGCGGTGCCGTCGGTGGAGTCGTCGTCCACCACCAGCACCTCGAGCGGGGGCCGCGTCTGGCGGGCGAGCCCGCGCAGCAGCGTGGGGAGCGCGTGCGCCTCGTCGCGGGCCGGGACCACCACCGAGACCCCCGGGCGCGGCGAGTCGGGTGACCCGGGCGCGGCGGGCGACGCACCCGGAGCCGGCAGCCGCGGGACCCGGAAGCACAGCGTCCAGCCGACCACCCACCACACCGCCACCAGCACCACCGGCAGCTCCAGCGGGTCCTCCAGTCGGGTCGGCGCGACGGCGACGCCGCGCGGGACCCAACTCTTGCACCGACCCGGGGCGTCCCGACTCGCCGGCGGTAGCGTGAATCGGTCGGACGAGGAGAGGCAACCCATGGATTTCGCGCTGAGCCCCCGGGCCGTCGAGCTGCAGGCCGAGCTCTCCGACTTCATCGCCACCGACGTCGACCCCGCCGAGGCCGTCTACCGGGAGCAGGTGGCCGCATCGGGCGACCCGCACTTCCACCCCCCGGTGATGGAAGACCTCAAGGCGCGGGCCCGGGCCCTCGGGCTCTGGAACCTCGCCATCCCCAACGACCGGTGGGGCGCCGGGCTCTCCAACCTCGACTACGCGCCGCTGTGCGAGCTCATGGGCGCCAGCCTCCTCTCCGGTGAGGCCACCAACTCCTCCGCGCCCGACACCGGCAACATGGAGCTCCTCGCCGAGTTCGGCTCGCCCGAGCAGCAGGACCGGTGGCTCGTGCCGCTGCTCGAGGGGACGATCCGGTCCGGCTTCGCGATGACCGAGCCGTGGGTCGCGAGCTCCGACGCGCGCAACATCTCGAGCACGATCACCCGCGACGGCGACGACTACGTGATCGACGCGCACAAGTGGTGGACGACGGGCGCGGCCCACCCCAACTGCCGGTTCGTGATCCTCATGGGCGTGAGCGATCCCGACACCGATCCCTACCGGCGCCACAGCATGATCATCGTCCCGCTCGACACCCCGGGAGTCCGCGTCGTCCGCACGCTGCCCGTGTTCGGCCACGACGCGGGAGGCGGCCACGCCGAGCTCCTGTTCGAGGGCGTGCGGGTCCCGGCCAGCAATGTCCTCGGCGAGGAGGGCGCCGGCTTCGCGCTCGCGCAGGCCCGCCTCGGGCCCGGGCGGATCCACCACTGCATGCGCGCCATCGGCCTGGCCGAGAAGGCCCTCGCGCTCCTGTGCGCACGCGCGCAGAACCGGGTCGCGTTCGGCATCCCGCTCGCCGACCAGGGCGTCATCCAGGAGCGGGTGGCCGAGTCCCGCATCGAGATCGAGCAGGCCCGCCTCCTCACGATGAAGGCCGCGTGGCTCATGGACACGGTCGGCAACAAAGGCGCCCGGTTCGAGATCGCGGCGATCAAGGTGGTCGCCGCGCGCGTCGCCACCAACGTGATCGACCGGGCCATCCAGGTGTTCGGGGCCGCCGGCCTCTCCGACGACTGGCCGCTCGCGGAGATGTACGTGCACGCGCGCACGCTGCACTTCGTCGACGGCCCCGACGAGGTGCACATGCAACAGATCGCGCGCCGCGAGCTGCGCGGCTACGAAGGGTTCCGCCCGTGAAGATCCGCATCGGCTTCGGACCCGGGGTGCTCGCGCCGAGCGGCGACCCCGCGTTCTTCGGGCCGTTCGTCGACGACCTCGAACGCCTCGGCTTCGACTCGCTCTGGCTCTCCGAGCGCGCCGCGGGCCCGCTCCCCGACCCGGTCGCGGCGATCGCCTTCGCGGCCGGGCGCACGACGCGGCTCAAGCTCGGCACGAGCGTGATGGTGCTGCCGGGCCGCAATCCGGCGCTCCTGGCCAAGCAGCTCGCCAGTCTCGACGCGCTGTCGGGCGGCCGGTTCCTCCCCGCGTTCGGCCTCGGCGTCGCCGACGCCACCGAGCAACAGGCGTTCGGGGTGGCTCGGGGCGAGCGGTCGCCGTGGTTCGAGGAGGCCCTGCCGCTCCTGCGCCGGTTCTGGACCGGCGAGCCGGTGTTCCATCACGGCCGCTTCGAGTACGACGGCCTCGCGCTCGCGGTCACGCCCACCCAGCAGCCGTTGTCGGTCTGGCTCGGCGGTGCCGCACCGGGCGAGCTGCGGCGCGTCGGCCGGCTCGGCGACGGGTGGCTCGCGAGCTTCTGCACCCCGGAGAGCGTGGCCGCCGACCGGCCCGTCATCGAGCAGGCCGCGGCCGCCGCGGAGCGGGAGATCGACCCCGAGCACTTCGGCGCGATGGTCCTGTATTCGATGACCCCGCTCGACCCCGCGTTCGCGGAGATGCTCGCGAGCCGTCGCCCGGGGACCAAGCCCGACGAGATCGTGCCGGTGGGAGTCGACGCGATCCGCGAACGCCTCCAGGCCTTCACCGAGGTCGGCTTCTCCAAGCTCGTCCTCGTCCCCGTCACCCCGCCCGGCAACTGGACCGCGGAGCTCACCGACCTCTCCGCCCTCCTCACCCTCCAGACCTAGATCCTGAGGCGCCGCAGGAGTACCTCGGAGGTACTTCTGCGGCGCCTAAGAAGCAGGGATGGCGTGGGCGCCGAGGGGGCCGGCGGTGAGGCCCTGCGCGGCGAGCTCGTCGGCGATGAGAGGCAAAGCGCCGAGCGCGCTGCGCCAGCTGCCCGGGGCCGACGTGCAGTCGGAGTCGTGCAGGAGCACCGTGCCGCCGGCGAGGCGGCCCTTGCGCAGGTCGGCCACCACCGTCTCCGGCGTCGCGACCGGGCGCCAGTCTCGGCCCCACGCGGTCCACAGTACGGTGCGGAGCTCGAGCTCGCGCGCGGCGCGCAGCGCGCCGCCGGAGACGATGCCGTAGGGGGGCCGGAACCAGACCGGCTCGACCCCGGTCACGTTGGCGATCCGGTCGGTGGTGCGGGCGATGTCGGCCCGGGCCGAGCGCGCCGAACGACGCAGCATGCTGGTGTGCTCGTAGGCGTGCACGCCGACCTCGTGGCCCGCGGCCACGACCTCCGCCGCGAGGCCGGGCGACGCATCGACCATCGAGCCGAGCATGAAGAAGGTGGCCTTCCACCCCAACGCGTCGAGCGCTTCGAGGAACGCCGGCGTGGACGCGGGATCGGGCCCGTCGTCGAAGGTGATCGCGGTGTGGTCGGGTGCACCGATCCCCGCGATCGACGGCAGGTGGTCGCGCACGAAGCTCACGCCGGTGAGGGCGGGAAGCGCGTGCCGTGCGGCGAGACCGACGCCGACGCCCGCGACGGTCGCGCCCAGGGCCCAGGCCCCGGTCGCCCGCCGGCTCATCGCAGTCCGCTGAAGGGCGCCGCGACCAACGCGTGGGCGTCGAGCTGGTGCTGGTAGCGCTGGAGCTCGGCGCGCAGCTGGCCGATGGTGCGGTCCTGGCCGTCGATCACGACGACCTTCCGGCCGTGCAGCACGAACGCCTTGGTGCTCTTGTGCACGACGCGGTCGGCGACGACCACCTTCTGGTGCGACGTGCGGGAGTACACGAGGTCGAACGCGTCGACCCGGCGCAGCGGCACGAACTCGCGGGCGACGGTGCGCCCCGAGTCGGCGTTGATGACCGCGGCCGCGTGCCTCACGTCGTTGGACGCGCGCGACCACCGCATCTGGCGGCCCTTGCCCCAGCCGCCGTTGCCGATGTCGATGCCGATGCGGGCGAGGCTGTGGACGGCCCCGGGGTTCGCCTGGGCGACGAGGCCGTTGACGATCGCGGTGGCGTGCAGCGACGCGATCTGGTGCTTGATCCCCGGGTTCTTGAGCTCGGCGTCATTGAGCCGGACGCCGGTGTAGACGGTGCCGGTCGCGTCGACCGGCGGGCGGGCGACACCCACG
Organism: Acidimicrobiia bacterium; assembly: GCA_017882925.1. Classification (GTDB taxonomy): domain Bacteria; phylum Actinomycetota; class Acidimicrobiia; order IMCC26256; family Chersky-534; genus Chersky-534. The sequence goes on along the minus strand of JADGOM010000221.1, from coordinate 13,932 downwards.
CCCATCGCGGCCACGGCCTGCGCCCCGATGGTGAGCCCGCCGTAGAGGATGATCAACGACGCCGCGGTCCCGACCAGGCGGCGCGGGCCCTTGGGCACCCCGAAGGCCACCCGCACCGGCTCCTGGGCGACGGCGAGGGCGAGCACGTCGTCGGCCGCGTCGCCCGCGAACAGCCCCTTGGCGTTCTCGATGAGCAGGTCGCGGTCGGGACCGGGGGTCGTCGCCGTGGCCAGCGCGGGGCCGAGGTCGGCCTCGGTGCGGGCGTAGATGCTCACACCCGCGGCTTCCATCCGGGCGCCGTTGTCGCGGCCGTGGCCCGGGATGGCGTTGAACGTGATGACGGGCAGGCCGCTGGCGAAGGCCTCCATCGCGGTCAGGCCGCCGGCGTTCTCGACCAGCGCGTCGGCCGCGGCCATCAGGCTCGGCATCTCGCTCGTCCAGCCGATGACCGTGCCGATGCCGAGCTCGTCGAGACGGGCCTTGAGCTCCGCGTCCTTCCCGCAGACCGTGATCGGGTGGTACTTGCCGCCGCGGCCGAGGGTGCGCACGGTGTCGACGACCTCGCCGACGCCCCACGAGCCCGCGACCACGAGGACCGCCCGCTCGTCGAGCCCGAGGCCGAGCGCGGCCCGGGCCTCCTCGCGTGAGGGGACGCCGACGCGGAACCGCTCGGCGACCAGTGGCCCGGGAGCCGACGCCACGGGCGCGCCGCGCTCCAGCGCGGCCGCGGCGGTGGAGGGCGCGACGCCGAGGTCGAGGTCGACGGACGGGTGCACGCACAGGGGGTGCACCGCGAAGTCGGTGAGGAACGTGACGACCGGAACGCGCAGCCAACCCTTCCGGCGCATGTTGCCGAGCACCAGGGTGGCGAGGCAGTAGGTGGAGACCACCGCGTCGGGGTCCATCGCGTTGATGGTTCGCCGCATGCGCCGGCGGGTGACGAAGGTGTCGAACCACACGACCGGGCCGTAGAGGAACGGCATCAGGAACCAGAGCCGGTACGTGAGCTGATACGTCCACGGCGCGAACTTGAGCTGCAGCTCGTAGCTCCACTTCAGGAGCTTCCCGCCGCCCAGCGGCGCCATGTCGAGCAGGTCGACGACCTCGGCCTCGTGACCGCGCGCGTGGAACCGCCGCTGCAATTCGCGCGCGGCACCATCGTGGCCAGCACCCATGCTGGCCGAAACGATCAGAATCGATGTTCCCATCCGGCTGTCCAAACTAGCGTCAACGGTCTCATGGCTGTGGTCTTCGCGCTCCTGGCTGCGTTGGGTTACGCGGCGGCGTCGGTTCTCCAGCAGCGGGCCGCCGCCGAGGTGGGCGACGAGCACTCGCTGAAAATCGGCCTCCTGGTCCGGCTCCTGAAGCGGCCCATGTGGTTGGCGGGCTTCGCGGCCGACTGGATCGCCTTCGCCTTCCAGGCCGCGGCCCTGGCCACGGGCTCCCTGCTCCTGGTCCAGCCCCTGCTCACGACCGGCCTTCTCTTCGCCCTCCCCATCGGGGCCCGGTGGTCCGGCCGCCGCCTCCGCCGCCGCGACTGGGTTGCGGCAATTGTCCTCACTGTAGGCCTCGGCGTGTTCCTGTTGGAGGGCAGCCCCAACGGCGGCAAGGACCGGGCCTCGTTCGCGGCCTGGATCCCCTGGCTCGCGGGCTTCGGCCTCGCGGCGGGCGTCTGTGTGGTCATCGCCTGGCGGGCCCGCGGGACCACCCGGGCCCTCTCGCTCGCTCTCGCGACCGGCCTCCTCTACGGGGCCACCGCCGCCCTCACCAAGTCGAGCGCGAGTCTCCTCGGCGACGGCGTCGTCGCGCTCGTCACCGCGTGGGAGCCCTACATGCTCGCGGGGGTCGCCCTCGTGGGCATGGTCCTCGCGCAGAGCGCGTTCCAGGCCGGCAACCTCGAAGCGTCACTGCCCACGCTCACGGTCTCCGAGCCGATCATCGCGGCCATGATCGGCGTCGGCCTGTTCGCCGAGCGCCTCCAGGTCCACCACGCCTGGCAGTGGATCGTCATCGGCCTCTCGGTGGTGGCGATGATCGCCGGCGTCGCGATCCTCGCCCCGGCGAAGGAGCCCGTCACCGCGGTGATCGCGGCCCCGGAGCACGGCGAGTCCGACGAGCAGCTCGCGGCGGAAGCGGCCGCCGCCGACCCGAGCATCACGCCGACGCCGTAGGCCGGTGCCCGTCACTCGGGCGCGAGCTCCTCGACGTCGAGGTCGCCCGCCGCGTACTCGGCCCGCACGACCTTCTTGTCGAACTTCCCGACGCTGGTCTTCGGCACCTCCGCGACGAACGCCCAGCGCTCCGGCAGCTGCCAGCGCGCGAACGTACGGCCGAGGTGCTCCTGGAGTGCACGCGCCGTCACGGCGGAGCCCTCGCGGCGCACCACCAGGGCCAGCGGGCGCTCGCTCCACCGCGGGTCGGGGACGCCGACCACGCTCGCCTCCGCGACCTCCGGGTGGTCCATCAGCGCGGTCTCGAGCTCGACCGACGAGATCCACTCGCCGCCCGACTTGATGACGTCCTTGGCCCGGTCGGTGATCTGGATGAAGCCCTTCGGGTCGACGGTGCCGACGTCGCCGGTGCGCAGCCAGCCGCGGTCGAACTTCTCGGGCGTGATGTCGTCGACGTAGCTGCCGGTGATCCACGGGCCCCGGACCTCGATCTCGCCGACCGCGACGTCGTCCCACGGCAACTCGTCGCCCGCGTCGTCGACGATCCGCAGCTCCACGCCGGAGACGACCCGCCCCGTGCGCGAGCGCCACCGGAGCGCGTCGTCGGGATCGCTGTGCTTCGGCGGGAAGGAGAGCGCGGCGAGCGGGCTCGTCTCGGTCATGCCCCAGCCCTGCACGATCGGGATCCCGTACTTGTCGCGGAACGTCTCGATGAGGCTGTGCGGGACCGCGGCGCCGCCGATGACGATCGACCGGAACGACGACATGTCGTGCGGGTGGTCCTCCAGGTGCTGCAGGAGCCCGTTCCAGATCGTCGGCACCGCGCCTGCGACCGTCGGGCGCTCGGCCTCGATCAGGGCGGCGAGCGGCTCCGGCTGGAGGTAGCGGTCGGGCATGACGAGGTCGGCCCCGGCCAGCCACGCCGCGTACGGGAGGCCCCACGCGTTGACGTGGAACATCGGGACGACGGGCAGGACGCGGTCGAACTCGCCGACGCCCATCGAGTTGACCATCCCGACCGCGATCGAGTGCAGGAACGTGCTGCGGTGCGAGTAGACGATGCCCTTGGGCTCGCCGGTCGTGCCGCTCGTGTAGCAGATGCCCGCGGGCTCGCGTTCGTCGAACGTCGGCCAGTCGTAGCCGGGCTCCTCCGCCGCGACGAGCTCGCGGTAGCGCGACACGCGCGCGCCGCTGCCCGCGGCCTCCGCCGCGGCCTCGAGCCCACCCACGTCGCCGTCGCCCACCACGAGGTAGTGCTCGACCTGCGGGAGGTCGGCGGCGACCGCGGCCAGCAGCGGTGCGACCGAGTCGTCGACCACCACGACGCGCGCGCCACCGCGGTCGGCGACGAACGCGAGCTGCTCCGGGAACAGCCGCAGGTTCAGCGTGTGCAGCACCGCGCCCATCGACGGCGCCGCGAGGTACACCTCGAGGTGCTCCTGGTTGTTCCACTGGAACGTGGCGACGCGGTCGCCCCGCCCGATGCCGAGCCGCTCGAGCGCGTGCGCGAGGCGCTCCGCATTGGCGCCGACCTCCGCGAACGTCGCGCGTCGCGCGTGGTCGCCCTGCCAGGTGACCACCTCGCTGTCGGCGTAGATCCGCTGCCCGTGCCGGAGGATGCCCGACACCAGCAGGGGCAGGTCCATCATCGTGGCGGGCATCGGGGCCGCGGGGGCCCGGGACGAGGTGCTGCGGGGCGTGGTGCTGGTCATGGCTGGCTCTCCCGCTCGACGGGGCCGCGCACGCATCGGCCTCCGGGAAGCATGCCCAATCCGCGCGCGAATAGCCCGTGCCCGCGCGGAATCGCCGCGGGTCACGGGTTTGCCCGCGCCTAGCCTCCGCGCGTGCAGGTCCCCCGCTCGCTCCGCCCGCTGCGCCACCGGCCGTACGCCCGGCTGTGGGTGGGGGCGTTCACGTCCAACATCGGGACGTGGATGGAGACGATCGGCGTCGGCATCTACGTCACCAGCGCCACCGGCCAGGCCAAGTGGACCGGGCTCGTGGCCGCGGCCGGCTTCGTGCCCAACGCGATCGTCGGGCCGCTCGGTGGCGCGCTGGCCGACCGCCTCCCCCGCCGGGTGCTCCTGCTCGCCACCACGTCGGCCCAGACCGTGCTGGCGACCGTGTTGACCGTCCTCGTGGCCACCCACGCCGCGACCCCGGCCCTCGTCACCCTGGTCGTCCTCGCGTCGTCGTGCGCGGGTGCGCTGGGCTTCCCCGCGTTCCAGGCGATCCTCCCCGAGCTGGTGCCGCTCGACGACCTGCCCGGCGCGATCGCGCTCTCGAGCGCGCAGTGGAACCTCGGGCGCGTCATCGGGCCGCTGCTCGCCGGGATCGTGATCAGCGTCGGCGGCTACTCGTGGGCGTTCGCGCTCAACTCGCTCAGCTTCCTCGCGGTCATCTGGGCCGTCGCGCCGCTGAAGCTCCCTCCGCCGGTTGCCCACGGCGGCGAGTCGATCGCCGGGAGCATCCGCGACGGGCTCCGCTTCGTGCGGGCCGAGCCCGGCATCCGGTCCGTCGTCATCTACTTCGCGATCAACTGCCTGCTCGCGGCGCCGTTCATCGGGCTGGTGCCGGCGGTGGCGGGCAAGGTCTTCGACAACGAGAAGGTGGGGACCTCGGTGCTCGTCACCGCGCAGGGACTGGGCGCGGTGGCGATGGCGCTGGCGCTCGGCGGCCTGATCGCGCACTGGGGCAACCGCCGCGTGCTGTTGGGCGTGCTCGTCGCGTTGCCACCCGCGCTCGTGCTCTACGGCCTCGCGCCCACCCTCGCGGCCGCCGCGGTGGCGATCGCCGTCGTCGGCTTCTTCTACCTGGGCGCGCTGTCGAGCTTCACGACCATCGTCCAGCTCCGGGCACCATCCGCGATGCGGGGCCGGGTGCTCAGCGTGCTCGGGGTGATGCTCGGCTCCCTGTACCCGCTCGGGGCCCTGATCCAGGGCGCGCTGGGCGATGCGATCGGGTTGCGGGCCGTGACCGTCGGCTCCGGGATCCTGATGGCGCTCGCCCTCCTCGGGATGCGGCTCCGGGAGCCCCGGTTCGCCGCCGCGCTCACCCTCCCCGGGCCGGGTGAGCTGGTGCAGAATGCGCCGGTCATCGACGACGGGGAGAACCGCAATGATCCTGGAACGTGAGCGGCGCGGGAAGATCGAGATCCTCACTCTCAACCGGCCGGAGTCGCGCAACGCGATGACTCCCGAGCTCAGCGAGCTCATGGCCGACGTCTGGGAGGAGCTGGAGGCCGACACCGGGGTGTGGGCCGTCATCCTCACCGGCGCGGGCACCGTGTTCTGCGCCGGCGCCGACCTGAAGGTCGTCGCGTCGGGCGACAGCGGCGGCATCGCGTCCAAGCGGGGCGGGTTCGGCGGCATCGTCGAGCGCGAGTTCCCCAAGCCGCTCATCGCCGCGTGCAACGGCCCCGCGCTCGCGGGCGGGTTCGAGATGGTGCTCGCGTGCGACATGGTCGTCGCGTCGACCACCGCCACCTTCGGGATCCCCGAGGCCAAGCGCGGCCTCCTCGCCGCGGCGGGCGGCCCGATCCGTCTGGCGAAGCGCATCCCGCTCGCGATCGCGCTCGAGCTCGGCCTCACCGGCGACCCCGTCGACGCCGCCCGCGCCTACGACCTGGGGCTCGTCAACCGGGTCGCCGAGCCCGACGCGGTCCTCGACACCGCGATCGCGCTGGCGGAGCGCGTGGTCGAGAACGCGCCGGTCTCGGTCCGGATCACCAAGCAGCTCACCAAGGAGTCGCAGCAGCTCACCGAGGCCGAGGCCTGGGTCCTCCAGAACCGGCTGGCCAACTCGCTGTTCGCCTCGGGCGACGCCATGGAGGGCGCCATGGCCTTCCTGGAGAAGCGCCCCCCGGTCTGGAAGAGCGTCTGACCTGCCCTTCCGAGCCTCGTGCGTTCACAGACAACCCATACGGTCGTCTGTGAACGCACGGGGGTGGCGGGCCGGGTGCGACTGCGGGAGTGATCGCTCCTAGAATCACCGCTCGTGCGAACCGAGCCGGAACCGGAGCGCTGGAGGGTCGAGGAGCTGGCCCGTCGCGCCGACGCCTCGGTCGACACGATCCGCTTCTACCAGAAGCGCCGGCTGCTGCCCCCGCCCCGCCGTGAGGGCCGCATCGCCTGGTACAGCGTCGAGCACGAGGCCCGGCTCGCCCGCATCCGTGACCTCCAGCGCCGGGGGTTCTCGCTCGCGGTGATCCGGCGGCTGCTGCAGGGCGAGCTCGACGCCACCGACGAGCCGCTCGCCGCCGCGGTCGCCGCTGCGCTCGACGTGGGCCCGAGCGGGACCGACGAGCTCCTCACCCCGACCGAGCTCGCGGACCGCTCGGGCGTGCCGCTCGTGCTGGTCGACGCGGTGGTGCGCGAAGGGCTGCTCGTACCGGTGCCCGGCGAGGACGGGCCCCGGTTCACCACCGGCGACGTCGAGATCGTGCGGGCCGGCCTCCGCCTCCTCGAGACCGGCCTGCCCCTCCCCGACCTGCTGGCGCTGGCGCGGAAGCACCACGAGGCGACGCGCGCGCTCGCCACCGCGGCGGTCGCGATGTTCGACGCCAACATCCGCGGCCCGCTGCGCGAGTCGGATCTCCCCGACGCGGAGAAGTCGGAGCAGCTGGTCGAGGCGTTCCGGGTGCTGCTGCCCTCGGTCACCACCCTCGTCGGCCACCACTTCGAGCGCGTGCTGCTCGAAGTCGCGCAGGAGCACCTCGAGGCCGTCGGTGAGCCCACCGAGCTGCTCGCCGCGAGCACGGAGCCGGAATGGTCGCGCTCGTGACCGGCCGCGTGTTCGACGACCACGGCGAGCTGCCACAGGGGGCCGACAAGGAGGTCGCGGTCGAGGCGATGTTCGATCGCATCGCGCCCACCTACGACCGGGCCAACCGCGTCATCTCGCTCGGCCAGGACCGGCGCTGGCGCCGCCGCACCATCGCCGCGCTCGCCGTGCCCCGCGGCTCCACGATCCTCGACCTCGCGTGCGGCACCGGCGACCTCTGCCGCGACCTCGAGGCCGTCGGCCAGCACCCGATCGGCGTCGACGTCTCCGCGGGCATGCTCGCCAACGCGCGCACCCTCGCCCCACTCGTGCGGGCCGACGTCCTGCGGCTGCCGATCCCCGACGGCGCGGTCGACGGCATCGTGTGCGGGTTCGCGCTGCGCAACTTCGTCGACCTCACCGCGTTCTTCTCCGAGTGCGTGCGGGTCCTGCGCCCGGGCGGCCGACTCGCCGCGCTCGATGCCGCGATCCCCGAGAGCGCGGTGATGCGCGCCGGGCACAAGGTGTTCTTCATGGGCATGGTCCCCGTGCTCGGGCGGCTCGTCGCGGGCGACGCCGAGGCGTACCGCTACCTGCCGAAGAGCACCGCCTACCTGCCGCCGGTCGAGGAGCTCCTCGCGCTGGCCGGACGCGCCGGGTTCATCTCGGTCACGCGCCGCACGATGACCGGCGGCGCGGTGCAGCTCGTCACCGGGACGCGCACATGAGCTACGAAGCCTCGCCCGCGGCCCGGCTCGTCGCCCGCACCCGCGAGATCGCGGCACCCGACGACCTGCTCGAAGCACTCGGCCCGAGCGGGTTCGCGTGGATGCGCGACGGCGAAGGCTTCGTCACGTCCGGCGTCGCGGCACGCGTGCGCGCCGATCGCGCCGACGAGCTGCTCGCCGGCATCGAGCGCGACGACGGGCCCGCGCCCCTCGCAGTTGGCGCGCTACCATTCGACGCCCCGGGAGGCGGTGAGCTCGTCGTGCCCGCGCAGCTCGTCGGCCTCCGGGCCGGCGGTGGCGCGTGGGTCACGGAGATCAGCCCGCACGACGCACCGCCGGTGCCGCTGGAACGCGTCGCGGCGCGCGGCCCGGAGCCGGGCCGCTTCGTGGTGCGCCGGAGCTCCGACCCCCAGGACTGGGCGGCGGCCGTCGAGACGATCCTCGCCGCGATCGGGCGCGGCGAGCTCCAGAAGGCGGTGCTCGCGCGGCAGGCGACGGTCGAGGCCAACCGCCCCTTCGACCTGCACCGCGTCCTCGACCGGCTGCGGGCCCGTCAGGCCGGCTGCTTCGTGTTCGCCGACGGCGGGTTCGTGGGCGCGAGCCCCGAGCTGCTGGTCGCCCGCCGCGGTGACCGGGTCGTCTCCCGGCCGATGGCGGGCACCGTGGCGCGCGGGGCGACCGAGACCGACGACGCGTTGCGCGTCGAGGCGCTCGCCGGGTCGGCCAAGGACGCGTGGGAGCACCGGGTCGTCGTCGACGCGGTCACCGCCGCGCTCGCGCGGCACTGCTCCGATGTGCATGCGGGCACCGAGCCCGAGATCGCCCGGCTCGCGACCGTGTCGCACCTCGTGACCACCATCACCGGCACGATCGCCGACGGCTCGTCGGCCGTCGCGCTCGCGTGCTCGCTGCACCCCACGCCCGCGGTCGGCGGCACCCCCACCGGCACCGCGCTCGCGCTCCTGCGCGACCTCGAGGGCTTCGACCGCGATCGCTACGCCGGGCCTGTCGGCTGGGTCGACGCGACCGGCGACGGCCAGTGGGCCGTCGGGCTCCGCAGCGGCCGCATCGACGGCGCCACGGCCACCATCACGGCCGGCGCCGGGATCGTGGCCGGCAGCGAGCCCGCGTCCGAGTGGGCCGAGACCCAGGCCAAGCTCGAGCCCATGCTCCAGGCCCTCATCCGCCCCTGACCGTTCGTGCGTCCCACGAGCACACATGTTGTGCTCAGGGGACGCACGAAGCTCTAGAGGGCGGCGGCGACGGCGGCCCAGAGGTCGCGGTGGCGGGCGACGTTCTCGGCCCGGTCGGTCGGCACCCGCAACACGCGGACGCCACCCGCGACGATCGAGTCGTGCAGCGCAGGGACCAGCGCGGCGGGGTCGGTCACGCGCGTGACGGCGATGTCGTGCAGGCCGCAGAGGGCCTCGAGGTCGACGCCCTGCGGCGTGCCGAACAGCGTCTCGAACCGCGCCGGCTCCAGCGCGTCGGCCTGGGGTAGGAACGAGAAGATGCCGCCGCCGTCGTTGTCGAGCAGGACGAAGGTCGCGTCGAGCCCGCGGCGCGCCGAGCCGAGCAGGCCGTTGGTGTCGTGCAGGAACGCGAGGTCGCCGACGATGCCGACGACGGGCGGCGCGCCGGCGTCACGGGCCGCGGCGAGCCCGAGGACCGTGGAGACGGTGCCGTCGATGCCGTTGGCGCCCCGGTTGGCGACGACCCGCAGGTCGGGCCGGGCGGCCATGCAGTACTCGAGCTCGCGCACCGGCATGCTCGACGCCACGAACAGGGTCGCGTCGGCCGGCAGCGCGGCGGCGACGTCGCGTGCGACCCGTCCGTCGAACGGGGAGTCGAACGAGTCGAGCGTGGCGTCGATCGCGTCGCGGGCTCGCTTCTCCGCATCGAGCCAGGAGTCGCGCCACGCGGGGTCGACGTCACCGGTGAACGTGATCGCGACCGAGCCCGCGATCCGCCGGCTCGCCGCGTGCTGCGGATCGAGCCAACGGCCGTCGGGGTCGACCAGCACCTGCTCGACACCCGGGTCGAGCCACTGGTTCACGAGCTTGCTGGTGACGGGCGCGCCCACCCGCAGCACGATGTCGGGCCGGTGGGCCTCGGCGAAGCCCGGGGCGCGCAGCAGCGCCTCGTAGGTGGAGATCGCCAGCGGCCCGGACCGCAGCCCCGACAGCGGGTCCGCGAGCAACGGCCAGGTGCGATCGCGGGGTGACGCCATGGACCGGGCCGCGCCCCAGCCGGCCACGATCAGCCCGCGCGCACCCGCCGGCAGCTCGATCGCGGTCACAGGGAGCGCCGAGGGGTCGCTCGACGTCCAGGGCGCGCCGCCGGCGCGACCGGGCGCTTCCACCAGCGGCGCGCCGGTGGGCACGAGTGGCTCGCGGAACGGGAGGTTGAGGTGCACCGGGCCCGGCCGGCCCGAGACGGTGGCGGCCACCGAGCGCGACGCGAGCGTGCGCCAGAACGGCCCCGCGTCGGGCCGGTCCTCGGGCGGTCCCGGGTCGCAGAACCATCGCACCGACGCGCCGTAGAGGCGGTGCTGGTCGATGGTCTGCCCCGCGCCCGAGTCCCGCAGCTCCGGCGGCCGGTCGGCGGTGCACACGAGGAGCGGCACGTCGCCGTGGTCGGCCTCGATCACCGCGGGGTGGATGTGCGCGGCGGCGGAGCCCGACGTGCAGAGCACCACCGCGGGCCGGCCCGTCGCCTTGCCGAGGCCGAGCGCCAGGAAGGCGGCTGACCGCTCGTCGAGCACCACGTCGAGGTGGATCTCGGGCCGCCCGGCGAGCGCGAGGGCGAGCGGGGTCGAGCGCGAACCGGGCGACACCACCGCGTGGGTCACGCCGTTGCGGATCCACTCGTCGACCAGGGTGGAGGCGAACGCGGTCGTCGCGTCGCGCTCGGTCATGTCAGCATCCCCTCGTGCGCATCGTGCTGGTCCCGGGATTCACGCAGACGGCGGCCGCGTGGCGGCAGGTGGTCGATGCCCTGCCACTGCGGCAAGAGGTCGTCGCGCTCGACGTCCCGGTTGAGGCCGACTTCGCCACCACCGCGCTCGCGATCGGCGCGGCCGGTGGCCCCGGGCTCTACGTGGGCTACTCGATGGGCGGCCGGCTGGTGCAGCGACTGGCCCTCGACGCGCCCGACGTGGTGCAGCGGGCCGTGCTCGTGAGCAGCTCCCCCGGGATCGCGGACCCCGCCGAGCGGGCGGCCCGGGTCGAGGCCGACGAGCAGCTCGCTCGGCTCGCGGAGCACGACGGCGCCGACGCGTTCCTCGTGCGCTGGCTCGCGCAGCCGATGTGGGCGACGCTTCCCCCCGGCACCGAAGAGACCCGGATCCGGGACGCCGCGGTCATCGCGCACCAGCTGCGCGTGCTCGGGACGGGAACGATGGAGCCGCTGTGGGACCGCCTGCCCGAGCTGCGCGTGCCGGTGCGGCTCGTCACCGGCACCGCGGACGTGAAGTTCGGCGCCGCGGCGCGGGAGATGCTCGCCGCGCTCCCTGACGCCACCCACGTGGAGCTCGACGGCGGTCACGGTCTCCCGGCCGAGCAGCCGGCCGCGCTGGCGGCGATCATCCGCGAGCTCGCCGAGCGGTAGCGCCACGGTCATCGGGCGAGGCGGGCCAGGAGCTCGGCGTCGGGGACCACGCGCCGCACCGCGATCGCGCCGTCGACCGGCACGAGCGGGTCGGCGGTGACGTCGTCGACGAGTAGCGCGGCGGTGCCGAGCCCGCACGCGTACGGCAGGTCGGGCAGGGCCGCGGCGAGCGCGATCCCGGCCGCGAGGCCGATGCTCGTCTCGAGCATCGAGGTGACGACCACCGGCATGTCGGCAGCCTCCGCCCACGCCATCGCCGGGCGCACGCCCCCGCACCGCTGCACCTTGATCACCAGCAGGTCGGCCGCATCGCGGCGGGCGAGGGTGCACACGTCGTTGAGCGACGCGATGCACTCGTCGGCGGCGAGCGGGACGTCGACGCGCGAGTGCAGGCGGGCGAGGTCGGCGAGCGACTCCACCGGCTGCTCCGCGAACTCGAGGTCGTAGCGGGCCATGGCCCGCAGCTTGGTGACCGCGGTGTCGAGGTCCCACACCCCGTTGGCGTCGACCCGGAGCGCGACGTGCGGCCCGATCGCGTCGCGCACCTCGGCCACGCGCTCGACGTCGCCGTCGTAGCCGACCTTCACCTTCACGCACGAGAACCCGGCGACCGACGCGGGATCGAACGGGCCGTCGGCCACGAGCGCGTTGACGGGGATCGTGGCGCGGACCGGCGCGGGCCACGGGGTGGTCGCGCCCTCCACGGCGGCGAGGAGGGCGTGCTCCGGCGGGCACGGGTAGTCGGGGAAGAGCGACGACTCCCCCCATCCGGCCGGCCCCTCGAGCAGCACGCCGTCCCACTGGGTGACCGCCCGCAGCGACCCGCGGAGCCGGAGTCGGATCGGGTGCTCGACGACGCCGTCGGCGGTCACGAGACGGCCAGCCCGATCGCGACCAGCACCGCGAGCGCGACGTCGGCCTGACCGGTGCCGATCAGCGCGCGCACCAGCGACGGCGGGTCGGTGCGCGTCATCACGAGGGTCACCGGGACGACGGACAGCGGGATCGCCAGGAGCCCGAGCAGGGCCCACGGGTACTGCAGCCCGATCGCGATCACGGCGAGGTACGCGCCCACGTGCGCGGCCACGAACAGCACCCGCGCCCTGGGCGCGCCGATGCGGACCGCGAGCGTCTTCTTGTGGGCCTGGATGTCGGTGGGCACGTCGCGGATGTTGTTGGCCAACAGCACGGCGCAGGCCATGAGCCCGACCGCCACGGCGGCGAACCAGGCGGCCGCGGGAACGTCGGAGATCTGCACGTAGCAGGAACCGCAGGTGGCGACGAAGCCGAAGAAGACGAGGACCATGAGCTCGCCGAGCCCGGAGTACCCGTAGGGCTTCGGGCCCCCGGTGTAGAGCCAGGCGGCGGCGATCGCGGCCACGCCGACCAGCAGCAGCCGCAGGTCGACCGCGATCGCGAGCGCGAGCCCGAACCCGGCGGCGACCGCGAAGCTGACGAACGCGGCCCGCTTCACCGCCTCCGGTGTGGCGAGTCCGCTGGCGGTCAGCCGGATCGGGCCCTTGCGGTTCTTGTCCGTGCCGCGGATGCCGTCGGAGTAGTCGTTGGCGTAGTTGACGCCCACCTGCAACGCGACGCCCACACCGAGCGCGCACGCGGCGCGCCACCAGATCGTGGGGCCCGACGGCGCGGCGGCCGCGGTGCCGATGACGACGGGCGCGATGACGGCGCCCAGGGTGCGCGGCCGCGCCCCCGCGACCCAGACGCGCAGGCCGACGGGTTGCGGGCTGGACAAGCTCACCGTCGGTCCCGACGCGGGGCCGGTTGCCTCACGGGCGCTTCGGGAACTGGTCGAAGTCGGGGCGGCGCTTGTCGAGGTACGCCTGCTTGCCCTCTTGCGCTTCCTCGGTCATGTAGTAGAGCAGTGTTGCATCACCGGCGAGCTGTTGGATGCCGGCGAGGCCGTCGTCCGCCGCGTTGAGCGAGGCCTTGAGCATGCGCATGGCGAGCGGGCTGTGCTGCAGCATCTTCCGGCACCACTCGACCGTGACCTCCTCGAGCTGCGCCAAGGGCACGACGGTGTTGACGAGGCCCATGTCGAGTGCGGCCTGCGCGTCGTACTGCTCGCAGAGGAACCAGATCTCCCGGGCCTTCTTCTGGCCGACCATGCGCGCGAGCAGGCCGCTTCCGTAGCCGCCGTCGAACGAGCCGACCTTGGGCCCGGTCTGGCCGAACCTCGCGTTGTCGGCCGCAACCGTGAGGTCGCACACCACGTGCAGCACGTGGCCACCACCGATCGCGTAGCCGGCCACCATCGCCACCACCGGCTTCGGCAGACGGCGGATCTGCACCTGGAGGTCGAGCACGTTGAGCCGGCCGATGCCGTCGTCGCCGACGTAGCCGTCGCTCCCCCGCACCCGCTGGTCGCCGCCGGAGCAGAACGCCTCGTGGCCCTCGCCGGTGAGGATGATCACGCCGATCTCGCGGTCGTTGCGGGCGAGCTCGAACGCCTCCTGCAGCTCGAACAGCGTCTGCGGCCGGAACGCGTTGCGCACCTCGGGGCGGTTGATCGTGATCTTGGCGATCCCGTAGGCGGTCTCGTAGCGGATGTCGCCGAACTCGCGGGCGGCCGTCTTCCAGTCGGCGGCCGAGCGGATCATGTCGTCGCTCAACGTCTCACGTCTCCGGATCCAGGGCGTGACCGG
>JADGOM010000035.1 GCA_017882925.1 Acidimicrobiia bacterium | reverse complement strand
CGGGGCCATCGTCGACCCGTAGCGGTCGAGGTCGGACGAGAACTCCCACAGCGACTGGCCGCACCCGTGGGTGTCGCCCACCCGCTGCATCGTGTCGACGAACGCCGTGAACTCCGCGTGCGCGGGCGCCGCCGGGTAGCCCGCGTAGTTCGACGCCGCCCAGCCCGGGAGGTAGCTCGCGGTGGTGTTGGGCGTGGGCCACCAGCCGGGCAGCGCGCCGAGCGGGCTCCCCACCCCGGTGAGCACGACCAGTGCGGCCACGACCGGCGTCGCGAACCGGGCCCACGCGTCCGACCGCGCGAGCACGCCGGGCCGGCCCGCGACCCGCGGGTCGAGGAAGGTGAGGACGAGCCACCGCGCCCCGAGACCGAGCTCGAGGAAGCCGAGCGCGGCGACGAGGTAGACGCACAGGTACCAGAACGGGAGCAGGCGAGCGTTCCAGAGCGCGGCCTGCGGGGCGAACGCGAACGCGAGGCCCACGACCGCGCCGAGCGCGGCGAGGGTCGGTGCGATGCGGTCGCGGCGGACGGCGGATCCCACCACCGCGATCGCGGCGAGGACGAACGCCCACGTGAGCCGGCCGGGGAAGAGGTTGGCGCCGAGCGCGTCGAGCTTCACCCACCCCATGTCGTTGAAGTAGGCGTGGCGGGCGACGAACGGGAACAGCCAGAACCCGCTGAGCGCGACGGCCGTCAGCCCGGTCGTCAGCATCCACCGGACCCGGGCGCGGTTGGGTCGGTGGCTCAGGAAGATCACCGCGCAGCCTGCGATCGCGAACAGTGCGGGGATGATGTGGCAGAGCACCGTGAGCGCGAGCATCACCGCCGCGGCCGCTCGGTGGCGACCGGTGCGCATGCCGTTGGCGACGAGGCCGAGCGCGACGAGCGCGCAGCTGAGGCTGATCGCGAACGCGAACTCGCCCGCGAGCGTCGACGCGACGTTGCCGCCGTAGATCGCCCACCCCGTGTCGAAGAGGAACGGCAGCGTGCCGACGGCCAGGAGCTCGGGGCCGGGGAACCGCGCGCCGGCGAGCTTGCCGAACGCCCACGCCGCGGCCGGCAGCGTGCACACACCGAGGACGGTCACGAGCTTGAACGCGACGCCGTACGGCAGGATCACGTTGAGCGCGACCACGAGGAGCGCCGGGACCACCATGTAGAACTGGTACGCGGGGAACCCCGAGTACCAGTCGGGGGCCCAGCCGCTCAGGCGACCGTGGTTCAGGATGTGGTCGCGGAGGAACGCGGGCCCCCACACGTGCCCGCCGTTGTCGCCGCCGGTGGGCAGCGAGTCGCGGAACAGCAGCGACGGATGCAGCTGCCAGAACACGAACGCCACCGCGCCGCCGACGATGACCAGCGAGAGGATCCAGCTGCCCCGCAGCCGCGTGCCGGGTGCCCCCGCGCGGCGGCGCGCGGCCACCCGTTCCGGGCGCGTGAGGGCCGGGCCGGGGGCCGCAGGGTCGGTTCGGGTCGGGGCGGTAGCGTCGGTGCTGATGGCGTTCCTCTTGATCGCGGCGGTACCCGCCACCGAACCCGTACGCGGGGGCGCGAACCGGGTAAGCGAATCACACCCCGCGCCCCGATGACGGCGCGGCCGTCGTGACCGCGTCCGACCCGCCCGATCCGCTCGACCGGGCCGTCGACGACCGGGGCCTCGTCGATCTGCAGGTCAACGGGGTGGGCGACGTCGACTTCGCGAGCGCGGATCCCGCCGGCTGGGCGCGGGCCGGCGCGGCGCAGGCCGCGCAGGGCGTGCGGGCCTACTGCCCCACGTTCGTCACCGCGCCGCTCGGGCACTACGCGCCCTGGCTCGAGCGCATGGCCGCCGCCGCCGACGCGGCCCGGGCCGCGGGACTCCCGGAGATCCTCGGCGCCCACCTCGAGGGCCCGTTCCTCGGCGACGCGCCGGGCGCGCATCCTGTCGAGCTCATCCGCCCGGTCGACCTGCCCTGGCTCGAGGACCTGCTCGACGAGTTCCCCGGCCTGGTGCGGATCGTCACCCTGGCGCCCGAGGCCGACCCGGGCCTCGAGGCGGTGCGCCTGCTGCGGGAGCGGGGGGTGGTGGTCGCGCTCGGCCACTCCCGCTGCACCTACGAGCAGGCGCTGGCCGCCGCCGACGCCGGGGCCACCCTCGTGACCCATCTGTTCAACGGCATGGGCCCGCTGCACCACCGCGACCCGGGGCTCCCGGGCGCCGCGCTCGACGACGACCGGCTCACGCCCGGCCTCATCGCCGACCTGGTCCACGTGCACCCCGTCGTCCTGCGGATCGCCCTGGCCCGCAAGGACTGCGTGTTGGTCACCGACGCGGTGGCGACCGGGGCGGGCGCGGTCGGCGAGGTCGCGATCGTGGAGCACGACGGCGCCGCCTACCTCGCCGACGGCACGCTCGCGGGCTCGCTGCTCACCATGCGGCGGGCGGTGCGCAACGTGGTCGACCTCGGGGTCGACCCGGATCTCGTGCTCGACCTGGCCTCGACGCTGCCGCTCGAGATCCTCGCCGCCGCGGGCTGAGTGGTCGGCGGCGGCCCCGGGCGTCGGTAGCCTGCTGGGGTGCCCGACGAACGCGAGCCCCGAGCCAGCGCCCCGCGGGCCGCCGCCCGCAGGGTCGCGCTGTTCGCCACCTGCGTGGTCGACGCGGTCACCCCCGACACCGGGGTCGCGACGGTCCGGCTGCTCGAGGCGGCCGGGTGCGTGGTGGAGTTCCCCGTGGCCCAGACCTGCTGCGGGCAGCCGGCGATCAACAGCGGGGAGCCCGAGGCCGCGACCCGCCTGGCCCGCCACTTCATCGAGGTCTTCGAGCCGTTCGACGCCATCGTGGCGCCGTCGGGATCGTGCGCCGCGATGGTGCACCACTGGTACACCCGCCTGCTCGACGGCGGGTGGCGCCAGCGGGCGCAGGCCGTCGCCGAGAAGACCTTCGAGCTCTCCGACTACCTGGTCGAGGAGCTCGGCCGCCCCGACCTGGGCGCCCGGCTCGAGGGCACGACCGTCACCGTGCACGACGCGTGCCACGGCCTGCGCAACCTCGGGCTGAAGAGCTCGGCCCGCACGCTCCTCGAGACCGCGGGCGCCACCATCGTCGAGATGGCCGAGCCGGAGATGTGCTGCGGGTTCGGCGGGACGTTCGCGGTGAAGTACGAGGAGATCAGTGCGCACCTGGCCGACGACAAGCTCGAGCACGGCGGCGCGACCGGGGCCCGCTACCTCACGAGCGGTGACGGCGCGTGCCTGATGCACCTCGAGGGCCGCCGCCGGCGCACCGGCACCGGCCCCGAGTGCGTGCACTTCGCCGACCTGCTCGCCGACGCGCTCCCGGCGCCCACACGGCCGGTGGCGCGATGAGCGGCAAGGGCCTCGTGACCCCCGGGCCGACGATGAAGGCGCGGTCGAAGGTCGCGGTCGGCGATCCCCAGCTGCAGGCCGCGCTCTCCAACCTCGACCTGCGCCTGTTCACCGCGGGCGTCGTGCAGGCCGAGCACCCGGAGTGGAAGGACCGCGTCGCCGAGATCCGGCGCGAGACCCTCGCCGACCTCGACGGCTGGATCGACAAGCTCGAGTCCAAGCTGCTGTCGCTCGGCGTCGTGGTGCACCGCGCCGCCACGCCCGAGGAGGCCCGGCGCTACATCATCGGGCTCGCGCAGCGCGAGGGCGTGGCGCGCGTCATCAAGAGCAAGAGCATGGCGACGGAGGAGATCGACCTCGGCCGCGCGCTGGAGGCCGTGGGCATCGAGAGCGTCGAGACCGACCTGGGCGAGTACATCGTGCAGCTTGCCGACGAGCGGCCGTCGCACATGATCACGCCCGCGATCCACAAGACCCTGGGCCAGATCGCCGACGTGCTGTCGAAGGAGGCGGGCACCGACCTGCCCGTCGTGCGCGAGCCGCTCACCGCGTGGGCCCGCGACAAGCTGCGGGAGAAGTTCGTCGGGGCCGACATGGGCATCACGGGCGCCAACTTCGTGGCCGCCGACACCGGCACCATCGTCGTCGTCACCAACGAAGGCAACGGCCGCTTCTGCACGTCGCTCCCCCGCATCCACGTGGCCGTCGTCCCGGTCGAGAAGGTGATCCCCCGCTTCGACGACCTCGGCGTGCTGCTGCCCACGCTGGTGATGAGCGCCACCGGGGCCAAGATGAGCAACTACCTGTCGATGGTCACCGGGCCCCGACGCGAGGGCGAGATCGACGGCCCGGAGCAGCTGCACGTCGTGCTGCTCGACCACAACCGCCGCGTGCTGCTCGGCACCCCCTACGAGGACATGCTCGGGTGCATCCGCTGCGGCGCGTGCCTCAACGTGTGCCCGGTGTACCGCAGCGTCGGCGGCCACGCCTACGACTCCTCCTACAGCGGGCCGATGGGCAAGATCCTCACCCCGCTCGTCACCGGCGGCGAGGAGGGCCGCGACCTCCCGTTCGCGTCCACCTTGTGCGGCGCCTGCACCGAGGCGTGCCCGGCCGAGATCCCGCTGGCCGATCTCCTCGTGCGCCTGCGGGCCGACCTGCGCACGCCCGGGCCCGTCGTCGTGGCCGGCGCCGACCAGCCCGCACCGCCGCCCGCGCTCCCCGTCGACCACGCGGGGCGCTCCCCCGCCGCGCACCCGGCCGCGCGCCGGAAGCCGGGCGAGGGCTACGCGACGCCGGTCACCCGGATCCACGTCCCGACCCGGCGCGCGCCGTGGTCGCGGCGCCGGGCCGGCTTCGAGGCCTGGGCCCGGCTGTGGTCGTACCCGAGCACGTACCGCGCGTCGCTGGCCGTCGGCCGGTTGGGCGCCAAGGTCCTGCGGCCGAAGGCGGGCTGGGTCCGCCGGGCCCCGATGCTGCACGCGTGGACCGATTCGCGCGACGTGCTGGTGCCCGCGGGCGCCACGTTCCGCGAGCGCTGGGCCGCCCGAGAGCGGGGGGACGAGCGGTGGTGACCACGGCCGACGAGGTCACGCAGGCGTTCCTGTTCTCCATGGCCGCGAACCAGTGCGCGACGTTCGGGCCGGGCGACCCCGACGCCACGCTCGCCGCGATCGTCGAGCGGGCGCGGGCGCACACCGCCGACGGCACCGCGGTCGCGCTGCCGATCGGCGATCCCACGCTCGACGACCTGGGTGTGGCCCCGGCGCTGCTCGCCGCGGGTCTCACGCTGCTGCGGCCCGACGATCCCGAGTGGTTCCCCGGGCTCGTGGTCGCGGGCGTCGGCGTCACCAGCTCGATCGCCGCGGTCGCCGCGACCGGCAACGTCGCGTTGGGTGCCGGCGTCGGCCTGCCCCGCGCCACCAGCCTCTTGCCGCCCGCTCACGTGTGCGTGGTGCGGGCGTCGCAGGTGTACGCCACGTTCCCCGACGCGATCAGCGGCCTGCTGCACGCGGGCCCGCTGCCGAGCGCGCTCACGTGGATCGGCGGCCCGTCGCGTACCGGCGACCTCGAGATGCGCACCACCTTCGGCGTCCACGGCCCCAAGGTCGTCGACATCGTCCTGCTCCAGGACTGAGGGCGCCGTCCTGCTCCAGGACTGAGGGCGCCGTCCTGCTCCAGGACTGAGGGCGCCGTCCTGCTCCAGGACTGACGGCCTCGTCGGCCTAGTGTGCGGCCATGGACATCGTCGCCGCACTCTTCGTCGAGAACATCAACTTCCGCCAGGTGCCGGGGCCGTCGACCCGCATCGACATCACCGGGGCGTTCTTCTCGATGCCGGTGCCGTCGTTCCCCGCGGCGCTCAACCCGCACCTCGTCGTGCTGGTGCGGGCCCGGCCCGACGACGCGGCCGAAGCGACGCTCGAGGTGGTCTTCACCCGGGGCGACGTCGAGCTCGCGCGCAGCGGACAGCAGTTCAGCGTGGAGCCGGGCAAGTTCGGCTACCGCCTGGTGAAGCCCGACCTCGCGTTCGACGAGCCCGGCACCGTCGAGGCCCGCTGCACGATCACCGAGTCGGGCTCCAGCGTGACCGTGCCGCTCACGGTGCTGCCCCTGCCGTGAGTGGCCGGGTCTACGCCTCCGCGCTCTCGCAACATCCGCTGGCGACCCACGCGGTCGGCGAGACCGTGGGCACCGTGCTCGAACAGCTCGACGGCGAACCGCCCGACCTGCTGGCGCTCTTCGTCTCGCCCCACCACGTGGGCACGTTCGAGGACATCGTCATGGCGGTGCAACGGCTGCTTTCGCCCGGCGTGATGATCGGCGGCACCGCGGTCGCGGTGATCGGCGACGGCGTCGAGGTGGAGACCGGGCCCGCGATCTCGATCTGGGCGGCCCGGCTCCCCGGCGCGCACGTCACGCCGCTCGAGCTCGATCTTCTGCGCACTCCCGACGGCCCGGCGATCACCGGCTGGCCCGAGCCCGGTGCGGTCGACGACGCGCGCACGCTCCTGCTGTTCGCCGATCCGTTCAGCCTCCCGGTCGAGGCGCTGCTCGAGCGGATCAACGCCGACGCCCCCGGTCTCGTGGTGATCGGCGGGATGGCGTCGGCCGCGCACGGCCCCGGCGGCAACCGGCTCGTGCTCGACGGCCGCATCCGCACCACCGGCGCGGTCGGCGTGTTCCTCGGTGGCGACCTGCCGATCCAGAGCATCGTGTCGCAGGGCTGCCGGCCCGTCGGCCACCCCCTGCTCGTGACCCGGTCCGAGGGCAACCTGGTCGAGGAGCTCGCGCTCGCGCCGGCCGTCGACCGGGTGCGGGAGCTCGCGTCGGGGGCGAGCGACGCCGACCTCGCGCTCCTGCGCGAGGGCCTGCACCTCGGGGTCGTGGTCGACGAGCACCGGGCCGACTTCGGCCGGGGCGACTTCCTCGTGCGCAACGTGCTCGGCGCGGATCCCGACCGCGGCGCGATCACCGTGGGCGACGTCATCGAGGTGGGCCGCACCGTGCAGTTCCACGTGCGCGACGCCGGCGCGGCCGACGACGACCTGCGGGTGATGCTCGCCGAGGCCGACCCGGCCGGCGCCGCGCTGCTGTTCACCTGCACCGGCCGCGGGGCCCGCCTGTTCGGCGAGCCGGACCACGACGCCGGGCTGATCGAAGACCTGCTCGGGCCGTTCCCGCTGGCCGGCGCCTTCTGCGCGGGTGAGATCGGGCCGGTCGGGGGTCGGAGCTTCGTGCACGGCTTCACGGCCAGCCTCGCGTTGTTTCCCCGATAGGGCCGCGACCCCCGGGGGCCCTGACCTAGCCTGAAACCGGACGGCGGACAGGGCCGTCGGAGTCGGCAACGAGGGGACGCACCAGTGGCAGACGAAGCGCTCGAGCGCACCGGGATCAACGTGATCCGCGGGCTCGCGATGGACGCGGTCCAGAAGGCGAACTCGGGTCACCCGGGCACCGCGATGGCCCTCGCGCCCCTCGCGCACGTGCTCTGGACGCGCATCCTGCGCTACGACGCCGCGGAGCCCGAGTGGCCCGACCGCGACCGCTTCGTCCTGAGTTGCGGTCATGCATCGATGCTCCTGTACTCGATGCTCTACCTCACCGGCTTCGGCCTCGAGCTCGACGACCTGCGCGAGTTCCGCCAGTGGGGCTCGCGCACGCCCGGCCACCCCGAGGTCCACCACACGCCGGGCATCGAGGTCACCACCGGCCCGCTCGGGCAGGGCTTCGCCAACAGCGTCGGCATCGCGCTCGCCGAGGCCAACCTGCGCGCCCGCTTCGGCGCCGAGCTCTCCGACCACCACGTCTTCGGCATCTGCTCCGACGGCGACCTGGAGGAGGGCATCAGCCACGAGGCCGCGTCCCTTGCCGGCCACCTCGGGCTGAGCCGCCTCGTCTTCGTCTACGACGACAACCACATCACGATCGACGGACCCACCGAGCTCAGCTACTCCGACAACGTCCCCGAGCGGTTCCACGCCTACGGCTGGAACGTGATCGAGCTCGGCGAGGCGGCGGAGGACCTCGGCGCGCTCGAGCACGGGCTCCTCGCGGGCATCGCCGAGCAGGACCGGCCCACGCTGATCACGCTGCGCAGCCACATCGGCTACCCGTCGCCCAAGTTCACCGACTCGCCCAAGGCGCATGGCATGCCGCTCGGCGAGGACGAGATCAAGGTGGTCAAGGAGATCCTGGGCATGCCGCCCGAGGAGCACTTCTGGGTGCCCGACAATGTCCTCGCGATGTACCGCGCCGCAGGTGCGCGCGGTGCCCCGCTCGTGCAGGAGTGGGAAGACCGGCGGGAGCGCGTGCGCGCGGCCGACGCGGCCCGGGTCGACTCGTTCGAGCTCGCGATCAGCGGCGGGGCCGCGATCGGGTGGGAGTCGAGGCTGCCCCGGTGGGAGGCGGGCGAGGAGATCGCGACGCGCGTCGCGTCGGCGCAGACCCTCTCGGCGATCCTCGACGTCGTCCCCGGTATCGTCTCCGGGGGCGCGGATCTCACCGGCAACACCGGCACCGAGCTCAAGGGCGCGCCGGTCGTCGAGACCCGGTCGCTCGGCGGGCGCCAGGTGCACTGGGGCATCCGCGAGCACGCGATGGGCGCGGTCATGAACGGCATGGCGCTGAGCGGCGGCCTGCTGCCCGCGGGCGGCACCTTCCTCATCTTCTCCGACTACATGCGCCCCGCGGTGCGGCTCGCGTCGATGAGCGAGGCGAAGGTCGCGTTCGTGTGGTCGCACGACTCCATCGGTCTCGGCGAGGACGGGCCCACCCACCAGCCGATCGAGCAGATCCCGTCGCTGCGCGCGATCCCGGGCCTCAAGGTGATCCGCCCGGCCGACGCCAACGAGACCGCGGCCGCATGGCGCGCCCACATCGAGGGCGTCGGCCCGAGCGCGATCCTGCTGAGCCGCCAGAACGTGCCCGTGCTCGAGGGCACCGCCGAGGCCGCGCACGACGGCGTGGCCGCGGGGGCTTACGTGCTGCTCGACGGCGACGACCCCGACAACCTCGACCTGATCCTCGTGGGCACCGGCTCCGAGCTGCAGCTGTGCCTCGCCGCGGCCGACCACCTCGCCGACGAGGAGGGCCTCTCGGTCCGGGTCGTGTCGTT
>JADGOM010000220.1 GCA_017882925.1 Acidimicrobiia bacterium | reverse complement strand
GGGTTCGTGGCGTGGTCCTACGCGCGGCAGGTCGACGCGCGCAACCGCGTGGTGAATCGCGTCGACCCGGCCGGGTTCCAGCTCCACGACTACTTCACCGCGCTGATCGACCAGGAGACGGGCGTGCGCGGCTACGCGATCACCGGGGAGCCCCGGTTCCTGGCGCCCTACGAGCAGGGAGTGCTCGATCAGGAGAAGGCGGCGAACCAGCTTCACTCGCTCCTCACCGACGAGCCCGTCGCGCGGAGGCGGTTCGCCGCGCTGGAGGTCGCGGCCAAGGCGTGGCAGGCCGCGAGCAGCGACCTCCTCATCGCCGCGGTCCGCGCCAAGGGCACGGGTGCGATCACGAGCGCCGACCTGAGCCACAGCAAGCAGCTCTTCGACGTCGTCCGCACGAAGTACGACGCCAACCTTGCCGCGCTCGCGGCCACGCGGCGGACCGCGATCAACCGGATCAACAACAGCACGCGCCAGGTGGTGATCACGCTCAGCGCGGTCGCGCTGGCCGTGCTCCTCTGCGCGTGGGTCCTCTGGTACGGGCTCCGGCGCCTCGTGCTCGAGCCGATCGAGCGGCTGGCCGAGAGCACGCGGGTCGTGACCGCCGGCGACACGAGCGTGGTGATCCATCCCGACGGCCCGGCCGAGATCGCCGAGCTCGGCACCGACGTCGAGGCCATGCGGGCCCGGATCGTGGAGGACCTGACGTTCACCGCATCCGCACGCGACCGCATCCACCGCCAAGCCGTCGACCTCGAGCGCTCCAACGCCGAGCTCGAGCAGTTCGCCTACGTCGCGTCCCACGACCTCCAGGAGCCGTTGCGCAAGGTCGCGAGCTTCTGCCAGCTCCTCGAGCAGCGCTACGGCGACGAGATCGACGACCGCGGGAAGCAGTACATCGAGTTCGCGGTCGACGGCGCCAAGCGGATGCAGGCCCTGATCCTCGACCTTCTCGCGTTCTCGCGGGTCGGCCATACGACCGAGCGGCTCGCGCCGGTGCCGCTCGACCGGGCCGCGTCGCGCGCGCTGGTCAATCTCGCCGCCGCGGTCGAGGACCGGCACGCCCACATCGACGTTGGACCCCTGCCGACGGTCGACGGCGACGAGTCGCTGTTGGTGGCGCTGTTCCAGAACCTCATCGGCAACGCGATCAAGTTCAACGACTCGACCGCGCCCCGGGTGACCGTGAGGGCGCGCACCGTCGCCGAAGGGTGGGAGATCGCCTGCGTCGACAACGGCATCGGGATCCAGCCCGAGTACGCGGACCGCGTGTTCGCCATCTTCCAGCGGCTGCACGGGCGCGACGCGTACGAGGGCACCGGCATCGGGCTCGCCCTGTGCCGCAAGATCGTCGAGTACCACGGCGGGCGGATCTGGGTGGATCCCGACGCCGTCGACGACGGCGCCACGATCCGCTTCACCCTGCCGCTCGAGGCGCCGATCCGCGACGCCGCGGAGCCCGCGCGGCAGCCGATCCCGTTCGATCAACCCGCAGTGCCCGGAGGAGCTTCGTGAACGTATCCAACGAACCGGTCGAGATCCTGCTGGTGGAGGACGATCCCGGCGACGTGCTGATCACCCAGGAGGCGCTCGCCGACTCGAAGTTCCTCAACCACCTCGCGGTGGTCAGCAACGGCGAGGAGGCCCTGAAGTACCTCCGGCTCGAATCCCCCTATGAGGACGCGGTCCGGCCGGGGCTCATCCTCCTCGACCTCAACCTGCCTCGGATCGACGGCCGGGAGGTCCTCGCGCAGATCAAGGCCGACCCCGGCCTGCGCCGGATCCCGGTCGTCGTGCTCACGACGTCGGCGGCCGACGAGGACATCATCCGCAGCTACGACCTCCACGCCAACGCGTACGTGACGAAGCCGGTCGACTTCGACCAGTTCATCAACGTGGTGCGCAAGGTCGACGAGTTCTACATCTCGATCGTCAAGCTCCCGCCGCGCTGACCGAGCTTGCGCGTTCACCGAGCACCTGTTGGGTACTCGGTGAACGCACCGGGTCAGGCGGGCGCGACGAAGACCGCGAGGCCGTCGCCGGCCCGGGAGGCCGCCCGGCTGTTGGCCGGGTCGAACGTCCAGCCTTCCCAGGTGAACCCGGGGAGCGCGTCGCGCAGGGCGCCGGGGGTCAGGATCACGTAGCGGGCGAGCATCCCCTTCACCGCTTTGGCCGCGTGGCCGGCGGCCTTGCGCCGGGTACCCGCGGGCCCGGGCTGGTCGAAGCGCACGTGGGTCACGCGCGGCCCGCGCGGTTGCCACGCGGCCGCGTGCTCGTCCGGCAGCAGGTCGAGC
Source organism: Acidimicrobiia bacterium (assembly GCA_017882925.1). Taxonomy (GTDB): domain Bacteria; phylum Actinomycetota; class Acidimicrobiia; order IMCC26256; family Chersky-534; genus Chersky-534. The sequence goes on along the minus strand of JADGOM010000220.1, from coordinate 3,673 downwards.
GTCTCGCCCCGCCGGCCGGTGCCGTCGAGACCGGCCGCGAGCACGGGACCCCAGAAGCGGCTGACGGGGCCGAGGCCGGGGAGCGTCGCGCCCATCTTGAGCTTGTAGTCGGGGACGGGATCGGTGAGTGCCACCGCGCCCAGCAGGGCCGACAGGATGATCACCGACGCGTACGCGCGCCGGCGTTCGACCGGCGGCAGCGAAGCCACGTCGAGGTGGTCGTGCACCACGCCCCGGTAGCGCTCGTGCGCGGGGAGGGTCGGCGCGCCGACGAGCGCGGCGTTGGCGATCGCGGCGCGCTCCAGGAGCGGGCCGCCGACCCCGAGGAGCTTGCGGCGCGCGTCGGGTCCGCCGGCCATCGCCACCGAGAGCGCCGACGCCACCTCGCGCCGCGCGGGCCCGAACGCGCCGTAGCGGCCCGACTCCGGGACCCACGGCTTCCGGCCGCCGGGGGCCTTCCCCTCCGACGGCGGGAGCACGATCAGCGTCACGGGGAGGTTCGTAGCACGCGGGCAGCGGGTGGGGCGCCTCGTGATCGCGCGAGGCGCGCGAGGCCGTCGACCGCGGGTGACGGGCCCGGCGGGATACGTTCCGCGGGCACGACTCCCACCGGAAGGTACGCGAGATGGATCTCCTGCCCCGACGACCGCCGCCTCGGCGTGGCTGGTGGGACTTCGCCCCCGCCAACACGCTCACGCGGCTCGGCGCGCTCCTCCTCGCGCTGGCCGTGGGCTGGGGCGCGCTCGCGCTGCTGCTCGGGTTCAACCGCGGCTACGTCCTCGAGTTCGCGGTGATGGGCGGGCTGGGTGGCGTCTATCTCGTCGCGGGCCTGCTCGGCCGCGCGGAGGAGCGGCGGGCGAGGCAGCGACCCGGCCGCCAGCGTCATCGTGGTCACCGCGGTCGTCGCGGTTCGTTGCACTCGGGCACGTCGGGCCGCGGCGCGGAGTCGGTCGAGGGGCCGGTCGGCGGACGCGACCTCGCCCCCGTCTGAGCCCACACGCGTCTGAGCCGACACGCGACGGAGGCCCGGGCGTGAACACCCGGGCCTCCGCGCGTCGTGGGATGGACTACTGGTCGTCGTGCTCGGGTGCCCAGTCGCCGAAGCGGGGCGCGCTCCCGGTGCGGCGCACGATCTGCCAGGTGACGTTGTCGCCGTGCTGACCCGTGTAGAAGGTCCGCCACGGTCCGGTGAGGCGGAACGGCTGCGGCATCTTGTTGCCGAGGATCCCGAACACCGACGGGTCGCCGTCCGACACGTGGATCCCGGTGATCTCCTGGTCGCCTTCGTTGCGGAAGTCGGCCGGTGCCGGGCTCAGCGCCCCGAGCGCGGAGTCGATGGTCGCCGAGGGGTCACGCCCTTGGGCGAGGAACCGCACCGGCTGGGCGCCGTCGGCGTAGTTGTGGGTGACGTCGAAGTCGTACCCGGAGTCGAGCCCGTTGCGCTGGCTGTGCAGCAGGTCGCCCGCGTCCTCGACGACCGCCACATGGTTGCGGCCGAGGAACGTGATGTTGTCGAAGCCGGCGTGCTGCTGGTTGCCCTTGAAGAGCAGTGACAGCGTGCCGGTGGAGGCCGACGGGCCGGCCTGGTGGAGCACGAAGACCGAGCCCCAGCCGCCGTAGTCAGCGTTGGCGGTGCTGAGCGCATTCGTGTCGCCGGTCTCGGTGAAGTAGAACTCGCCGAAGTTGGTACCCGGGCGGAACACGCCGTTCTCCGGCCGCTTGAACGGCGTCGCGTGCTTCGCCTTCGCCGCGGCGTTGCCGTCGAACGCGGTGGTGCCGTCGACCGCGGTGTCGTGGATGGTCACCCAGGTGGTCTTGAACGAGTTGCCGTAGCTGTGCAGGTCCTTCACGTCACCGGAGAACGTGCTCGCGTCGAACGGGTTGCCGGCAAGGTTGGCGAGCTGCAACGCCTGGAGCTTGCCGCCCGCGGTGAGGTCGCTGCGGTTGGTCGGCACGAAGCGGTACACGAAGCTGTTGGGGTTCTTCGCCTTGGTGACCGGGTCGGTGGAGCCGCCGCTGTCCTCGACGAGGTAGACGTTGCCGAGCGAGTCGTTCTGCACGCCCTCGTAGCCGGCCTTCCCGATGATGCCGTCGAGGTTCTGCACCTTCGCGGGCACGTCGAGCGTCGACTGGAGGACGCTGCCGGCGGCACCGGCCTCGACCGTGAACAGCAGGCGCTTCGCGAACGGGTCCCAGGTGGAGCCGTCGATCGACGTCGGCAGCGGGGCGTGGTTCACGTCGCTGTTGGCGAGCAGCGTGACCCGGTGCTGCGTGTCGGCGTCGAGGTTCACGCGGGTGAGGTAGCCGGGGCTGCCGGTCTCGTGGCCCTGGAACAGGAAGTGGGTGCCGTAGTCGTAGTTGGGGTCGGCGCCCTTCAGGCCCTTGAGCACGAGGTACGTGTTCTTGTCGGGCTCGGTCTTCTGGGCTTCAGCGGTCGTGCCCGGCAGCGGCACCATGGGGAGCGGGTTGGCCGGGTCGATGTCGTAGCCGTAGGACGACGTGGCCCCGGAAGGGTTCTCGAGGGCCATGTTGCCCTGCGCCACCGCGAACTGGGTCAGCTCGGGCGAGAGCACGTCGGGCCGGGTCATGCCCGCGGCCTTCGAGTTGGCGGTGGGTACGTCGGTGATGCCGAGCGTGGGTGCGGCGCCCGCGGTCTGGGCGAGCAGCCCGAGACCGAGTGCACCGGCGCCGAGGGCGACGAGCGCGCCGCGCCGCCGCTTCTTGGAGTGGCTCACAGTGGACCTCCATTGGGGGAGTCGTGGGGTCCTGTGAGCGTGCGCCTCGGACGTGGCTGGGAGAGGACTGTGTGGTGGCCGAGCGGGCAACGGGGCGTGAAGTTCGGCGATCCGGATCGCACCCGGTGGTGATCGGCGCGTGACGCGCGCGCAGGGTGAGAGCCTCGGAGCGGTGTGGCGCGCTACGCGTGACGGTGCACCCGCACGGGGGAGAAGGCCGGGCGGCAGATCGAGACGTAGCGCGCGGGGCCGTCGGGGGTGAAGTAGCGCACGGTCTCGCCCGAGGCCGCGTGCACGCACTGGCCCGCGGACGCGACGATCACCCCGCCGGCGTGCTCGACGTGGACCGCGCCCTCGAGGACCAGCGTCCACTCGTCGAACGCCGGGGTCTGGGCCGGCTCCTCCCACCCGGCCGGGCTCGACATGACCGCGATGCTCACGTCGTCGGTCCCCGTGTTGAGGCGGCCCACGAACTCGGCGATGTCCTTCGGCGGATCGCCTGCGGCCGGGACGCGGGTGGGGGACGTGATCAGCGTCGGCATGTCGTTCCTCGTTCGGGTGGTCGGTGGCTCCAGGATCCTCGTGCGGTCTCCCGATGTCTACCGCAGGGTCGCTGGTACGGTCGCTGCGATTCGCGCCGGGCGACGTCGGGGGGACGGCCATGCAGGTGGAACGGACCGCAGACCGGGTCTCGGTGGGCGAGCTCCTCGCGCAGTACGTCGACACGGTGAACCGCAAGGCGTATGAGGGGCTGCGCGACGTGTTCACGCCCGACGCGGTCGTCGACCTCGGGCCGGTCGGCGAATGTCGGGGGATCGACGAGATCGTCGCGACCCTGGGCGCACAGATCGAGATGTGGCAGGGCCTGATCCAGGTGGTGCACTCCGGGACCGTGCACTTCGACGCCGGCGACGAGTCGGCCGCCACCGGCCGCTGGT
>JADGOM010000034.1 GCA_017882925.1 Acidimicrobiia bacterium | reverse complement strand
CGGTGGACCGACTCCTTGAGGGCAGACTCGTCGTGCGGTGCCCCGCTCATGCCGCGCGCCCGGAACGGCGCGGTATCAGACCGAGCCCGCGGAGCATCGACGAGACCGGACCGAGCACGCCGTCACCCGGCCGCGACGCGAACACGCCCGCGTCGACCGAACGCGCGGTGGAGGCCCGCAACGGGATGCGCGCCAGGAGCGGGCGGCCCAGCACGTCGGTGACCTCGCGGGCGCCGAGCGACCGCCCGGGCTCCTCCACCAACACGACGCCTGCCGCGGCCTCGAGGAGCGGCGACTGCACCGCCCGCCGCAACGCGAGGTAGCACCCGCGCACCACGACGACCGAGTGGTCGGCCACCTCGACCACGCCGCGCGCCCAGAGCGCGTCGGCGAGGCCGACATCGGCGACGGTGGGAACGGGCGCGTCCCGCAGCGCCACCGCGAGCGCCGCACCCGCGTCGGCCGCGGCGCCCTGGGCCGCGATCGCGTCGCCCCGGGGCAGGAGCACGATGCCCGGCGCGACCTCGGTGGCGAGACGATCGAGCGCGTCGGTGGGAACGTGCGGCGCGAGGCCGATCCAGTCGGCGAGGCCGGTGGGCGGATCCTTGGGGAGCCCGAAGATCGCCGGCTGGTCGCCGTCGAGATCGGCGAGCCGGCACCCACCAGGAATCGGTGCACGGGCGAGGGCGACGGCGCACGCCGCGGCCAGCACGGATGTTCCGGAACCCCCTTTGGGGGACCACAGGGCGAGGAGCACTGCTCCCCTCCTTCCAGGCGCGAACGGTCAGCTGCGAGGAAGGAGCGGGGAAGAGCACGCAACGTACGGAGCGCGGCGGGGCGCTGTCAAACGACCGGGACCTCCCGGCGCGAACGCCGGCCGGCCGTCGACCCCCTAACCTGACGCGGATGGAGGCCGCCTTCTTCGATCTCGACAAGACGATCATCGCGAAGAGCTCCGTCCTCGCGTTCGGCAAGCCGTTCTACCGCGAAGGCCTGCTCTCGCGGTCCGCGATCGTCAAGAGCATCTACGCGCAGGTGATCTTCATGCTCGTCGGAGCGGACGAGGCGAAGATGGAGAAGCTGCGCGAAGCCATGCTCCGGCTCACGCGCGGCTGGGACCAGGCCCGCATCGCGGCGATCGTCGAGGAGACGCTCGACGAGGTGGTCGTGCCGATCATCTTCGCGGAAGCCGTGCAGCTGATGGACGAGCACCGCGCCGCGGGCCGGAAGATCATCATCGTCTCGTCGGCCCCGGCCGAGGTGGTCCGGCCCCTCGCCCGCTATCTGGGTGCCGACGAGTCGATCGCCACCGAAGCCGAGATCGGCGCCGACGGCTGCTACACGGGCGAGCTCGCCTTCTACGCCTACGGGCCGTACAAGGTGCAGGCGATGGCGCGCATCGCCGCGCGCGACAGCATCGACCTCAACCGCAGCTACGCCTACAGCGACTCGATCACCGATCTGCCGATGCTCGAAGCGGTGGGCAATCCCGTGGCCGTCAACCCCGACCGCGAGTTGGCCCGGATCGCGGCCGACCGCGACTGGGAGATCCGGATCTTCGCCAACCCGGTGCGGTTGCGCGACCGCGTGCCCGTTCCGCCGAAGGGTCCGACCATCGCGGTCGGCGGCGTCGTCGCGGCTGCCGGCGTCGGTGCCGGCGTCTACTGGTATCTCCGGCACTACGGCGTGCCCGACGTCCCTCCTCGGGCCCGGCACCACGCCCGGTCGTCGCTGCGCCGCGGTCACTCGGTCGTCGTCGGCGCGGCCTCCGCCACCCGGCACGGCGTGCTCGCGGTGCAGGCGGCGCGCGCCGCGATCCGCGCGGCCAACGCCTGACGCGCCGACGCGGGGCACCTGGACGCGCAACGGCCCCGTTCGAGAACGGGGCCGTCGACGTGCGATGTGACCGAGCTCAGGCCGAGCGAACCTTCTGTGCGACTGCGACACCGAGGGCGACGAGGATCAGGAGCAGGAGCAGCTTCTTCACGGGACCTCCTTCGAGCACCCTGAGGTGCGACGTGAACCGGCCTGAGCGTAGTCGGCTCGCCCGGGGTCCGAAACGATCGGGCGTCGGTGATGGTGCGAGCCCGGACGCGGCGGAGCCCGGCGGACTCCGCCGGGCTCCGTCAGGTTCTTGACCGGGATCGGACCGCCTAGACGGCGAGCAGGTCCCGGGCGCCGGTGTCGGCGGAGGGGTGGCGCAGCTTGCTCATCGCGCGGGCCTCGATCTGGCGGATGCGCTCGCGGGTGAGGTTGAAGTACTCACCCACCTCCTCGAGGGTCCGGGGCTCGCCCCGGTCGAGGCCGAATCGCAGGGCCAGGATCTGCCGCTCCCGCTCGTCGAGCGGTGCCAGCAGCTTCTCGATCTCGGCGGGCAGCAACGCCGTGGCCGCGACCTCGAAGGGCGACTCGGCCGAGCGGTCCTCGACGATGTCGCCGAGCTCGGCGTCGCCGTCCTCGCGGAGCGGCTCGGAGAGCGAGAGGGGCTCGGCCGCGAAGCGCAGCGCCTCGGTGACCTTGTCCTCGGGCATCTCGACCTCGGCCGAGAGCTCCGACAGCGTGGCCGGACGACCGAGCTTGAGCTCCAGACGCGAGCGGGCCTTGGTGAGACGGGCCAGGGTGTCGCCGGCGTGTACCGGGAGCCGGATCGTGCGACCGGTGTTGGCGATGCCGCGGGTGATGGCCTGGCGGATCCACCACGTGGCGTACGTGGAGAACTTGAACCCCTTGCGCCAGTCGAACTTCTCGACCGCGTGCATGAGGCCCAGGTTGCCTTCCTGGATGAGGTCCAGGAGGGGAAGTCCGGAAGCCTGGTACTTCTTCGCGATGGAGACGACGAGACGCAGGTTCGACTGCACGAACGTGCGCTCGGCCTCGTCACCCTCGCGAATGGTCCGGCGGAGCTCGCGCTTGCGCGCGGGAGTCAGCGTGACCTCTTCGGCCTTCTTCTTCTTGGTGGTGACAGGGACGACCACGGCGCCGGCCAGATCGTCACGGGCGGCCTTGCCGGCCTCGATCGCCTGCGCGAGCCGTACCTCGTCGTCCTTGGTGAGCAGCGGGTACTGCCCGATGTCGGTGAGATAGAGCCGGACGAGGTCTTCTTCGTCCCGCTCGACGCGTTCCTTCGCCACTCGGCGATTCCTTTATTCGGGTGTTTCGGAGCTTGCGGACGGACCAACACTGACCAACGCTCGGCGGCGCCACCGTGTTCCGGCGAGGCCCTCGACTGTCCATGGGTGGCTTCTAGGATACGGAGGCCGTCAAGGCGGGACAATCGGGATGCGATGTCCCCATGGGTCGGGCGGCGGGGCGGTCCGGAAGGCGTGGCGTTCGATCGAACGGCTTCACGCGGCGGGCTCGTGCCACTCCGAGAGGGGACGCAACCATGGTAGGCCATCGGGGACGTCTCTCAAACCCTCGGCGAACCCGACGTGCTCGTATCCCTGCACCATCCCGATGACGGTGCGCCGGACCGGACCGTCGGCCACCGGGCTGAGGTCGTCGAGATGCGCCCGGTAGGCCGAGATGATCCACGGCAGCAGCACGCCGTAATACGCGCCGATGCGGTCGTCGCCCTCGGTGCGCGCGTAGCCGAGGAAGGTCTGCTCCGCGTCGGGCCACGGCGGGCGGGGCCGGGCCTCGGCCGGATACCCCGGGATCAGCGGCCGCACCGCGAGCCACTCGTGCACGTGACCCGCGTGACGACCCCCGTCGATGGCGAATCGGAGCTTGCGGCGATCGTCAGGTTCGTCGTGCACCCACGCTCCGGTCAGCACCGAGAGCTGCGACTCGACCCACGCGAAGCCGTCGACGCGGTCCGCGCCGCGGAAGATGGTGCACGACGCGGGACCGATCACGATGCTCCCGTCGCGTCGAGCGCGAGATCGAGGGCCGCGTCGCGCCGCTCGCGGCCTCCCCGCGTCCCGAGCTCGACCAGCACGATCCCCGCGAGGATCACCACGGCGCCGAGGTAGCCGCGGACGCCCAGCCGCTCTCCGACGAACCATCCGACGATCCCGGCGGTCACCGGCTCGAGGGTGAGGAGGACCGCCGTGCGACTGGGATCGACCCGCCGCTGGGCCCAGGTCTGCAGGCTGAACGCGAGCGCCGAACAGCCCACGCCGGTGACCAGGGCCGCGATCCATACCCCGCCGTCGACGTGTCCGATCCCCTGCACGAGGACCCAAGGTATCGAAAGGATCGCCAGCAGCCCCAGCTGCGCGGCCGTGAGCGCGATCGGGTTGAAGCGCGGGGCGTGGACCGCGGTCTGCACGGTCCAGACCGCGAAGCACGCGGCACACGCCAACGTGAGCGTGTCGCCGGATCCCATCGACAGCTCCGATCCCGTGAGCAGGAGGAGCCCGACCGCGACGAGCGCGACCGAGACCAAGACCTGGGCCGACGGCACCCGTCGGTACCAGACGGTCTCCACCAGGGGCGTGAAGACCACGAACAGGCCGGTGATGAACGCGGAGTTCGAGCTCGAGGTGTGCTGAAGACCGGCGTTCTGGAGGCCGTAGCCGGCGAACAGGACCACCGACATCGCACCCGCCGCGGCCACGAACGCCCGCCCGGAGCGATTGCGGCGCGCGGGCCCGGGCAGCGGGGCGGCCGGCCATCCGACAAGCAGCGCGACCGGCACGAGGGCGAGCGCGCCGATGCCGAAACGCAACAGGATGAACCCCATCGGCGTGACCCGTTCCAACGCGTCCTGCACGATGACGAACGTGCTGCCATAGCAGAGGGTCGCGACGAAGATCGCCGCGACCGGCAGGTGCGCGCGCACGTCGATGCCCGGCCGCGTCACGCGCGTGGTCAGCCGGGCCGGCGGTTGGTGACGGGTGGGTACCGGTCCGAGCCGTTGGACCCGACGGCGTCTCCGGCCCTGCGGGCGCGTTGAGCGGCGGCGAACCGCGAGCGCGGCATCGGCCCACAGACTACGGCCCGTCGGGGGCGGTGGATCCGTGCGTTGGGGACGGGACCGGTGCGCGAAGCTGCCGCCATGGCCCCCCGTCCGGTCGATGCGTCGTCGTTGGCCCGGACCATCGAGGCCTCCGCCGATCCGACGCGGGCCCGCGCCGCGCTCGTCCGGGTCGTCGAGGCGCACCCCGGGCTCGCCGACGAGCTCGCGAGCTCCGACCGGCTCCGCGAGGGCCTCGTCGCCGTGGCCGTCGCCAGCCGCTCGCTCCTCCACGCGGTGATCCGTTCCGAAGCCACGTTGGATCCGCTGCGCGACGGACCGGGCTTCGCGGCGGAACGCACGCCGGCGCAGTACCTCCAGGGCGTGCGGACCGCGCTGGCCGACCGTGACGACGCCCCGACCGGGCTCCGACGTTGGAAGCGCACCGAGCTGTTCCGGATCGCGGCACGCGACCTGCTCGGATCGGCCGACCTCCCCACGGTCGGCCGGGAGCTCGCGGCGCTCGCGGAGGCCTGCCTGGCCGCGGCCGTGACGATCGTCGACCCGCAGACGCCGCTCGCGGTGGTCGCGATGGGGAAGCTCGGCGGCCGCGAGCTCAACTACGCGAGCGATGTCGACGTGATCTTCGTGCACGAGGGCGACACGTCGGAGGCCGAACGCGCCGCGCGCGCCCTCCTGCAGGTGATGACCGCGCCCTCACCCGACGGCATCGTGTTCCGGACCGACGCGGATCTCCGGCCCGAAGGACGCGCCGGATCGCTCACGCGCAGCCTGGAGGCGTTCGACGGGTACTACGCGCGCTGGGCCCAGACCTGGGAGCGCCAGGCCCTCATCAAGGCCCGCCCGGTGGCCGGCGACCTCGGGCTCGGGCAACGCTTCTTCGATCTGGTGCAGCCCTACGTGTGGCCGGAGGCGCTCGACCCCGAAGCCGTGCGCCAGGTGCGGGCGATGAAGGCGCGCAGCGAGGCGATCCTCGAGCGGCAGGGCCTCACGAACCGCGAGCTCAAGCGGGGTGCCGGGGGGATCCGCGACATCGAGTTCGCGGTGCAGCTCCTGCAGATGGTCCACGGCCGCCACGACCCCGCACTGCGCTCGCCCACCACGCTCGACGCGCTCGACGCGCTCGCGGCCGGTGGCTATGTCGACCCCGCCGACGCGCGGACCCTCGACGACGCGTACCGCTTCCTCCGGACCGCCGAGCACCGGCTCCAACTCGTCGACGAGCAGCAGACCCACCTGCTTCCGGCCGACACCGAGGCCCGGACGCTCCTCGCGCGCGTCATGGGCTACCGCGACGGCCCGGAGCACAGCGCGCTGGAGCAGTTCGACGTCGAGCACCGCACCCTCCAGGCCCGGGTCCGGTCGATCCACGAGCGCCTGTTCTTCCAGCCGCTCCTCGAGGCAGTGGCCGGCGCGGGCCCACTCTCGCCCGAAGCGGCCCAGGCGCGCTTGACCGCGTTCGGCTTCGTCGACGCCCAACGCACGCGCGACGCGCTCACCGAGCTCACACACGGGTTCACCCGCCGCTCCCGGCTCATGCAGCAGGTGCTGCCGGTGCTGCTCGCGTGGCTCTCGGAGACCCCCGACCCCGACCTCGGGCTGCTCGAGCTGCGCCGCCTCGCCGAGGGCCCCGACCGTTCCGCGCTCCTGGCCCGCAACTTCCGCGACGCGCCGGGCGCCGCCGAGCGGGTGTGCCGCGTGCTCGGGTCGAGCCGGGTCCTCGGGGAGGCGCTCCGCCGGCATCCCGAGTTCGTCGCGACGCTCGGCGACAAGGACGCGCTCGCACAGCCGCTGGACGGCCCGGCGCTCGTCGCGGCCGCGGTCGAGTCCACCCGCTGGCGCGCCGACCCGGAGCAGCGGCGCGACGGCCTGCGTCGCTTCAAGCGGCGCCAGCTCCTGCACGTGGGGTCCCGCGACGTCCTCGGGTTCGCGGACGTCGACGACGTCGGCCGGGAGCTGAGCGCGCTGGCCGACGCCGCGTTCGAAGCCGCGCTGCAGGGGCTCCGGCCCGAGATCCCGTTCGCGGTGATCGGCATGGGTCGCCTCGGCGGCCGGGAGCTCTCCTACGCGTCGGACGTCGACGTGCTGTTCGTGTACGACGGCCGGACCGCGGCCGAGTTCGACGTGGCCGAGAAGATCGCGACCCGGTTCATGCGCGAGATCGGCCAGACCACCGCGGAGGGACAGGCGTTCCGGATCGACGCCGCGTTGCGGCCCGAAGGCCGGCACGGGCCGCTCGCGCGGTCGCTCGACGGCTACCGCACGTACTACGAGCGGTGGGCGCTCACGTGGGAGTTCCAGTCGTTGCTGCGGGCCCGGACGGTGGCCGGCGACACCGCGCTCGGCCAGCGGTTCCGAGCGCTCGTCGAGCCCTACGTCTACCGGGACGACTTCGACGAGGAGTCCGCGCGCGAGGTCCGGCGCATCAAGGCCCGCGTCGAACGGGAGCGCATCCCACCGGGCGAGGACCCGCAGTTCCACCTCAAGCTCGGCCGCGGATCACTCTCCGACGTCGAGTTCACGGTGCAGCTCCTCCAGCTGCAGCACGCGGGGCGGGTACCCGCGCTGCGCGAGCCCTCGACGGTGAAGGCGCTCCAGGCGCTGCGGAGCGCAGGGGTCCTCGAGCCGCCGGACGCCGACGCACTCGTCGACGCGTACCGGTTCTGCGAACGGGCCCGCAACGCGGCCTACCTCCTCACCGGCCGCCCGACCGACTCCCTGCCCGGGGGCCGCGATGGGCAGCACCTCGCCCGGCGGCTCGGCTACTCCGACCGGCCTGACGCCTCGCTGCGCGACGACTACCGGCGCGTGACGCGACGTGCCCGCCGGGTCGTCGAACGCGTCTTCTACGGCACCGGCTGAGCCGCCCGGCCCGAACCGGGCGCCGGCTCAGCTCCAGAGGCCGCCGAGGCCGTCGCCCAGGAACTTGGCCCCGAGGATCAGCAGCACGACCATCATGATCGTGGCGTTGTTGTCGGCCATGAACTGCTTGATCGCGCCGAGAGGCCGGGCGGCGCGCGCACCCCCGACGAGGTGGAAGACGACCGCTCCGACCACGGTGACGGATCCGAGCGCGACGAACACCGCGACCGCGATCGCGGTGTCGGGCCCGTCGAGCCCGGCCTGGGCGATCGACGCCGAGGCCGCGAGCGTGAGCGCGAGGTTCTTCGGATTGGCACCCGACAGGGCCAGCCCGAGCCCGAGCGCCCTCGCGGGCGACGCCGAGCCGACCGTGGCCATCCAGCCCGGCATCGCCGCGGGCTCGCCCGCCTTCGGGCGCTTCTTCCACTGCTTCGCCGCCAGGACCAGGAACAGGACGCCGATCGCGACCTTGAGCCAGTCGACCCCGGACGCGGCGTCGCTCCCCGGATCACCCGCGGACCCGGCGAGGATCACCACGAGCGTGCTCACGGCCGCGAGCCCCGCCACCCAACCGACCGCGAACGCCGGACCCGCGACGCGCGCCCGCGGTGCGCCGAGGACCAGCACGACACCGATGATCGGAATCGGGCTGAGCGCCACCGCGACCGCGGCGGCCAACATGTCGCCGATCGCCTGGCTCAGCACGGCGCGCAGTCTGGCATCCGGGAACGGGCACGGCGGGGCCGGGGGACCGTGTTACGACCTGGTCAACACCGCACGCTCCGTTTGCCGCGGGCCCCGGGGTCTGTCACGGTCGTCCATCGCCACTTCTCCCCACGCCGCGCGGGCGGAGGTCGGAACCGAGCTCACGTTCGAGATCGCCGATCACGCCGAGCTGGCCCTCCAGGTCGCACCCGCATCGACGGCCGGAGCGATCGACGCCGAGGAGCTCCGGGTCACGCTCGACGGGCGCCCCCTCCCCGCGGACGAGGTGGCGGTCGACCACGGCGGCCGGGTCCACATCGTGCGGAGCGGGCCCGGACGGCTCGAGATCCGCTACCGGGCCACGCTGCAACGCGCACCCTCCGAGACCCGCGGTCCCGGCGTCGCCGAGACGCTCGTCGCCCGCCGCCAGAGCCGGTACTGCCCGTCCGACGCGCTCGAGTCGTTCGTCCCGATGGAGCTCGGCTGGCTCCCCGAAGGCCCGGGACGCGGTCGCGCCGTCGGGGCGTGGGTGAATCGCCGCCTGCGCTACGAGCTCGGCAGCAGCGGGCCGCTCGACACCGCGATCGACACGCTCCTCGCCGGACGGGGCGTCTGCCGCGACTTCGCCCACCTCACGATCGCGCTGTGCCGCGCGCTCGGGGTGCCGGCCCGGCTCGTCTCGGTCTACGCGCCGGGCCTCTCGCCGATGGACTTCCACGCGGTCGCCGAGGTCGTCGCCGCCGAACGGTGGGAGATCGTCGACGCCACCGGCCTCGCGCCCCGCTCGTCGCTCGTGCGCATCGCCACCGGGCGCGACGCGGCCGACACCGCGTTCGCCACGACCATCAGCGGTTCGGCCGAGCTGCTCGCGAGCAACGTCTTCGCCAGCATCGACGGCCTGCTCCCCGACGACGACCACCAGTCGGTGGTCCTACTGGCCTAGACGGCATTCGGCCCGATCCCGTCCGGGGGCCAGAGCGTGAGCCCCGCGGCCTCCAACGACGGCTTCGACGTCGACAAGATGATCGCCATCATCCGGTAGCCCGCCGCGAGATGCAGGAGCTCGAGCGCGACGTCCTCCGCGCCGCCGAGTGCTTCGAGGCACTCCGCCGACGTGGCTTCGGTGATGCGCCCGAGGTCGACCACCTCGTCCGCGGCCGTGAGCAAGGCGCGCTCGGTCGGCCCGAACCGTTCAGCCGTCGGCCCGACCCGGACCGCGAGGATGTCGTCGTCGGAGACCCCGACCCGCCGGGCGACCCGCACGTGCGACGCCCATTCGAACGGCTGCCCGCAGCGCCACGCGATGCGAAGGATCGTGAGCTCGCGCAGCCGCGGGTCGATGCGGCCGTCGACGAGGAACGTGTCGAGGAAGCACTGCACGTAGCGCGCGAGCGCCGGGTGCGCCTGCAGCGGCCCACTCCCCGCGAGCCGATCGACCCTCGCCCGCTCGGTCATCCTCCGGACGTCCGGCCTAGATGTCGTAGTAGAGGTAGAACTCCCACGGGTGCGGCCGGAGCTGCACCGGGTCGATCTCCTTCTCCTTCTTGAAGGAGATCCAGGTGTCGATCACGTCCTTGGTGAAGACGCCACCCGCGAGCAGGAAGTCGTGATCGGCCTCGAGCGCGGCCAGCGCCTCGTTGAGCGATCCCGGCACCTGCGGCACCTTGGCCAGCTCCTCGGGCGGCAGCTCGTAGAGGTCCTTGTCGAGCGGCGTGGGCGGCTCGATCCGGTTCTGGATGCCGTCGATGCCGGCCATGAGCATCGCCGAGAACGCGAGATACGGGTTGCACGACGGGTCGGGGCAGCGGAACTCGATGCGCTTCGCCTTCGGGCTCTTCGAGTAGAGCGGGATGCGCACCGACGCGGAGCGGTTGCGCTGCGAGTAGACGAGGTTGACCGGCGCCTCGTAGCCCGGGACCAGCCGCTTGTAGGAGTTGGTCGTGGGGTTGGAGAACGCGAGCACGGCGGGCGCGTGCTTCAGCAGGCCGCCGATGTACCAGCGCGCGAGATCCGAGAGGCCCGCGTAGCCGGTCTCGTCGAAGAACAGCGGCTCGCCCCCGCTCCACAGCGACTGGTGCACGTGCATGCCCGAGCCGTTGTCCTGGAACAGCGGCTTCGGCATGAAGGTCACCGAGTAGCCGCGTGCGCGCGCGACGTTCTTGACGACGTACTTGTAGAGCATGAGCTTGTCGGCCATTGCGGCGAGGGTGTCGAAGCGCATGTCGATCTCGGCCTGGCCCGCGGTCCCGACCTCGTGGTGCTGCACCTCGATCTCGATGCCCACCTGCTCGAGGACGCGCATCATCTCCGAGCGCAGGTCCTGGAACTGGTCCATCGGCGGGACCGGGAAGTAGCCCTCCTTGTACCGGGGCTTGTACCCGAGGTTGGGGGAGCCGTCGATCTCGCGCTCGCGACCCGAGTTCCACACGCCCTCGACCGAGTCGAGGAAGTAGTAGCCCGAGTACTGGTTCTGGTCGAAGCGCACCGAGTCGAAGATGTAGAACTCCGCCTCGGGACCGAAGTACGCGGTGTCGGCGAGGCCCGTGCCCCGCAGGTACTCCTCGGCCTTCTGGATGATGTAGCGCGGGTCGCGGGAGTACGACTCGCCGGTGAGCGGGTCCCGGACGAAGGCGTTGAGGTTCAACGTCGGGTGCTCGCGGAACGGGTCGATCACCGCGGTGTCGGGGTCGGGGATCAGGAGCATGTCGGATTCCTGGATCTCCTGGAACCCGCGGATCGACGAGCCGTCGAAGCCGAGGCCCTCCTCGAAGACCTCCTCCGTGAGCTGGTGCGTCGGCACCGAGAAGTGCTGCATCAGGCCCGGCAGGTCGCAGAACCGGATGTCGATGACCTCGATGCCGTTGTCCTTGACGAGCTTCAGGACGTCGGCGGGGGTGCGTTGCTCCACCGTGCTACCTCCGGGACTGGGGTCGGCTCAGGTGGGTGGGGCGGCTGCGGGTGCTCCGCGGCGTCGGCCGGTGCCGGTGCCTCGGGGCATTGCGACTCCGTCGACTCCCGCCGACACCCGCGCGGGGTCTGCCGTCCGGCCCACGTGACCCTACGGCGGGCCCGGGCCACCTGCAACGACCATCTGTGAACGCTCGATGAAAGGGGCAAATGGGCTGAGTCCGTCGGGGAGATTCGCCGGATCCACCTGTCAGACTTGTGTCGTCCGGATCTCGTGACGTCCCGGCCCCCCGATCGGTTCAAGGAGACGGCCATGGAACGCCAGCTCGACTACGTCATGCGCACCGTGGAGGAGCGGGGCGTACGCCTCGTCCGCCTCTGGTTCACCGACGTGCTCGGCGTGCTGAAGAGCTTCGCCATCACCCCGGCGGAGCTCGAGGCCGCGCTCCAGGAGGGCATGACCTTCGACGGCTCCGCGATCGAGGGCTACAGCCGCATCCAGGAAGCCGACATGCTCGCGATCCCCGACGCCGGAACGTTCGAGATCATGCCGTGGCGCACCGGGGAGACGACCACCGCCCGCATCTTCTGCGACGTCCACCACCTCTCGGGCGAGCCGTTCGAGGGCGACCCGCGCCACGTCCTGAAGCGCAACCTCGACCGCGCCCGGGAGAAGGGGTTCACGTTCTTCGCCGGCCCGGAGATGGAGTTCTTCTACTTCCGCAGCCCGGAGGCGCCCGAGCCGCTCGACAACGCCGGCTTCTTCGACCTCACGTACCAGGACATGGTGTCGGAGCTGCGCAAGCAGACGATCGTCACCCTCGAGGCCATGGGCATCCCGGTGGAGTACAGCTTCCACGAGAACGGGCCGAGCCAGCACGAGATCGACCTCCGCTACTCCGACGCGCTCACGATGGCCGACAACGTGATGACGTTCCGGCTCGTGGTGAAGGACGTCGCGCAGGATGCCGGGGTCTACGCCACGTTCATGCCCAAGCCGATCACCGGCGCGTTCGGCTCGGGGATGCACACGCACCTCTCGCTGTTCGAGGGCGACGTCAACGCGTTCCACGATCCGGGTGACGAGTACGGGCTCTCGAAGGTCGGCAAGGCGTTCATCGCCGGCCTGTTGCGTCACGCCGCGGAGATCACCGCGGTGACCAACCAGTGGGTCAACTCGTACAAGCGACTGATCGTGGGCTACGAAGCCCCGGTGCACATCTGCTGGGCCCGGAACAACCGCTCCGCGCTCGTCCGCGTGCCCACCCCGCAGCGCGGCAAGGAGTCGAGCACGCGCCTCGAGTACCGGGCGCCCGACCCGGCGTGCAACCCGTATCTCGCGTTCAGCCTGATGTTGGCCGCGGGCCTCAAGGGCATCGAGGAGGGCTACGACCTCCCGCCCGAGGCCACCAACAACATGTTCGAGATGACCGCCGAGGAGCGCGCCGCGGAGGGCATCGACATCCTCCCCCGCTCGCTCGGCGACGCGATCGACATCATGGAGGGTTCCGAGCTCGTCGCCGAGGCGCTGGGCGAGCACGTCTTCGAGTACTTCATCCGGAACAAGCGCAGCGAGTGGGAGACGTACAAGCAGTACGTCACACCCTTCGAGCTCGAGCGCTACCTCGGGACGCTCTAGGAGACACGACGTGACCGGCGAACCACTTCTGGTGTTCCCAGATCCGCCCCCGCCGCTCCTGGCGCAGACCCTCGATCTCGGGGGCTACCCGTGGAAGGCCGCGGGCAACGTCTCGATCGCGACCCAGACCGAGCCGGCCGACGGATGGGCGGGCGCCCTCGTGTGCGCGGACGAGGACCCCGAGGGCGCGTTCGGCGTGTGCCGCGCGCTCCGCAAGCGCGACGCGCCGCTCGAGCCGATCCTGCTGCTGATCTCGGGCGCGCAGCTCGGTGAGCTCGAGATGCGCGAAGACCTGTTCGACGACTTCTGCCTCTCGCCGTTCCACCCGAAGGAGCTCGAGGCGCGGCTCCGGCACCTCTTCTGGCGCAGCGGACGCGGCACCCGGGCCGAGATCGTCGAGTACGGCGACCTGCTGCTCAACCTCGAGACGTATCAGGCTGCGATGGGCCCGCGGCCGCTCGACCTCACCTACATGGAGTATGAGCTGCTGAAGTTCTTCGCGACCCACCCGGGCAAGGTCTTCACGCGCGAGCAGCTGCTCTCACGGGTCTGGGGCTACGAGTACTACGGCGGCGCCCGCACGGTCGACGTCCACGTCCGGCGCCTACGGGCCAAGCTCGGCGAGGAGCACGCCAACCTGATCCAGACCGTGCGCTCGGTGGGCTACCGGTTCGGCCAGCCCCGCTCGCTCGCCCCGGGTTGATCCCGGGTTGATCAGGACGGGGCGTCGCGGAGACGCTCCTCGGCGTCGTCCACCAGGAGCGTCCCGAGGATCGCGCTCCAGATCGCGCCGCCGATGAAGACGGCGACCGGCAGCACCAGCACCATCAGCACCGCCATGATGATTCCGCCGAGGACCATGCGCCGACGCTAGCGCGCGGGCAGGTACGCCCAAGCCTCCACCTCGACCGCGGCGCCGGCGGGGAGGGCGGCGACCTGCACCGTCGAGCGGGCCGGACGGTGCTCACCGAAGGCCTCGGCGTAGACCGCGTTGACCGCGGCGAAGTCGCCGAGGTCGGTGACGAACACCGTGGTCTTGGCCACGTCGGCCAGGGTCGCACCACAGTCGGCCAACACCGCGACCACGTTGGCGAGGCTCTGGCGAGCCTGAGCCTCCGCGCCCTCGGCCAGGCCGTCGGGGCCGAGTCCGAGCTGGCCCGCGAGCACGATCCAGTCGCCGGCGCGGACGGCCGGGGAGTACGGGCCCGCCACCGCGGGGGCGCTCGGGGTCGGGATGGGTTGCACGGGCACGGGGCTCCGATCCGGATCGCAGGTCAGCGGCGCAAGCTTCGCGCGGTGCGCGTGTCGCGGGCCGGGAACGCGTCGGGCCGCATGCCGTCGGCACGCGCGAGCGCGTTCCAGGCCGCGGCGGCGACGGCCGCGAACACGGCGTCGGATCCGCGTGCGAGCGGCGGGCCCGGTTCGGGCACGATCGTCACGTCGATCGGAGGCGTGTCCTTCGCCCGCAGCACCTGGAACGAACGGATCGTGAGGTCGTGGACCACTCCGTCGTCGTCGACGGTGAGGCCTTCGGTGCAGACCCAACCGAGCGCCATGTGCGCGGCACCCACGGCGTAGGACCGCAGCACCACCGGATCGAGCGGCTCCCCTGCGGCCACACGGACCTCGATCCCGGTGCACGCGCCCGACGCCGGGTCGATGTGGACGCGCGCGCCGGCGCGGGCCCCGCCCGGCGCGGCGACCAGCGAGTCGAGCAGCACCTCGCGGTCGCGCGGCTCGCGCACCAGGTCGGCCCGGGACGCGCCCGCGGTCTCGATCGCGCCCTCGACCAGGATCGACTGCTCGGCCCAGCCGACCGCGCGGAGCTCGGCCGAGGCGGGCGGGCCCGCGAGGTCGACCGGCACCCACGTGGCGTCGACCGCGACGACGTAGGGCGTGACCAGCGGGGCCGAGAACGCCGCGATGCCCGCGCGGGCGACCCGGCCCTCGATCCGGACGGTCCCCCGATTGAGCACCGCGCTCGCGGCCATGGGCGGCCGCTTCGGACCGAGGCGGACGACGTCCTCCCGGCAGTACACGGTACGGACCGCGACGCCGAGCCGGTCGGCGAGCTCCCGCGCCGCCCGCGGCGCGGCGGACGACTCCTTGCCCCCGAACGCGCCGCCGTTGGCCAGCGGCGAGGCGGCCTCACCTCCCGGCTCGCACCAGCTCGCGTCGGGCTCGAGGTAGGCGGGCTCGACCCAGCCGGTGGCGAGGCGCACGCCGCCGGCCGGCAGGTCGGGCAGCGGGATCGGAGCCCGCTCGGCCACGGTCGTGCGCCGCCCCTGGACCTTGGCCGACGCGACCCTGGCCTCGAGCAGCGTGGGGGCGACGATCCACTCCAGACCGGCCGCGGTCGTGCTCTCGGCCGCGCAGTCGGGGGGTAACGGGATGGCGACGAGCGCGCCGTCGGGCGCGGTGTCGTCGGCGAAGCCCGCCGCGCCCAACGGGACCCGGGCGTCGACGATCTGGGCGCGACCGCCCTCGAGCTCGGCGCGCCGGCCGGCGCGCTCGAGGGACCGGCCCGGATCGGCCGCGGCATCCCCGGCGCCCCGCTCGATCGCCTCGACGATCGTCTGCCAGCCGGTGCACCGGCACAGGTGCGCGGCGAGGGCACGGTCGGTCGCGACGCGGTCGGTGATCTCGTCACCGCGGGCCGCGAGCCGCATGACGATCCCCGGTGTGCAGAACCCGCACTGCGATCCACCGGTGGCGACCAACGCACCGGCCCAACGCTCGGCCAGCGCGGGCTCCAACCCTTCGAGCGTGGTCACCGACCGGCCCATGACGCGCGCGGCCGGGGTGACGCACGCCACGCGGGGTGAGCCGTCGACCCACACCGTGCAGCAGCCGCACTGCCCCTGCGGCGCGCAACCGTCCTTCGCCGACCGGATCCCGAGGCGCTCGCGCAGGACCGACAGCAGCGATTCTCCGGCCGCGGTCGGCACCGAGACCGGGTCACCGTTGCACGTGAAGCTGAGCGTCTCGCCGGCCTCGACCCGATCGGACATGACCACCTCCGTCGGGCAGGATACGGCCGTGTCCGGACCCGAGCTCTCCCGTCGTGCGTTCCTGGCTGCGTCGGGCGGAGCCGTCCTGCTCGCGGCCTGCGGTTCCGGCGGGTCGAAGTCGGGCGGGGTGTCGCTCAACGACTCCTACAGCGCGGCCCGCGTCTCCAGCGACCTCTACCGCAGCGACGCCCCGCAGCGCTTCGCGTTCGCGCTCACCAAGGGGCAGAACTTCGGGTCGGGGCCGCCGGCGACCATGACGGTGAAGGGTCCCAAGACCACCTTCACGCCCAAGGAGGTGGTCCTCAACGCCCAGGGGCTGCCCAGGGGCCGCGGCGTCTACTCCGCGGATCTCCCGCTCGACGTGGCCGGGATCTGGGACGCGACGATCACCGTGCGGGGCCAGACGATGAAGCTGCCGTTCGAGGTGCTGGCGAAGTCGGTGGCCCCGATCGTCGGGGCCCCCGCGCCGACCGACGCGTCGCCGACCGTCGCCCAACCGCTCGGGGTCGACCCGATCTGCACCCGACCCCAGGGAACCTGCTCCCTCCACGCCGTCTCCCTCGCCGACGTCATCGGCAAGGGCAAGCCGGTGGCCGCGCTCTTCGCGACGCCGGCCAGGTGCCAGAGCAAGTACTGCGGCCCGGTCCTCGACCTCATGCTCGAAGAGGCGCCCGCGTTCCGCGACAAGGCCACGATCGTGCACATCGAGATCTACAAGGGCCCCGAGGGGCCCGACCTCTCACCCACGGTCGATGCCTGGGGCCTCGAGAGCGAGCCCTGGCTGTTCGGGATCGACGGCACCGGCCGCATCGTCTCCCGCATCGACGGCGCCTTCGACCGCGGCGAGATCCACAACCTGCTCGCTGCGCTCACTGTCTGACCAGTTGCTGCGCAACACTCCTGGGCAGGTCAAGGTCAAGCGCCGGTGGCCTGGGCGCGACCAAGCCCCGCCAGCAGACGGGGCTTGGGTCAGTGGTACAGGCGAACTGTGCGTCTGGGGCTTGACCTTGACCTGCCCAGAGGTGTTGCGACGCGACTACGAGAACGACGAGCCGCAGCCGCAGGTACGGGTGGCGTTGGGGTTGTTGATCGTGAACCCGGCGCCCTGGAGGCCGTCCTTGTAGTCGAGGGACGCGCCGTCGAGGTACTGGAAGCTGGCGGGGTCGGTGACCACGCGCACCCCCTGGTACTCGGCCGCGACGTCGTCGTCGGCGATCTCCGAGTCGAAGAACATCTCGTAGCTCAGGCCGGAGCAGCCACCCGGCCGGACCGCGACGCGCAGGAACAGCGCTTCGTTGCCTTCGGCCTCGATGAGCTCCTTGACCTTGACGGATGCGGTATCGGTGATAGCGATCACGGGGGTCCCTCCACGGGCACGAGTCGTGCGGACAGGCTACCCGACGGCCACGGTCACGTGGCACGGGTCGGGGTCGTACAACGTCGCGAACGCTTCGACATTTCCGCCGCCCACCTGATGGACGACTCCCTCGCAGATCCCCTGGTGCAGCTTGCATACCAGCTCGGGGTAGGCCTCCGCGAGCTCCCGGAAGGGGCAGTGGAGGAAGTCGAGCCGGACCGCCTCGCCGTCGGAGCCGTCGGCGCCCTCGATCTCGAACGCGGGCTCGAATCCCAGCCGGTGCAGCTCGTTGGTCAGCGCGGCCAGCGAGGAGCGGTTGCGCGTGCGCTTGCCGGCGTCGATGCCCCAGGCCCGGCCGGTCTCGACCGCATCCTCACCGCTCGCCCCGAGCGTCTCGGCCATCGCCGCGAGCAGGCCCGCGAGCAGGGCGTGGGCGGGCGGGTCGAAGCCCAGACCGGGCGCGCCCGGCGCCAGGAAGTAGAGGTGCTGCGGCCGCCCGACGGTGCCGCGGTGGACCGCCTCCACATCGACGAGCCCCGCCTCACGGAGGCGTTCCAGGTGGAGGCGCACGGTGTTGGCGTGGAGGCCCAGGCGGTCGGCGAGGTCCTGGGCCGACAGGGCCTGCGGGGACGTCGCGAGCTCCTCGTACATGGCGTACCGAGTCTCGTCGCCGAGCGCCTTCAACACCGGGAGCAGCTCCATCGCGGCTTGACCGTACCGGTGGAGGGGCATATTTTCAACATTGACTGTGTTTATACCGGTCCCGCCGTGAGGATCCGATGACCAGCACCCGCCCCGACTCCAACGACCCCGGCGCCCCGGTGCACGAGGGTGTCCCGGGCCCGCCGCCCGCCGCTTCCGACGTCCTCCGCATGCTCGAAGGCGTGATGGACCCCGAGCTCCAGGCCAACATCGTCGAGCTCGGCATGGTGCGGGACGTGACCGTGGGGCTCGACGGCGACGTCGTCGTGAAGGTGGCCCTCACCACCGCCGGCTGCCCCCTCCGGGGCCAGATCAAGTCCGACGTCCAGTCGAAGGTCCGCGGGCTCGTCGGGGTGACGTCGGTGCGGGTGGAGTACGGCGAGATGACCCCGGCCGAGAAGTCGTCGCTCATGCAGAAGGCCCGGTGGCTCGCCCGCGAGTCGGCGCCCGACACCGAGGTGCCGGCGACCACCCGCGTGCTGGCGATCGCGAGCGGCAAGGGCGGGGTGGGCAAGTCGTCGGTCACCGTCAACCTCGCGGTGGCGCTGGCGGCCCAGGGGCGCACGGTCGGAGTCCTCGACGCCGACATCTGGGGCTTCTCCGTGCCACGCATGCTGGGGGCCGAGGGCCGGCTCACCGGGGAGGACCGCAAGATCACCCCCAACGTCATCCCGGTTCCCAACCTCGACGCACCCGGCGGGCCCGCGGGCACGGTGAAGGTCGTGTCGATGGGTTTCCTCGTCGATGACGAGGGCACCGCGCTGATGTGGCGCGGCCTCATCCTCGCCAAGGCCGTCGAGCAGTTCCTCACCGACGTGCGCTGGGGCCCGATGGACTACCTGCTCATCGACATGCCGCCGGGCACCGGCGACATCCAGATGGCCCTGAGCCGCCTCATCCCGCGCGCCGAGATGCTCGTCGTCACGACCCCGGCTCTGGCGGCGCAGAAGGTGGCCGTCCGCGTGGCCGACATGGCCCGCCGCTCCTACATGAAGGTGGTCGGCGTGGTCGAGAACATGTCGGCCTTCGTCGCCCCCGACGGCTCCCGCCACCCGATCTTCGGCGCCGGTGGTGGCGCCGCGCTCGCGCAGTCGATCGGCGCGCCCCTCGTGGGCCTGGTGCCCATCGAGACCGCGGTCTCGGCCGGCGGCGACCACGGCCGCCCGGTGGTGCTCAGCGCGCCGGACAGCCCGGCCGCGCAGGAGTTCCGGGCCATCGCGCAGCGCATCGTCGACGACTTGCTCCCGCCGGTGGAGATGGCGGGCTGCACGGCGCGGCTCTTCGAGCTGATCCCGCCGAAGGCCCCGGCCAAGCAGTAGCGGCCGGTCAGGCGAGCGACCACGCCGACCGCGAGTCGCGGCCCGCGACCTTGCCCTCGGCCCGCAGCTTGAGCAACGTGGCGTGGGTCTGCCAACCGGCGACCTCGCGCAACGGCTCGCTGATGTCGGGGTAGATCACCTTCACGAGCGCCTTGATGGTGCGGGGCCCGCCCTTGAGCGCGTCGAGGAGCTCGCGTTCGCGGAGCGCGCGGTGGTCGATGTACTCGGTGATCGCGCCGCGTGGGTCTTCGATCACGTCACCGTGGCCCGGGGCGATCCGTGACAGCCGGAGCTTGCGGAGGCGCTCGAGCGTCGAGAGGTAGACGGCGAGGTCGCCACGCGGCGGGTGGATCACGCTGGTGGTGCCCTGGAGCACCGTGTCGCCGGTGAAGAGCAGGCGCTCCTCCTCCAGCAGGAATCCGAGGTGGTCGGGCGCGTGCCCCGGCGTCGCCAGCACCTCGAGGCGGAACTCGGTGCCGTCGACGACGTCGCCCTCGCCGACCACGCGGTCGACCTTGAGGCCCGGCTCGCGCTTCGACCCGGCGAGCACCTCCGCGCCGGTCGCGGCGACGAGCCGCTCCGTGGCCGGGAAGTGGTCGGGGTGCATGTGCGTGAGCAGGACCCAACGGATGCGCTCGCGCATCGACGCACCGACGATCGACTCGACGTGCTTGGCGTCGTCGACGCCGGGATCGATCACCGCCACCTCGTCGATCCCCACGAGGTAGGTGTTGGTGCCGGGGCCGGTCATCGGACCCGGGTTCGGGCCGACGATGCGGCGGACGAGCGGCGAGAGCGCGCTCGGCACGCCCGGCGTCATGTCGGCCATCAGGCGGACTCGCGGGGCGGCAGCATCCCGGGATTCTACGGGGTCGGGGTCGCCACCGGGACCGGGCGCCCGCGCGGTCAGCCGGCGCGCGACTCGATGAGCGGACGGCGCTCGTTCTCGTTGAGGCCGCCCCAGATGCCGTGCTGCTCCCGGATGCTCAGCGCGTGCTCCAGGCAGTCGGCCCGCACGGGGCACGACGCGCAGATCATCTTGGCGTGCCGCTCACGGACCTCGCGGTCTTCGCGGCGCTCGGGAAACGTGGGGGGAAAGAAGACGGAGGCTTCCGGACCCCGGCACGCGGCATCGATCTGCCAGCGGTCCTGGAGTCTGCGCTCGGGCCTTCGGATCGCCATTCCCACCCCCTCGACCGACTCCACCACCTTGAGCGTCGGCCTCGCCCGGACCGTATCGGCTGGCCCCGCGATCTCACAAGGGGCAGCCGGAACGCCTCACTGTGGGTGGCCCTCGCCCGCATCGCCGGCCGGATCGGCGGCTCCGTCGCCCGGGGCGTCGTCGGCACCCTGCCGGGGCCCACGGTCGCGGTAGTCCTTCGCCCCGCCCTCCTCGGGCTCGACCTCGAGCACGAACCCGGCCACCTCGACGACCCGCACGCGGTCGCCGGCCCGGATCGGGGTGGCGCGGTTGGTGCGCGCGCGCCACCGCGAGCCACGGATCACGACCACGCCGTCGGGAGCGACGTCGACCTCGGCGTCTCCGAGCTCGCCGACCATGCCCTCGCGCCCGATCGTGGGCGTGGAGAAGCGGGCCCGGATGACGGCCGTCATCGCGCCGAGCATGAACACGATCGTGCCGACGACGACGAGGACGATCACCCACCACGCCGGATCGAGGCGGGGCGACCCGCCGTAGAGGAACAGGGAGCCGGCCACGAGCGCGGCGCCACCCAGGAACGTCCACGGCCCCAGCCCGCCGGCCTGGACGTCGATCGTGAACCCGAGGATCGCGACGACGAGGAGCGCGACCGCCCACCAGTTCATGGGCAGGTGCGAGAAGCCGGTGAACGCGCCGACCGCGGCGAGCGCGCCGGTGGCGCCGGCCAGGCCGATGCCGACGGTGAAGAACTCGAACACCATCAACGCGAGCCCGACGACGAAGAGGAAGTAGGCGACGCTCGGGCGGATCAGGGTGTGCAGCGCCTGGTCGGGGAGGGAGAGCCGCCCGAAGTTGACCTGCTGGTTCGGCTCGAGCCGCCGCCCCTTGCCCGTGCCGACGACGCGCGCGGTGGAGAGCTTCGTGCCGTTCACGGTCTTGCCGTTGAGCGACACGATGAACTCGCCGATCGTGGGCTGCACGGAGTCGACGACCCCGGCCTTCTTCGCGTCCGTCGCGCCGTAGTCCTTGCGGGCGACGATGCGGGCCTTGCCCGCGACCTCGCGGCCCTGCACCGAGACCTTGCCGTGGGGCTCGTCGAGCCGGAGCGGGAGGAGCGGGCCCACGCTCGAACCGTTGGACACGGACGCGACCGGGGCGACCGCGGCGAGCGCGGCGGCCAGGCCGCGCGCGTGGGCACCCGAGGGGCCGACCCACACCGCCACCGGCACCTTGGAGTCGTAGACCGCGGCGATGAGCTTCTGCGAGTCGACCGCAACCGCCCCGCTCGAGTCGACCTGCAGGATCAGCAGCGTCGAGCGGGCCCGGTTGGCATCGCGGATCGCGCCGAGGATGAGCGAGGAGTTGGGCGGATCGATGAGTCCCTCGACCTGGAGGACGCCGATGCCGCGCTTGCCGACCGGCGGCTGCGCCGCGCGGCCGGCGGCGAATGCGGGTGCGCCGAGATCGGCCGCGAGAACGATCGCGGCGAGACCGAGGATGAGCATGGCGACCGGACGGCGGAGCCGCCGGTAGGGGCGAGGCATCGGGCTCCCGTAGCATCGGAGAATGGAGCTTGAGCGGTTCTGCTCCACCTCACGGGTGGTCATCGTCGCGGGCAAGGGCGGG